>QNBE01000020.1 GCA_003645615.1 Caldifarciminota bacterium
CTTTTCCGGTGAGTACCGGGTTCGGGCAAGTCGAGTAACGAAGGAAGGGGTGGTGGTGGATACCGGGATCCACTTTGGTTCTGGACACCCATTTGAGACCAAACCTAAGGTTGCCTTTGATGGCCACCGCTACTTAGGGGTCTGGCTCCAAAAGACACAACAACCCTATGGTCTTTTTGGACGTTTCATCACAACTGATTGCAGACCTCAGGGCGATGTGATTACAATCCGGGAGCTCTCCTTCGATTACGACCTTCTATTTGATATAGCCTTTCTTGATGGGAGATATCTGATCGTCTGGGGCGACCCAACCTTTCAAGGTGATGAGGATATCTTGGGCCAACTCGTTGCCAGGGATGGTAGTCTCATCGGTTCGGTGATCGATATCGCTACTGGGAATGAATTCCAGAGTGATCCCCAGGTGATTAGGAGCGGCAACTATTTTCTGGTGGTCTGGGATCAGGAGGGGACCATTATGGCCCGCTGGCTCGACAGGAGTGGACAGCTGATCGGAGCCAGCTTTCCCCTCTCATCCCTCACACCTTATCAGCGGGAAAATCCGGCCATTACCAGTGGTGGAGGCAGGCTCTTAGGAGTATGGATGGAGTATCGGGGAGGCGATTATGATATTTATGGCAACCTCGATCATGAGATTTCTATTGCCGAAGGGGATTCAAGATCGGAGGTTGAGATAGAACCGGGCATCTATGATCTGTTGGGTCGACGAGTGGATAAGATGGCGCGCCCGGGAATCTATTTTATTCTCACCGGTGAGAAGAAGAGTAAGGTAGTTCTGATCCGGTAATGGATTTGGAAAAGAGAGCCCTTAAGGTGCTGGAGGGGAATAAGAAGGAGGGATACAGTCCCAATCTGCAGCGGAGCTATTTTTATATTGCCCCAGATCCGATCCACCACCACCAGTGGTTCTGGGATTCCTGTTTTCACATCATTGTCATGTCTCAATTCAGACCGGAATGGGCCTGGCGGGAGCTTGCCTCCCTACTTTCGGTCCAGCAGGCTGATGGTTTTATTCCCCACCTGATCTTCTGGAAGTGGCGGATTCTCGATTTCCTCCCCTTTTTCTGGTGGTGGAAGCGAGAGCGCCATCCCCGAATAAAATTCATCACCGCCGAGATCCAGCCTCCAGTGATCGGACTTGCCTTAGAGGCGATCCATCAGGCTGACCATAAAACTGCCGATCTCTTCCCAATCTTGCTCAAGGTCGAGCAATACTTTAACTATCTTAAGAAAAAACGTGATCCGGATCGGGACGGACTTATCTCGATCATAACACCGATGGAATCGGGAATGGACTTCGCTCCTCAGTTCGACATCCCTCTCGACGTAATCGATCACTCCCCAAGAAGATTGAAACAGAAGATCAACCGGATGCTTGAGGTATATCATCGGCTCGAATGGAAGCTGGAGGAGATCTTTCCACTTGCAATTTTCGATTTTGAGGATGTTGGCTTCAATACAATCCATGCCCTTTCACTGGAGGCACTGGGAAGAATCTGGAAAGGGGTTGATGCAAAGAAAGCGAGAGGATATGAAGAGGAGTATCAGAGGGTGCGGGATACGATTATCGAGAAGATGTGGGATGAGGAGGATGGGATATTTTACGGATGCTATCACCGTGAAGGCAAAGAGATTCCGGTACGGATAAAGACGATCTCATCCCTTCTCCCCATTACCCTTGATCTTCCCAAGAGGTATGTTACAAGACTTATCGACCATATTACCGATGAAGAGGAGTTCTGGCTCCCCTATCCGATCCCTTCAGTGGCCAAGAATGAGAAGGCCTTCGGTCCTCTTACCAATACCAGGAGGATCTGGCGGGGGACAACTTGGATCAATACCAACTGGTTCATCGCTAAGGGATTACTGAGACATGGTGAGATTGAACTCTATCAGAGGCTGAAGAGGAAGACCCTGGATCTTATCGAGCGGTTCGGATTCTGCGAGTTCTACGATCCATTCGACGGACATCCAGGGCGGGCGGAGCGGAATTTTAGCTGGTCGACCCTGGCGGTAATCTTGTGATGAAGAGGGCCTTAAGTAAGACAGTAAGGCAGATCCTATCCTTCCTCCCGATGCTCTTTGGCGTCGTCTTTCTAATTGGGCTCTTTCAGGCCCTACTACCCCGTTCGGTCTACATCGCAGTTTTCCGTAAACAGCCGGTGATCGATTCGATTCTCGGTAGTCTCCTGGGCAGTATCCTGGCCGGAAATCCGGTGACAAGCTATGTTCTGGGTGGTGAGTTCCTCCGCCAAGGGGTGAGTCTGGTGGCGGTGACTGCATTTCTGGTCGCCTGGGTTACGGTTGGGGTAGTTCAACTCCCAGTTGAGGCGATGTATTTGGGTCGGAGGTTTGCCCTGCTGAGGAACCTTTTCGGTTTTCTCTTCTCAATCTTGGTCGCGATAGTTACCGTTTTTCTTCTGAGTCTCTTATGAGACGGCTCTATTTCTTGATAGCAGTTGCCCTCCTCTATTTTATTCTCTATCTCACCGGTAATCGGTTGGCTATCTTGGGGTTTGAATTCTCACTCCGGATTCTGGCCCGGATCGGAGGTGTCTTTATTCTCGTCTTTCTCTTCATGTTTTTCGTCAATTATCTCGTCACTCCGAAGGTGATCAACCGCTATCTCGCCCGTAGTGCCGGCATCAAGCGCTGGCTCTTTGCCATTCTGGGTGGAATCATCTCAACCGGCCCTCTTTATCTCTGGTTACCGATGCTTAAAGGGATAAAGGAGCAGGGAGTAAGCGATGGGTTCATCGCCGCTTTCCTTTACAATCGGGCGATAAAACCTGCGCTTCTACCTCTCCTTATTCTCTACTTCGGGCTGAAGTATACGATCCTCCTGACCGGCACCATGATCTTCTTTTCCATCATGATCGGGCTGATCATGGAAAATGTAAAATTTACAAAATCGAAAACCTGAGCTATTATTAAATGAAATGATATTTTTTGTAACCGATATTGAGGGCTCGACGGAGAAATGGTTAAAGTATAAAGATAGAATGGGTGAAGTCCTCAGCCGACACGATCAGATCGTTGAGAGTGCGATTCGCCAATTTGGGGGGAGGGTGATAAAGCATACCGGAGACGGTTTCTTCGCCATCTTTGAAGCCGGTGATCCCTTAGGATGTGCGATTGACATCCAGAAAAGAATCTGCAGTGAGAAGTGGGGCGAGATTGGAGAGCTGAGAGTCCGAATCGCCATCCATGCCGGTGAGGCTGAAGAGAGAGCTGGTGATTACTTTGGGCCAGCCGTGATCCGGAGCTTTCGAATGCTTGATGCCGCCTGGGGTGGTCAGATAATCTTAAGTTCGGAAGTGAAGGATGCCTGTCCATTACCTGAGGGATCGGAAGTACTCGACCTCGGCAGTCACCAGTTAAAGGATCTCGGTGATCCCCAGACCATCTACCAGTTGACCCATCCGGAACTACCGCTGAAGAAATTTCCTCCTTTGCGGACCCTCTCCTCTTGTCCCCACAATCTTCCTCCTCAGCCAACACCATTCGTTGGGAGAAGGAAGGAGCTCGCGGAGCTGGTCCAGATGTTGAGCAAAGGAGATTGTCGTCTCCTTACATTGGTGGGACCAGGGGGGATCGGCAAGACCCGATTGGGTATTCAGGTTGCCGCTGAGATTATTGAAAGGTTCAAACACGGTGTGTATTTTATTCCTCTCGCCCATCTTACCATTCCTTCCCTCCAGTTTCTTGTCTTTACTATCGCTGAGGCGATGCATTTTTCCTTCTACAGCCGTGAGGATCCCAAGATCCAACTTCTGAATTACTTGAGGGAGAAGGAATTACTACTCCTGCTTGACAATTTTGAACATGTTATTGAAGCGGTAGGACTACTGGGAGAGATAATAAGTGAAACGGAGAAGGTGAAGATTCTGGTCACCTCGCGAGAGCGTCTCAATCTCAAGGACGAGTGGGTCTATCCTGTCGAGGGGCTGGAGATCCCTGATAAAAAAGATCTGGACCGGATTGAAGAGTATCCTGCGATTCAGCTCTTCCTCCAGAATGGCAAGCGGGTAAACCCCGGATTTGAATTTAAGGATGAGGACCGGCCTCATCTTATGCGTATCTGTCAACTGGTGGCTGGGATGCCATTGGGGATTGAACTCGCCGCCGGCTGGCTCAAAATACTTAGTCCTGCTGATATTGCCTACGAGATTGATCGGAGTTTAGATTTCCTCAAGACCTCACTGCGGGATCTACCGGAACGGCATCGTAGTCTCAGAGCGGTTTTTGAGTCTTCCTATGAACTCCTTCCTGCCGAGGAAAAGATGGTCTACTGCCGACTCTCGGTTTTCCGTGGTGGTTTCGATCGGAAAGCTGCCGAGACGGTCGCTGATGCCTCACTGGAGAGCCTATCTTCCCTCTCCGATAAATCACTGGTCCGCTCAATCCCAGAGGGTCGTTATGAGTTGCTCGATGTCTTAAGGGCATTTGCTACCTCGAAGTTGAATCAGACAAAGGAGAGGGATGAGATTTTTCATAGGCATGCTCAGTATTATGCACAATTCCTATCGGACTTAAGAGATGAACTTGAGGGGCCGAATCAGGTTGTTGCCTTGAGTAAGGTCGGGGAGGAGATTGAGAATATCAGAGCGGCCTGGAGCTGGGGAGTAAAGATGGGCAAGGGGGGGATCATTGCAAAGCTTGTTGTTCCTCTCCATCTGTTTTATGAACGGAGAAGTTGGTTTGAGGAAGGTCGAGCAGTTTTTGAAAAGGCTGTGGATCGATTCCACGATGACCATCAACTTCGGGCCCGGTTGTTATCCCGACTTGGTGCTTTCTTAATGAGGCTGGGTCGGTTTGAGGCTGCCAAGACCGCCTTAGAGCGGGCGCTAACTCTTTTTAAAGAAAGTGGGCTTCCTTCCGAGCGTGCCTTCGCCCTCAACAACCTCGGTGCCGTTCACCGGCTGATGGGAAATTATAAAGAGGCAGAGCATTTCTTCCGAGATTCCATGGAACTCAGGAAGAAGTTTTCCGATCGAAGAGGAATTGCTATCGCCCTGGGGAATCTGGGGAATGTTGCCTTTGATCAACGAAGATATGAGGAGGCCAAACAATTATATGAGCAGTCATTCCGGCTCTTTAAAGAAGTGGGCGATCTCTACGGCTTGGCAGCAGCATATAATAAATTGGGGGTGGTTAACCACTCTCTTGGTTATTACGAAGAAGCAAAAAGGTTGCATAAGGAAGGGCTTGAAATCGAAAGGGCTCTTGATGACAAATGGGGGATTGCGGCTGCACTCAATAATCTTGGTAATATCGAGCGGCTGCAAGGGAATTATCAGGACGCCCAACCTCTTTATGAAGAGAGCTTGAAACTCCTGAAAGAGATTGGGGATAGACGAGGGATCTCACTATGTCTTAACAATCTTGGTCGCACCCTTTTTGCTCTCGGTAATTGGAAAGAGGCGCTGCAGCACTATGAGGCAAGCCTTAAACTGAGGAGGGAGCTCGGTGTTCCCGGTGGAATAATAACTGTTCTTGCCAATCTGATTGAAGTTCTCAGTAAGATTGGGGAATATGATAAAGCCAAAGAGTATCTCCTCGAGGCCTTTAAGATGGCCCAGGAAGAGAAGGCCGAATATCTCCTGGCTGACCTTCTCTATGCCGCTGCTTACTTCTTTAAGGAAAAGGGATTGAAAGAGAGATCGAAAACGATTCTGAGTGTGGCCCTTGCTCATCCCAACCTTAGCGACGAAGCAAGAAATCGCCTGACCGAACTTGGCGAAGAACTCAATCTCACTGCCTGGTCGATGAAAGAAAAGAGAGTGGATCTGGAGCTGATGATAAAGGGATTGATCGATGAGCTTAAGGAGCTTGCCCCCCAATAATCTTCCCCCGGAGCCGACGCCTTTCATTGGTCGAGAAGATGAGATCGCCGCGATTATTTCCAATCTTGCTAAGAGAGCATGTCGGCTCCTTAGCCTACTTGGTCCGGGTGGAATTGGTAAGACAAGGTTGGCTTTGAGAGTAGCCAAAGAATGCTTGGCGGACTATCCGGATGGGGTTTTTCTCATTCCCCTTGCCGATGTTACCCCGGTTTCAATCCAATCGCTCATCTTTACTATTGCTGACAATATCGGTCTCCCCATCCTCGGCCGACTGGATCCCGAAATTCAGCTAATCAATTATCTCGGGGATAAGAAGATGTTGCTTGTTATTGATAACTTTGAACATATGATGGCGGCCACACCGCTTCTTGAAGAGATTGTTAAGAAGCCGGGCCAGGTTAAGATGCTGATAACTTCAAGGGAGCGGTTGAACATTAAGGAGGAGGAACCATTTGAGCTTTCAGGACTGGAATATCCTCCGGATGAGGCCGGGGATATCGAGAACTATAGTGCAGTTAAGCTCTTCGCTACGACTGCCAAAAGAATCAGGCCGGATTTCCGGATTAAAAAGGAAGATCGTAAGGACATCGTTACCATCTGTCGTCTCCTTAACGGGATGCCACTGGGTATCGAGCTTGCCGCGAGTTGGATCGGAGTTCTAAAGCCGAGACAGATTGTGGATGAAATGGAAAGGAGCCTCGATTTTCTGAAAGCTCGGCAGAGAGAGATCCCGGATCGGCATCGTAGCCTCAGAGCGGTTTTTGAATCCTCATGGCATCTCCTATCAGAGGAGGAGAGGCTGATCTTTTCCCGCCTTTCAATATTCCGGGGCGGATTCGACCCTATTGCGGCAAAGAATGTTGCATCGGCGGAGAAAAGTCTGCTCGATAGTCTGCTTAATAAATCACTCATCCACAGCAGAGGCGGGCGATTAGAGATGCTGGAGCTGGTGAGGCATTTTGCCTATGAGAAACTCTCTCATCTCCCCGGTGAGAAGGAGAAGGTTGGTGATCAACACGCCCGGTATTATCTGGAATATCTTAAAGAAAAAGGGAGAGAATTACTCGGCTTCAATCAACATCAGGCCTTGGAGTCGATCTCCAAGGAGATTGAGAACATCCGTGCTGCCTGGGCCTGGGCCTCACTCCATATGCTTACCGAAGAGATTGAGTCTGCAATTGAGGGCCTCTACAGTTTCTATGATTTAAAAGGTTGGTTTCGCGAAGGTGAAGAGATGCTCCGCCGGGCCGAGGGTCGATTGATGCGGAAAGGTAAACCCACCGCTTTCGCCCGTGTGCTCTTACGAGAAGGTATGCTCTGTTATCGTCAGACCCGTTACGATGAAGCAAAAACCATGATTGAACGAGCCCTGGCCCTTTTCGATCGTGAATCGATTTTGGAGGAGAAGGCACGGGGGCTGATCGCCTTGGGCAACATCTGCTATCGAAAAGGGGAGGTGACAAAAGCTGAGGAGCTGTACCGAGAGGGAATCGACATTTCCAGAAAGATCGGTGATCTATTAAGTGTTGCGATCGGCCTCAATGGGCTTGGAGTCGTTTGCCGAGTAGCGGGAAGGATTGATGAAGCCAGGGGCCATCTCCAAGAGAGTATCAGAGTGAGTGAGAAGATCGGCTATCAGCGTGGAATTGCCCTCGCTTACAATAATCTTGGAAATATTGCGATTGAAGAGCGTGACTATCGTTCGGGAGAGAGGCTATATCAGGAGTGTCTGATAATATTTGAGGAGATCGGGGATGTGAGTGGAATCGCCATCTCCAACAACAACCTTGGCTATGTCCTGTGCCGTTTAGGAAGATATGATATAGCAAAGAGGATGCTTGAGAACAGTCTCAGGATCTATCAGGAGATCGGTGATAGGAGAGGGATGATCCTCTCACTTCTCAATCTGGGTTGCTGGGCAATTGCCACCAGGGAGAGAAGTGGAATCGGTTTTCTTACTCACGCACTCAAGATTGCTCATGAGGTTGGCTCGAGACCCCTCTGCTTAGAGGCCTTGGTCTATATGGCTGAGTTTTATCTCGAAAGATCTGAGACCGAGCTGGCCACTAGGATCCTATCTTCGATCCCCGCCGATGAGATCACTCACCACGATCTGAAGGAGAAGTTTGCCGAACTTATCCAGAGATTGGGAAAGAAGGCAGAGGCTGCGGATCTTGAGTCACTCATTCAAGAGCTAATCTCATAAGGATTTATCAAGCAACGGTCCTGCTGGCTTACGATCGGAAGATTGCCGAGACGAATGAGCCTTGAGGGATTGAACCCAAATTAAAATGAGGGTTCTGGCCGGACCAGAAAGATCGCCCCGGCTCGATCAGGTGAGGAATTTCTGCTCGTTGATAGGTTCCAATTTTAGGTCCCAAGGGATGAAGATGCTACAGGCGACTATTATGGGCTGATCCCGATCGAATAGCCCCATCTCAGCGATTTTCTTGACCCGTTTCTGAATAGAGGATGATGATGAGAGAGATTAACATGAGGGTGAAAGGAATGGGATTGGTGAGGAGATAGGGGCCGGGTTTACCTTTAAGGATGGAACAGATCGGGGCAGTATCCCAGCGAAGATAGATCGGGTAGCCCTGGAAGGGATCGATACCTGAGCGGATCAGTCTGAATTTCATAATATGGAAGAAGGAGAAGATCTCGCCGAGATTGAGATATAGCTGCTGAAGCATGAATATAAATGCGGGGATGAGGAGGACCGCTTTATAGGAGACCCTTTCGAAGAGAAATCCCGTCGGAAGGAGAAGGAAGGGGAGAAGAGGGAGGAGGTATCTCGGCCCGAGGCAGAATCCGCCCGGCCAGTCACTCCGGGATGCGATGAAGAGGATACGGAGGAGGATGGTGCCGATCAAACAGTAGGAGAGGATCGGATCCTTATGGTGAAGAAGACGCCAGCCGAGAAGACCGATGATGATCGCAGGTGAATAGATCAGTATCCCTTTGCCCGGACTGAATAGGAGGCCGTAGAGGCCAGGACCGGGTGGGACGAAATAACTATAAACATATTCTGATATTCCCCTTCCGGTTTCTAATGGATTGCCGAACCGGAGGTGGTTGTAGAGGCAAAGCAGGATAAGGGGGATGGCAGCTCCACAGCCATAGACCAGCGGTCTTCCTTTCTTGAGGTGGAGGTAGAGGAGAAAGAAGGGGAGGAAGAGGATTCCAGTGATATGGGTCATGGTGGCGAGACCGAGCAGGAAACCGGATGCGAAGGGTCGGGAATCGATCAGGAGAAAGGAGGCGAGGATGAAGAGGATCATTAGAGGCTCGCTGAAAAGGGTGCCACTGTAGCCCCAGGCGATCGTGCCCAAGGAGTAGAGGGTGACCACGAAGAGGCTCCCGGCCTCGGTCAGGAATCTCCGGGCAATGTGATAGAAAATAATCGAGTTTAAGATACCGATGAGGAGATAGAGGTAGCTGACGATGAACCTCAATCGGTGGGGTTCTGGATTCTCTACCGTCCGCCCGCCGATGAAATCGGCCAGCCCCTGATCGATATAATGGCTTGGCCGGATGTCGGCTCCTCTTATCAATCCAGAGGCGATGATGAGATCGCCGATCCTTATCAGTGGAGCGAGTACGATCGACTCTAAGGGACCGAAGATGGAATAGAGGCGACCATCCCTACCCCGGGCGAGACCAAAACCTCTCCAGGAGAGCGGTCTTTCAACTGCAAAGCTCAATCTCCGGGCGAGAGAGAGTCCAGTTCGGAAGACAACCTCGGAATCCGGTGATCTCACTCCTCCGTAGTTGGTGAGGAGATAGGAGATGGCGATGATCAAGAAGACCGCAGTCCGTCGCCAGGCCACCGTTGATTATACCACCGCTGCTACCGGTTGCAAACGGATTTTGTAAGTGGAACACCGGAAAAATTGCGGTGATTGACGGTACTGGCATCGTCGGTAAAATTCGTCATGGATAAGATCGGCAGGAGAGAGATAAGATACCAAGCCGAGGTTCCCAGGCCAAAGCCCTGGAAGGAGTTCATGCTCTACATCGGGCCGGTGATGATGACGGTCGCCCTTGGCCTCGGGACGAGCGAGATCATCCTCTACCCCCATCTTACCGCCCGATTCGGGACCGGCTGGCTCGGCCTCATGGTCATCGCCCTCTTCCTCCAGACGGTCTGGGCGATGGAGATGGCCCGCTGGACTGTGGTTGCAGGTGAGCACGGAGCTGAGTTCAACAGTAGGGTCATCGGTTATCCACTTGCGGTCATCCTCATCAGCGGTTTCATGTTCATCGCCTTTGCCATACCCGCCTGGGCCACGGCTGCTGCCTCGGCCCTCAGGGAGCTGCTCGCCTGGCCCGGTGATCCCAAGCTCGGAACCGTCTTCTGGTCCTATCTCACCTTCGGGATCGTCTTCCTGATCATCTTCTTCTCAAAGGTTGCCCGCCAGTACTTGGAGCATCTCGCCACCTGGTCGACCGGACTGGCCTGGATCATCCTCATCATCGGTGCGGTGATCTCGATCCGGTCGACCGCAATCGGGCATATGGCGAGAAACCTCATCATCTGGGAGATACCGGAAGGGATGGACTGGTGGGTCCTGGGATCGACCTTGGCCTGGGTCGGGGCTGGACCGACCCTGATCTGGTATACCTACTGGATGAAGGATGCGGGCTGGGGAATGGCACAGTATTCCGTTTCGATCCCGGGCTGGTTTGGTAAGGAGACCCGGCCGGAGCCGGTCGGATCGGTGCCGTCCCAGAACGGTGAGAACATCTCCCGTCTGAAGGGCTGGATAAGGAGATCGCATCTGGTGATCTGGCTCGGCTACTTCCTGGGTAGCCTCCTCACCATCTTCATCATGGTCGGATTATCCGATTCGATCCTCAGACCGGCGGGTCTGGTGCCGAAGGGCTTTGATGTCGTCAAGTTCCAGGCCCGATTCTTCGAGGCCCCGCTCGGACAGTTCGGCATCTCGCTCTTCCTCCTGATGGCCTGGCTCTTCTTCTTCAATACCCAGGCAACGATTGCCGAGGCACTGGTGCGTCAGAATGCCGACATCACCTACCGGTTGACCGGAAAGGGCATCAAGAGGATCTACTTCACCTGGTGGTTCGTCTATCTCATCGCCTCCTTTGTGCTCATCGGTCTCCAGTATTTTGTCCCCGGTGCCAGTCCGTTCACCTATGTCCTCTTTGCCGCGATGCTCTCCTTCGTCTCCTTGGTTGTCTCGATGGGGGCGACCTTCTTTGGAGCGATTATCTGCTACCGATCCGGGATTTTGAGGGCGGTCCGCCCTTCTCCCTTCTGGATCATCGCCCTCGGGATCGGTTTTGTCATTCATATCTATATCATCATCCGGGCGGTTGCCTTCAGGTTCGGGGTATAAAAAGCCTTATCCTCCGAACCCCCTCATACCACCGAGACCTCCGAGGATGCCAAGAGCGATGGCAATGAGTGCGAAGACGATGGAGATGATGACCGTGATCGTGTCGATGAGGAAGAAGGTCTTCAGTTTCTTCATCATCCCTGCAAGATGCTCGCCCTTATTCTCCTCTTTCGCCTTTTTGGCGAATGAACCGGCCTGAAAGAGCAGAACCCCCATCCAGATCGGCAGCCAGGCGATGACGATTCCCACGATGGTAAATGCGGCGATAATCCCGCTGATAATACTCAGGACCCCCAAAAATTTCATCCATGGTGATGATCTCTCCGCATAGCTCGCTATCTCATTTGCGACACCCTCTGGAATCTCCATCTCCACCTCCTTTTTCTGATTCTATTTTTTTCCTTAAGAGTGGTCAACTCCGGAGCCGAAACCGGTTGGGTTGACAGGGTGGTCCGATTTGGTATATTTAATCAATGTCCGTCTTCGACTCGATTGAGGATGCCCTTAAGGATCTGAGAGAGGGAAAGCTGGTCATCGTCGTCGACGACGAGGATCGCGAGAACGAGGGCGATTTTATTGGTGCCGCGGAAAAGGTGACCCCGGAGATGATCAACTTCATGGCCAAGCATGGTCGGGGACTCATCTGTATGCCGATTGAGGGCAAACGGCTTGATGAGTTGAAGATTCCGGCGATGGTTCCTGAGAACACCTCCAAGATGGGAACCCCTTTTGCAGTGGCGATCGATTATGTCCATGGGACCACCACCGGGATCTCGGCCTATGATCGTGCCCTGACGATAAAGAAGGTCCTCGATCCCACCTCCCGACCGGAGGATTTTGCCCGTCCCGGCCATGTCTTCCCCCTCCGGGCGGCCGAAGGCGGGGTGCTCAGGAGGGCGGGCCATACTGAGGCGGCCGTCGATCTTGCCCGCCTGGCCGGGCTGAAACCGGCCGGGGTTCTGGTCGAGATCATGGATGAGGATGGCAAGATGGCTCGATTGCCCAAGCTGAAGCGGATCGCCCGACGGTTCAAACTCAAGCTGATTACGATCCAGGATCTGATCGAATATCGGAGGAAACGGGAGAAACTGGTGGAGAGGATCCTCAAGACAAGGCTTCCGACCCGGTATGGTGAATTTACCCTCTATGTCTATGAGGACATCATCGAACACTACCACCATCTCGCCCTGGTCAAAGGGGATGTTGCGGGCAAGAAGAATGTCCTGGTCCGGGTCCATTCTCAGTGCTTGACCGGCGATGTCTTCGGTTCCCTCCGCTGTGACTGCGGTGATCAGATTGCCAAGGCGATGAAGATGATCAATAAGGAAGGTCTGGGTGTCCTCCTCTATATGAGACAGGAGGGGAGAGGGATCGGGCTTCTGAACAAACTGAAGGCCTATGTGCTCCAGGATGAGGGGTTTGATACGGTGGAGGCCAATCTCGCCTTGGGTCTACCACCCGATCTCAGGGATTACGGGGTTGGGGCCCAGATCCTCTGCGATCTCGGACTTTCCACCATCAGGCTCATTACCAACAATCCCAGAAAGATTGTCGGTCTTGAGGGCTACGGATTGAAGGTCACCGAAAGGGTCCCGATTGTGGTCAAGCCGAGACCAGAGAATCTCGGCTATCTCCTTACCAAGCGGGATCGATTGGGACATCTGATCGGGGAGGTTGAGGGGAGGAGGCGGCGAAGGAGGAAAGGATGAAGGAAACGAAGGCGGGATTACTTGGTAAGGGTAAACGTTTTGCGATCATCGTTTCGCGATTCAATGAGATCATCTCCAAAAGGCTACTTGAGGGGGCAATCGACTGTCTCATTCGCCACGGTGTTGCGGATGAGGATATCGAGGTCTTCTGGACTCCGGGCTCCTATGAGATCCCATTCGTTGCCAACCGCCTGCTCGATAAGGGGTATCATGGCCTTATCTGCTTGGGGGCAGTGATCAGGGGTGAGACCCCCCATTTCGATTACATTGCGGCCGAGGTTGCCAAGGGTATTGCGGCCATCAATCTTAAAGGGAAGATACCGGTGAGTTTCGGTATCATCACCGCCGACAATATCGACCAGGCGATCGATCGGGCCGGTGCCAAGGAAGGGAATAAGGGGTTTGATGCTGCCCTCTCGGCCCTGGAGATGGTCAACCTCTGTGATAAGATCTGATGCGCCATCGGGGCCGGAAGGTTGCCTTGGAGGCGATCTACCGCTTTGCCAATACCAAGGAGGATCCTGATCAGGCCCTTGCTGACATCATCACTCGTGACCAGATTCCGGAACCGGTGGCCCGGTTTGCCCGGGAGATCGTCAGCGGGGTGGAGCAAAATCTCGATCGGATCGACAGACTCATCACAGAACAGCTCAAGAACTGGGATATGGATAGGCTCTCCCTCATTGATCAGGCGATCTTAAGGATTGGGGTCTTTGAACTGCTCGAGGATAAGATCCCCTATCAGGCGGTTATCGATGAGGCGATCCGGCTGGCCAAGGAGTTCGGTGGAACAGATTCCTACCGGTTTGTCAACGGTGTTCTCGATGCGGTGAGGAAAAGGATAGGATGATCGCCCTCATTTCCGATATCCATTCCAATCTTGAGGCCCTCAACCGGGTTATGGAGGAGATCGATCGATTGGGGGTGGAGAGGATCTGGTGTCTCGGTGATGTCGTCGGCTACGGGGCCGATCCCAACCGTTGCTGCGAAATAGTGAGAGAGAGGTGCGAGCTTGTGATCGCTGGTAACCACGACTGGGCAGTCCTGGATAAGACCGATATCACCTACTTCAATCCGGTGGCCAAGGAGGCGGTGCTCTGGACCAGGAGGGAGTTGAGCGGTGAGAATCGCGAATTCCTCGATCGACTCGGTCTGAAGCTCAAGGCGGACCAGTATCTTCTGGTCCATTCCAGTCCATCCCGACCCGAGGAGTGGCTCTATCTCTTCGAGCGGGAGCAGTTTGAAGAGGAGTTCCAGGCCTTTGGTGAACCGGTCTGTTTCATCGGCCATTCCCATGTCCCGGTGATTGTCGATGATGAACTGAAGATTTATGGAACCGGGGTTAATGTCGAGCCGAACCACCGCTACATCATCAATATCGGCAGTGTCGGTCAGCCCCGGGATGGCGATCCCAGGGCGAGTTTTGCCACCATCGAAGGGGATCGGATTGAGATCAGAAGATTGGAGTACGATATCGAGACTGCGCAGGAGAAGATCAGGAAGGCCGGGCTTCCTGAGTTTCTGGCCGAAAGGCTTGCGGCCGGAAGATGAGTGAGAAGGTAAAGAGGGAGCTCATCACCTGGGTTCAGGTGATCGTTGTAGTCATCTTCTTAAGGGAGACGGTGGTGACCGCCTACCGGATACCGACCGGTTCGATGATCAACACCTTGCTCATCGGCGATTTTCTCCTGGTCAATCGGCTCGTCTTCGGTCTCAAGCTTCCCTGGAGTTCGATTACCCTGATTCCGGGTCGAGATCCCAAACGGGGGGAGATCGTCGTCTTCCGGTTTCCATTTGAGAATAAGGATTTTGTCAAAAGGTGTATCGGCCTGCCCGGTGACACGGTCGAGATCAAAGATAAGGTCGTTTATGTCAATCATCAAAGGCTTGATGAACCCTATGCCATCCACCGTGATCCCAGGATTATTCCCGGTCTTGATATACCACCGGAGCGATTCCAGAAGCTCTGGGTTGAGCGGCGACTGATCGACTATGGTAATATGGTGAGGGACAATTTTGGACCGGTTGTTGTTCCGGAAGGAAACTTCCTCCTCCTCGGCGACAATCGTGACTTCTCCTTCGACTCCCGATTCTGGGGGCCACTGCCGAGAAGGTATCTGAAGGGAAAACCGGTGATCCTCTACTTCTCCGCCAACGTCCCTGGCAACCTTCCGCTTATCGAACAGATCATCGGCCACCTCAATCCGGCCAACATCCGATTCGGCCGGATCGGGAAGGTGGTCTGGAATCTCTAAGGGGGAGGGGTGGAGAAATTGATCCGGCTCGATCCCGAGATCCAGCAGACCATCATCGAATATGGGGGTGGGGATATCCAGAAGTGCTATCAGTGTGGAAGGTGTATGCCCGCCTGTCCCTGGAATCTCCTCGCTGAAGTGGAATACCCGGTCTTCCGTTATCCTCAGGCGATAAAGGTCGGCGATATTATCGCCGGTGAAGGGAAAGAAGAACTGGAGCGGGAGACGGCCGACATCTTCCGCTGCGTTGGATGTGAGAGCTGTCTTTATGAGTGTCCCCGTGGTGTCAATATCGCCGAGATCCTCCGGGCGGTGCGGAGGATACTGGTCGAGTATGGCTCCTATCCAGGCGAGTATAAGGATGTGGTGAGCCGGCTCAAGAGCACCGGCAATCCGCTCGGTGAGCCACCATCAAAACGGGGCAACTGGGCGGTAGAGATCGGGGTTCCCAGCTTCGATTCCAATCATGAATACCTCTACAGCCCCTGCTGTATTCCGGCCTATGACCGGAGGGGAAAAGAGGTCGCTCGGGCAACCAGCAGATTGTTGATGAAGGCCGGCGTCTCCTTCGGGACACTCGGTCCAGATGAGAGCTGCTGTGGTGAGGCGGTCCGCAGGATCGGGGCAGAGTCGGTCTTCCAGGATCTGATGCGGAGAAATCGGGAGGTCTACACCGAACGGGGGGTGAAGCGGATTATCACCTCCTCCCCCCACTGCCAGCTCGCCTTCGAGCGATATTACCAGCTACCGGTTGAGACCTATCACATTACCCAGTTGCTGGATCAGTTGATCCAATCGGGACGACTCAGACCGACCCAACCATTTGAGCGGAAGGTCGTCTATCATGATCCCTGCACCTTGGGCAGACAGCTCGGTATCTATGAGGAGCCGAGAAGGGTATTGATGAGTATCCCGGGGCTTGAGTTGCTGGAAGTGCCTTATTTCAATCGTGGCTACAGTATCTGCTGTGGTGGCGGGTCACTGGGCCTCTGGTATGAGTGGTCCAAGGATGAGCGGCTCTGCGACTATCGGATCCGACAGATTGTCGCCACCGGAGCCGAGGTGATTGCGGTCGCCTGTCCCTACTGCCTCCAGATGTTCGAGGAGACATTGAAATCGATGGATCTGGAGATCAAGGTTATGGATATCACCGAGATCCTTAACCTCTCCGTCGAGTAGGGGGAGCTTATGCTTATGATTATCTTCATCACCGGAGTTGTCCTGACCCGGTGGATCGATCCCTTAGGAAGGGAACCGGTTACCTATCACAAGTGGCAGAAAGAGCACCATTTCATCGATAAGGGGATTGCCACCGCCTTTCAGCTCGATGGCAGGGGGGATAAGGTAGCACTGATTGTAAACAGCAAAACCTATCAGGAGATTGAAGCCAGGATCAACCGATTTGCCAGCGACCTGAATGCTGAGGGTTATCAGGTTCAGGTCGATACCACCTCATCGATCACTGCCCAGGCCCTGAGATCGCACCTCGCTTCGATCGGTGAACTTAAAGGGGCAATTTTCATCGGGGAGCTTCCGGTGGCCTGGTTTGAGGATGATGAGTTCGGGAGCTGGGAGGAGTTTCCGATCGAACTCTATTTTATGGACTTAGATGGCAACTGGATCGATAGCGATAACGATGGCCTTTATGATAATCATACCGGGGATGTCCAGCCCGAGATCTGGGTGGGTCGGATCTACGCCGGACGGCTCCATCTCTCTGATGAGATCAACCTCTATAAACGATACTTCGATAAGAACCACTCCTACCGGACCGGAAACCTCCCGCTACCCCATCGGGCCTTAAGCTTTGTTGACGATGACTGGTCCTACTGGACCACCTGTTATACCGACCTCGTCTACCCCTCGGTGACCGTGGTCAACAATGACAACCAGACGACGGCGAGGAACTACCGGAGCCATCTGTTAAATGGCTATGAGTGGATCCACCTCTGCAGCCACTCCTCCCCCTGGGGCCATACCTTCAAGATCCCTGGTGGATATGCCGGGACCGTCTTCAACTATGAGATCTTCTATATAGAACCGGTCGCCCATTTCCTAAACCTCTTTGCCTGCTCCGGAACAAGATTTGTTGAGGAGAATAATAATGGCAACTGGTATATCTTCCATTCCCAGAATGGCCTTGCCGTTGTCGGTTCGGCCAAGACCGGCTCAATGCTCTATTTTTATGACTTCTATCAGCCTCTCGGTCAGGGCAAGAATATCGGTGATGCCTTCAAGTATTGGTTCATCCGTCATGGCGAGTCGAGCTGGGGCTGGTTCTATGGCCTCAACATCCTGGGCGATCCGACCTTAAAACCGATGATGAGCGATGGTGAAAGATTCATCCCTCAACCCCGAGATGGGAAAAGTGAGGTGGTGGCACCGGATCCGGAGTCTGATGGCAAACCGATCGTTGGTGTCATCGGGGATACCCTCTGGGTGGTCTGGGAATCGGGCCGTTCACAGACCAATGGCCGGTGTGACATCTACTCCGCCTTCTATACCGACCACTGGTCCCAGCCCCTCCCGATCGGCCCCTATGTCTACTGGGATTACACACCAACCATTACCCAGGATCAAAATGGTCGACCGATTGCGATCTGGGCCTCTTATGGTGGAGGCGGATATGATCTCAAGTATTCGATCTATACCAATGGCTGGTCAACACCCTCTAAGATCAGCTCTGATCCGAGCTATGACTTCCGGGCCCGGGCCGTGACCGATCCGACCGGTAAGATCTGGCTCTTCTGGCAGTCTCGGCGGGATGTCAACTCCAATATCTATTATGCCACCTATACCACAAGCTGGTCACCACCGGCCCGGGTCACCAACACCGCTCAGGATGAGTTCGATCCAGAGCCGGTAGTGGATCGGGATGGTCGGGTCTGGGTATTCTATGAGCGATCCGGATTCCCCGGCTCTGAGATCTATGCCAGTTACTTTGACAACGGCTGGGTTGAGGTCGGTCCGATATCAAAGGGACAGATCCGGGCCTACCATCCTGCTGCTGCGGCCGATTCCCTGATCTGGCTCATCTGGCACAGCACCGATAATGGGACTGGGGATCTCTACTATTCCCGTTATGATGGGAACTCCTGGTCTGATCCCAAACCGATTACTGATGATCCAGGTGAGGATCTCCTCCCTTCGGTGGCGGTCGATCAGTCTGACCACCCCTGGGTTTCCTGGCAGAGTGATCGGGATGGGAGCTGGCAGATCTACTACAGCTATTACCGGAATGGGTGGCAGAAACCGGAGAAGATCTCCGACAATGTTGCCGCGATATTCTGCCGAACGGTCTGTGACCGTAACAATCGCGTCTGGTTCCTCTGGCAGGGCTATACCGACAACTGGGAGATCTGTGCTGATTATCGATCAGGGGTGGGGGTTGAAGAGGAGCCGGAGGGCCTGGCATCGGCTACCCTCCCGACGATCTATCGAATCGGAACATCGATAAGATGCTTAGGAGAGTATGAGCTAATCGATGGTTGTGGGAGGCTGATTATGAAGGGGAGAGGGATAATCCGGACTGCCGATCTTGATCCAGGGGTTTTCTTCCTGAAGGCAGGAAACAGATTGCAGAAGGTGGTCCTGGTGCGATGATTCTCCTTCTCTTCCTTATCCTCCCCTCGGATTCAATCCTCAAAGGGGTGAAGGATCGTTCTGAGATCGCTACCGATCTCAAGGGAAGGATTGAGGTAAGGATTGAATATCCGAAGGCCGAGACCCTCTCGGGAAGATTCTATCTCAAAGGGAGAGAGCTGCTGCTCCGATTCCAATCCCCCTCACCCAGTGATCTCCTCTTCACCGATACGGTTCTGGTTATCTACCGCCCCGATCTCAAAGAAAAGGTTATTAAGAGAGGCTTTGTTTCAGTAGATCGTCCGATCCCATATCTCGATGTCGGTCCGGGTATCCTCTCCTGGACCAAGGGATGGCAGTTCCGGACCGTGGCCCGGGACTCGATTCTCAGCTACGATGTTTATATACTCGAGGGCGAGACCACCGACACCACCCGTCGCTATCAGAAGACGATCTTCTGGATCGATGCTGAGAGCTTCCTCATCCGGAGGGTCGAATTTTATGATTCTGATGGTCTGCTCAATTTCCTATACCTGGTGAAAGGGGAAGAGATGGTTGCCGGGGTTTTGATCCCGATCGAGTATCAGATGAGGATCCTGACCGAATTCGGGGTGATGGTAATATCGGTTCGATTACCAGAGGTGGAAGCAGTTCCAGAACTTCCGGAAGCAATATTCCATATCGGCGATTGACAGATCCCTTCTGGTCGTTAAGCTTATTTTAAGGAGGTGCGATGCGTTGGGTAGTTGTTCTTACAATGCTTGTTCTCCTTGCCTGTAAGGGTGTGGAGAGTTTGAAGGAGCAGACAGCGCTCATCGATAATATGAAGACTGAGATTCAATCCCTCAAGGATTCGGTTGCGCTCCTCTCCGCCCAGCTCGATAGTCTCAAGACCGCCTATGAAGACCATCTGAGTAAGTATCATGCCGGCCGCACCGGTGGTGGAGCTCCTCAGCCGAAGGAGCGGCCCAGGGTTAAAAAGTAGGAGGTGAGATGAGACGATATCTTCCGATCCTCTACGGGATCTTCTTCCTGATTGGATGTAAAGGAGCGGTGGAGCTTACCGCTCCTGATGTCACCTATGAGGTGACCAGTGATGGTGGTGGCCTCTCCCTCTCCTGGTCCGAACAGGAGGATGCCGAGGGTTATATCATCTATGCCGATGATGTGGTAGTCGATACCGTCACCGACCTCTCCTATGAGATGAAGACCCCGGCCAAGGTTGTCAAGGTCACCGCCTATGCCGGTGAAGAGGAGAGCGATCCCTGGACCCACGACTTCAGCCCGGTCATCTCAACCGGGGTTTCGGTCTGGGGTCTGGCCGATCCCGATCCCGACCATCCCAGCGGTCTCGGCTTTGACACCGAAGGCAATGCGGTCACCTATGCCCTGCTCGATACCGCCAACTGGAACAACATCGACTTCGTCTTCGATGATAAGAACTTCACCACCATCAATATTGTCACCCCGAATAGTTCCCTTTACAACAGCGGTCAGGGGATCAATGATGAGTCCAACTACACCTCGGATGAGCAGCAGGTCAGCTTCGACTCCCTCGATATTGCCCCGGCAGCAGGGAGCTACTACGACCATTCCGAACTGGTCGTAAATGGTGTCTTCGCTTCCTGGATCGATCCCGATGGTGGGGCCTCACCCGATGCCAATGACAACTTCATCAAGTTCCAGGTGGTCAAGATCTCCGGTCATGAGGTTCAGCTGAAGATCGCCTATCAGAGGGAGGGCGGCCTCCGCTGGCTCGTAACCAGATAGTTGCAATCCTTCTCCTGCTCACCCTCGGCTGTGGTGAGCAGGTGGTAGAGGTCTTCGACGGCGACACCTTCCTCCTCTCCAATGGGGAGAAGGTGCGCCTCTTAGGTATCAATACCCCGGAGCTGGGAGAACCGGGGAGTGATATCGCCAGGGACTACCTGGAGAATCTGATCCTGAATAAGCGGGTGAGACTCGTCGCGGAGGAGGTCGACCGGGACCAATACGGTCGACTCCTCCGCTATGTCTATCTTGGTAGACGGTTCATCAATGAGGAGATGGTTGAGCGGGGCTATGCGGAGAGCTATTTTCTTGATGAGAATGATCGATTAAAGCCGAGATTCGATTCCCTTCAGCTGATCGCCTGCCGGAACCGGCGTGGCCTCTGGGCCTTCAATGTCTTCCAGCCACCGGAAACCCCGAAAAAGGTGGCAAAGGTCATCTCCTGGCAGGAGGCGGAGAAATACTACTATCAGACCGTGACCGTGGAAGGGGAGATTGTCCGGACCCATCGGACGAAGAAGGTCTGCTTTTTAAACTTCCATCCCGATTATCGCCGCTATTTGAGCTGTGTCATCTTTGCCTCAGACCTTCCCAAGTTTCCCGATCGCCCTGAGCGTTACTACCTTAAGAAACGGGTGAGGGTTACCGGCCTTATCAAGCCTTATAAGGGTGCGCCCGAGATCATCCTCAAAAATCCACAGCAGATCGAGATTGTGAGATGAGCACCCCGCTTTCGGTGCTCGTCTCGACCTGGCAGAGGTTGAAGCAGACCCGTTCCCGGCGGGAGAAGGAAGGGATAATCGAGGCGCTTTTTAACCAGCTCAATCCCGATGAGATCGAACCGGCGGTTGCGCTCCTGCTCGGTCTTCCCGGCCTTACCCTGAATGTCAGCTTCCGGACACTCGCCACCCTTCAGCCCCAGGCCACCCTCTTCTCATCACCGGCGGGGATAAAGGGGATCTATGAACGTTTAGTCCAGCTCTCACAGCTAAAGGGTGAGGGCTCCCAGCGGCACCGGAAGGCTATCCTTGAGGAGCTATATGCCCCACTCAATCCCCGGGAGAGGGAATTCCTGACCGGGGCCATCCTCGATGAGCTCAGGTGCGGGATGAGCGAGGGGATAATGGTTGATGCCTTAGCCCGCCACTGTGGGGTTGATCCGGATCGGTTACGGTTGAAACTCTCCTATAGTAGTTCGACATCCAGCTTTTTCGAATCGGTCATCCTGAGAGGGAAGAGAGGTCTTAAGACCTACCGCCCCCGACTGCTCTCGCCCATCCGTCCGATGTTGGCCCAATCGGTCGATACGATTGAGGAGGCGCTTCAGAGATATCCCCGCCTCTCGTTTGAGTTCAAGATCGATGGGGTGAGGGTTCAGATCCACCGGAGCCGGAATCGGGTGAGAATCTTCTCCCGGAATCGGAAGGAGATAACCGAGAAGTTTCCGGAGCTGACCGAATTCGCCCTGGGACTTGATCTCAGCTCGGCCATCCTCGATGGTGAGGTTGTTGGTGTCGACCACCGGGGCCGTCCGCTCCCATTTCAGGAGACGATGAGGAGATTCGGTCCCAAGCAGAGGTTTCTGGTCCGCCCGGTGATCTTCGATCTCCTCCTCTTGAACGGGAAGTTGTTGATTAATAAGCCCTATCAGGAACGGCGGATCCTGCTGGAGCGGGTGACCGAGTTTTCGGTGCCGATGCTTGTGACCGGAAGTGTTACTGCGGCGAGGGCCTTCATGAAGAAGGCCCTCGCCGCCGGCCATGAGGGTCTGGTCGCCAAGACCTTAGACGGTCAATATCTGCCTGGCAAGAGGAGCCGACTCTGGCTCAAGATCAAGCCATTCATGACCCTGGATCTCGTGATCACCGCTGCGGACTGGGGTCATGGTCGGAGGAGGGGCTGGCTCTCCAATCTCCATCTTGCCTGCAAGGGTGCTGGTGGTCTTCTCCCTCTGGGCAAGACCTTTAAGGGCCTGAGTGATGAGGATCTCGACTCTCTCACCAGACGGCTGCTGGGGCTGAAGATCAGGGAGGAGGCCGGGACAGTCTGGGTGAGACCGGAGGTCGTCTGTGAGGTCTCATTCAATGAGATCCAGCAGAGTCCCCACTACTCATCCGGTTTTGCCCTCCGGTTCGCCCGGATCAAGAGGATCCGGGAGGATAAGTCGGTTGATGAGATCAACACCATCGATGATGTTATTAAACTCTACCAGTCGAGGATCAGGTAAATTTGATCAGGGTGTGGATCTTATAGTCTTTTAATTTCTCTCTTCCCTTCAGGAAGGCAAGCTCAATAACAAATCCGATACCAACCACCCTCCCGCCCAGTTTCTCAACCAGATGGGCGGTGGCCAAGGCGGTGCCACCGGTGGCAAGGAGGTCATCGATGATGAGGATCCCTTCCCCGGCCTTAACCGCATCGGTATGAATCTCCAGACGGTCGGTCCCGTATTCCAGTTCATACTCCTCAGCAATCGTCTGATAGGGGAGCTTGCCCGGTTTGCGGATCGGGATGAAGCCGACCTTGAGATATCGGGCCACCCCGGCGCCAAAGATGAACCCCCGGGCCTCGACCGAAGCAACCTTGTCAATCCGGTCCCAAGCAAAGCCCCGGGCTAAGGCCTCGATCGTCCAGCCGAAGGCATCCGGATCGAGCAGAAGCGGGGTGATATCCTTGAAGATGATCCCGGGCTTGGGAAAGTCCGGGATGTCACGGATGAACTTTTTGATATCCATCAGAACGCCACCGTGAAGTCCTTAAACCCCTCGGTCCGCTCACTCCAGTTGACCTCAACCCCGGAGACATGGGCGCCATAGGGACCGATCCTGAGATCGTTGAGGAAATCCTCTAAGAGACCCTTCTCCCCTTCCGCCACCACCAGGACATTGCCGTTGGGAAGATTCTTGACATATCCGACCAGGCCATATTCCCGTGCCTTCCGGACCGTATAGAAACGATAACCGACCCCCTGAACCACTCCCTTGATTTTTGCCTCCAGTCTCATCATCGGCTCAGCTTAAAGGCGAGCTCAACCGCGCTCTCAGCATCGGCCACCTTCTTGATCGGGGCCCTGATATCCCAGGTATTGATACCGATTACCGGTTTGCGGAAGATGATGGCAAAGGCGATCTCGGAGAGGGTCCCATACTTACCATCGATGGCGATCAGGGCCTGGGCAGTCCGGGTGATGATGACATTGCGGGCCTCACCAAATCCGGTTGCGATCGGGATGTCGACATAGGGGTTGGCACTCTCGATCGAATTTCCGGGCAGGATACCGATGGTGAGGCCACCCGCCTCCCGGGCACCTTTACAGGCCGCCTCCATCACGCCGCCCATCCCACCGCAGATCAGGATGCC
>QNBE01000021.1 GCA_003645615.1 Caldifarciminota bacterium
GACTTCCAGCCCGAGCTCCTTGCCGTCTCAGCCGGTTTTGACACCTACCAGGGCGACCCCCTGACTGCCTTGAGGCTCGAGATCGATGATTATTATCGGATCGGCCGAAGGATCCAGGCCCTCAACCTCCCCGCCTTCTCCGTCCTGGAAGGGGGATACTCCTCTGACCTACCCAAACTCGTTGCCGCCTATCTGAAAGGCTTATGCGGGGAATAGGTCGAAATGTCATCCTCCTCTCGCTGATCTCACTCTTCAACGACATCTCATCAGAGATCATCTATCCCCTCCTGCCCATCTTCATCACCTCGGTGCTCGGGGCATCGACCGTCGCCTTGGGAATAATTGAAGGGGTTGCGGAGTCGACCGCAAGCATCCTCAAACTCTTCTCCGGCTACCTATCCGATCGTGTCCGTAAGAGGAAGCCGATCGTCGTCCTCGGCTATCTCATCTCCAATCTATCCAGGCCCCTGATCGGTATCACCAACTTCGCCTATCAGGTAGGTATCTTCCGCTTTCTCGACCGGATCGGCAAGGGAACCAGAACCGCTCCCCGGGATGCCCTCCTTTCAGCATCCACTGAGAAGGAGAGCTTAGGGAGAGCCTTCGGCCTCCAGCGGGCCTTCGATCATCTGGGTGCAGTGATCGGTCCGCTTATTGCCCTCTCACTCCTATCAGCTGGCTTCTCATTGAGGAACATATTTCTCTTTGCCGCCATCCCCGGAGTTGTTGCCCTCCTCCTCCTGATCCCGGTGCAGGAGAAGGCCGGAGGCGAAGGGAAGAGGTTTTCGATCGGCCGGATCGATCAGAACTATCTCCGCTTCCTCATCATCGTTCTCATCTTCACCCTGGGAAACTCCTCCGATGCCTTCCTCATCTTAAAGGCAACAGCTGTCGGCATACCGCTCATGATGATACCGATCCTCTGGGTCCTCCTCCATCTCGTCAAAAGTATAAGCTCCACCCCGGCCGGCATGCTATCCGATCGGATCGACCGGAGATATGTCATTGTTTTGGGCTGGATTATCTATTCCGCTGTCTATTTCGGCCTGGCCTGGGCCCACCGGCCTTACCAGGTTCTCATCTTCTTTTTGATCTATGGACTCTATTTTGGCCTTACCGAGGGGGTTGAGCGGGCATTGGTGGCCGATCTCATCCCCAGGGAGAAAAGGGCCACCGGTTATGGGCTATATCATCTTGCCGTAGGTATCGGCGCCCTCCCGGCCTCCGTCCTGTTCGGAATCTTCTGGCGTCTCTTCAGCCCCGCCTTTGCCTTCGGTTTTGGGGCCGGTTTGGCCCTGATTGCCGCCCTGCTACTGCTCTTTCTGGTAAGATCTAAGGCAGAATAATATAGGGGATCAGCCAGCCCATAAAGTCATAGCTGTAGTTATCATCATAAAGCGTATCCCAGTGGAGCATATCGAAGATCGCAAACCGGATCGATGGGATGAGCTGGACATGCCAGGTCCCGGTGTAGCTACCATCGCCATTATTGGTGAATGGAATCCGGATATGATAGGGCCAGATCAAGATGAAGGTGTGGAGGAAGAGTTTGGCATCTAAGGTGTTGGTGTAGACGGTGATCGTGACCTCTTCTAAGGGCTTGAATACCATCACATTAGCGGTATCAATAATGGTCATCGGATCGGTAATCAGAGTATCGATCTTAGTGGTGCTGGTTGTGATCCGAATTGAGTCGATCTTGACTGTAGCAACCGAATCGGACTGGCCAATGGAGCCGGAGATATTGGTGAGTTTCCAGCCCCGATACTCATCATCGGTATTGCCAAGTCGTTTAAAGATAGCTCTGATCTCGAAGGTCTCAGAAAGGAGTTTCTTCAGAAGTTTATAGCTGGAATCCGGCAGCATATAGAAGAGGTCAATGGTCCCGAGATTGTGTCCGGTATAGATGACATAGGCAGAATCACCATTGATTTCGATCTCAATCTCAGGCTCGGGATGAGAAGTAATCTCTCTTCCCCAGAGGACTGTATTGAGGGTGTCGAAGGTAGAAGGTGGCAAGGTATCTCCAGAATCAGAGACTGCTCGACCCTCAAAGTGGGTGGTGGTGTTGAAGAGGATGGTATCACCGGCGATGTAATCTTTGAGAGCCTCTTTATCCTTTTCCACACCGCTGGTGCAGAGTAGCAAAACCACTGGGATCAAAAATAGAGCCAGTTTTTTCATCACTACCTCCTAATTAAGGATGACAATCTTACCCATCCTGATTTCGGTTTCGATTCTTATCCGATAGAAATAGATTCCGGCTGGAAGCGGATTTTGAGGCCAGATGAAATGGTATCTACCCGGCCCCATCCGGCCTGAGGCCAGATGGTCCACCAGCCGTCCTTGGAGATCATAAATGGTAAGATCGATCAGAGTAGAATTGGGAAGGCTAATACTAATAGTGGTCCTTTCCCAACCTGGATTGGGATAGATCCGAATTGGATTAATTGTGCGTTTCTCCCCCATACTTATCCTGGGCTGGAAAGGCCACCGGTAGATGGAGGCATCCATGGTGCCGCAGAAAAGATAATTATTGGGGTTTATCGCCAGACAGGTGATAGTGGTCGAAGGTAGACCCTGATTCATCGGCTTCCAGTCACCACCACCATTCTCACTCTCATAAACCCCTTGCTGTCCGCCGGCATAGACGACCTCAGGGTCATCAGGATCGATCAGGACTGCCATGATCCCGGATAGTCCGGTGTTAAACCAGCTCCCTCCTCCATTGGTTGTCTTGAAGACCCCATCCGGGCTTCCGGCATAAAGGATCTGCGGATTTGAGGGATCGATGGCGAGAGAATAGGCCGTATCGTTAATACCATTGGACACCGAAAACCAACTTGTTCCTCCATTGGTAGTCTTATAGACACCACGATAACCACCGGCATAGACAATGCTGCTATTTTGAGGATCGATTACCAGAGAGAAGGCATAACCATTGTTGGCAAGAACACACCTCATCCAACTTACCCCACCATTGGTTGTCTTTGAGACAACCATCTGCCCATTATAGGTTCCACCACTGTAATAGACCAGGCTGTTTTTTGGATCTCGAATTAGACATCCACCATCAACATAATAGTTATCGATCTGACTCCAGACGGACCCGCCGTCGGTGCTCTTAAAGAGCTGGGCATTGCCTCAACCCTTACCTTCTAAGGTGAGGATGATATCAGGATCGGAGTTATGAAACGCAAAGGCACATAGGTTACCACAGTCGAGAGGGGTGGGTAACTTCTGCCAGTCCGAACCATTGTTGGTCGACTTATAAATCGCATTATATTCGGTGTAGAGGGTGGCTGGATCATGGGGCGAGATCCCGATGGTATAGATAAAACTGATGTTTATCCCCTGATTGATCTCAGCCCAGTGTCCGCCTCCGTCGGTAGACTTAAAACATCCCTCATAGTCACAGGTGAGGAGGACTCCAGGGATATTTCGGCTGGTAAAAAGATCCCGATAGGATTTGTAGAACTTCCCATAGCCGGTGCCGACCTCAAACCATGTTGCTCCCGCATCAGTGCTTTTATAAATAATTGTATCAGCACCAGCATAGACAGCATCTGGCTCACAGGGGGAGGTGGTAAGGGAGCTGAGCAGACTGCCATGATAAACTCGATTCCAGGAACCACCTCCATCAATCGAACGATAGATATAGCCGTAGAAGGTGCCTGCATAAAGGGTCTCTGGAGTTTCCGGATGGATGGCTAAGGCGTAAACATAGTTCCCGCTATCGATTCCGGCTGAAGCATCGAAGAAGCTCCCACCGCCATCAGTCGATTTATAGAGGGCCGGTATTGAGGTGGTGGTATAGATACCACCACCCACATAGATGGTTCCGGGATCGGCCGGATCGAGGGCAAGGGAATAGCCAATACCCCGATTAGTGTCGTTGACAACCTTTATCCTCCAGGTTGTGCCTCCATCAGTCGATTTAAGCAGGGCGATGTAATTATAGAGTCCTACTTCTTGAGTGCTTACCGCATAAAGGATTGAAGGATCCTTGGGATTGATGATAATATCATAGATGTAATTGCCACCGATTTGGATCTCGGACCAGCTCATTCCACCATCAGTTGATCGGGCGATCTTTTGATAGCCGCCAGCATAAAGCACATCGGGATTGTTTGGCGAGACCGCTAACGAGAAGACATAACCTTCAATCTTGCCCCGTTTCACCCAGGAATTGCCCTGGTCGGTAGTCCTCAGGATTGTTGCCGGACTGGAATAGGTGGCAATGTAGATGAGACTATCGTCGGAAGGAGCAGGTCCAAAGGTGTAGATTGGGCCACCATAAGGACCAATTGACTCCCACATACCAGCAATAAAGAATATAAAGCTCATCACATTCATCCTCTGATTTTACTGGCTTCCTCACCGAGGTCAACCTTAAGTCTGCCTCTGTTGACCAACGATGGCGATGAGATATAATGCTATAATGAAAGGGCTGATTCTGGCCGGTGGTTATGGAAAGCGGTTACGACCGCTCACCTATTCAATCCCCAAGCAGCTCGTTCCAATTGCCAACCGTCCGATTATCAGCTATGTGGTCGATCAGATCAGATCGGCTGGGATCAGTGAGATTGGTGTCATCATCTCCCCCCACACCGGGACCCAGATCAAAGAGGTGTTGAAGAATGAGTCCGATCTCCAGTTTACCTTTATCCTCCAGCGGGAACCACTCGGCCTCGCCCATGCGGTAATGATTGCCCGGGACTATCTTGGTGATGAACCGTTCCTGATGTATCTCGGCGACAATCTCATCGGCGAGCCAATCAGCCAACTGATCAGAGACTTCGATCCCAAAAAGGAGGATGGTCTCATTCTGCTCAAGGAGGTGGACGATCCGAGGATGTTCGGGGTGGCGATCACCGATGAGAGGGGTGAAGTGGTAGGGCTGGTGGAGAAACCCGAGGAACCCCCTTCAAAGCTGGCCCTGGTCGGTGTTTATCTCTTCAACACCCAGATCCATTCCGCCATCGATAGACTCAAACCATCATCAAGAGGAGAATTTGAGATCACCGATGCCATCACCACCCTGATCAAACAAGGGAGGAAGATCCGGAGCAAGATCTTAAGCGGGTGGTGGCTCGACACCGGCAAGAAGGACGATCTTCTCGCCGCCAATCGGATCATCTTGAGCAGATACCATCAGCACCGGATTGAAGGTAAGGTTGACACCAAGACCAGAGTTGAAGGGGAAGTCACGATCGACTCTGGGACGAGGATAATTGCCAGCCATCTCCGAGGACCGCTCGTAATCGGAAAGGGATGTGAGATTGCATCCTCTCATATTGGCCCCTATACCGCAATCGGCAACTCCTGTCGAATCATCAATTCAAATATTGTCGAGAGTGTAATTATGGAGGGTGCCAGAGTCGAATCGATCCCCTCTCTCTCCCACTCGATCATCGGTCGGAAGGCGAGGGTGGTGAAAGGTGAGGGTGAAGGGATGCAACTCTTGATCGGCGATGATGCGAGTATTCTCCTATGATTGAAGGGGTAAGGGTGAAACAATTAAAATTTATTACTGACGATCGCGGGCGTCTCATTGAGATCCTGAGGTGTGATGACGAACTCTTTATCGAATTTGGCCAGGTCTATATGACTACTGCCTACCCCGGTATCATCAAGGCCTGGCATGGTCACCGTTATCAGACCGACAATATCACCTGTATCAAGGGGAAGATCAAACTCGCCTTATACGATGACCGGGAGGGTTCCGCCACCAAAGGCGAAATCGATGAGTTCATCATTGGCGAAGATGATCCCAGATTGGTCCAGATCCCCCCTCTGGTCTGGCATGGCTTTAAGAATATTGGATCGGTGGAGGCATTGGTGATCAATATCCCAACCCAACCCTACAATCACCAATCCCCTGATGAGCTCCGCCGACCACATACCGATTTTTCCTATGAGTGGTAAACCGATCCTGATAACCGGTGGGGCAGGATTCATCGGCAGTAACCTTATCCGTCAGTTAATCGATGATTATCGGATCATCTGTCTCGATCGATTAAGTTATGCCGGGAACCCCAGAAACCTCTCCGACCTGACCGATACCATCTATCTTGCTCCTGGCTACCCCCCACCGAAGCGAGACGGTGGGATGGGGATAAAACCACTAAAGGAGATCCCAGATGACCGCCTTGTCTTTATTCTCGGGGCGGTAAATGACTTCGACCTTCTCCATCAGATCCTCAAAAAAGTGAGTGGGATCATCCATCTTGCCGCTGAGACCCATGTCGACCGGTCCCTCCTCGATCCCGGTCCATTCCTGAGAAGTGACCTCCTCGGCACCTACATCCTGCTTGAGGCAATCAGGAGAGAGGGAAGAATCCCCCTCCTCCATGTCTCAACCGATGAGATTTATGGCTCACGGAAGGAAGGGCGATGCAGTGAGGACGATCCCCTCAATCCAACCAACCCTTATGCTGTGGCCAAGGCGGCTGCTGATCGGCTGGTCCTTACCTATCATAAGAGTTTTGGCCTTCCAGTAATGGTGGTCCGTCCCTCCAACAATTACGGCCCCTATCAGCATATCGAAAAGTTCATCCCGTTTATGATCGTTGCCGCACACAAGGGGTTACCTCTCTACCTCTATGGTGATGGTAGTAATATCCGTTCCTGGATCCATGTTGAGGACTGCTGCCGGGCCATCCGTCTTATCTTTGAAAACTGGAGGGATGGGGAGATCTATAATATCTCGGGTGAGGAGATAACCAATCTTCGGGTTGCCCAGCTCATCTGCAGAATTCTCGGAATCGATCCCGATCGGATTGAGTTCATCGGTGATCGGCCCGCCCATGATTATCGTTACGCCCTTAACGACGAAAAGCTAAGAAACGACCTTGGCTTTAATCGACGGATCAGATTCTCTGATGGATTAACTCAGACGATCCACTGGTACCGGGAACATGTAGACTGGTGGCAGGAACTCTGGGATGAGGAATTTGAAGCATATCTTAGTGAGTGGTATGGGAGGCTTGGTGCCCGTCCTTTTAAGAAACCTTGATATCCCAATCTTCATCGAAATCGGATCTGGCCTGATCCGTAGACTCAAACCGATCATATCAAACTACAACCTCAACTTCTCCTATCCCCTCTTCCTCTTCGGGAAAAGAACTTATCAGATTTCTGGAGCACCAGCGGTAAGAGAGTTCACCCACTATGAGATAGAATATGTTGGACCGAGTCGAGAAGAGGAGGTGAGAAGAATTGAAGGCCTGATCACCGAACGGCTCCATGATGTGGTAATCGGGATTGGCGGAGGCAGGGTGCTCGATGTGGCCAAGCTGGCGGCGGCGAGAAAGAACGTTGGCTTCATCTCAGTTCCCACTATTCCATCCAACGATGGGATCGCCTCTCCGGTGGCGGTGATTGAGAACGGCGGTGAAAATCAATCAATCCGGGCTCGAGTTCCAATGGGGATTGTGGTTGATATCGACCTTTTTCATATCGCTCCGACCCGGCAGCTCAAGGCCGGAATCGGTGATCTCATCGCCAACATCTCTGCCCTTCACGACTGGCGACTCGCCTTCGATGATGGCAGGGACAACTTCGATCCATTTGCCGCCATGCTCTCCCGACTGGCGGTGGAGGGGTTGATTAAATTTGAAAACCCCGATCTTAAGGATCACGGTTTTATTGAACGATTGGTCATCGGCCTCATCCTCTCCGGTATCGCCATGGGGATTGCTGGTTCATCTCGGCCCGCCTCTGGTAGTGAGCATGAGATCAGCCATGCCATCGACCACCTCTTTGGTGGCCGTGGTCTCCACGGCGAACAGGTCGCCATCACTACCCTCTTCACCCTTCACCTTCAAAAGCAGCCGACCGATCGGATCAGGGCGATTTATGAGAGGGTAGCCATGCCAAAAAGAATCGATGCGATTGGTCTCTCGATCGACAACTTCGTCCAGGCGGTTCAGTATGCGCCCAAGACCAGACCGGGCCGTTATACGATACTGGAAAAATTGAATCTCTCCAGAGATGAAATCAGAACCGTTGCTCTGGAGTCTGGGATCTGGTCAGGATCTCGGTAATGATCTCTCTCATCTGATCGGCAGCACGATCCCAGGAGAACCGTTGGGCAAAACCTCTCGCATTTGAGGTCAGCTTCTGGCGTAAACTTTTCTCCCCGATTGCTCTCATTATCTTCTCCGCCAGATCGCCGATATTGCCATATTGATATAAAAGGCCGGTCTCAAGATCAAGAACCGATTCTCTCAAACCGGGGGAGTTGGCGGATATGACCGGCGTGCCGCAGGCCTGGATCTCGATGTTGACCAGACCAAAGCCCTCCTTGGCCGAAGTAGTTACCCCAATCCAGGCCGAGGAGACAATCCGCCGCTTCTCCTCCTCGGTGATCCAGCCGGTGAATCGGATTCTCCTCCTAAGCCCCAGCCTATCGGTTAACTGTTTGAGTCTTGGTAGATCATCCCCATCACCGATGATAACCACTTCCAGTTCTGGCAAATGGGGAGAGATCTCCTTAACCGCTAAAATAAGATGGTCGATCGACTTATATCGCTTGATCCGGCCTACGGAGACAATTAGTGGATGAGGGGCCTTTCTTGCCACCGGTTGATAGAATTCGGTGTCGACGCCGTTGTAGACGACGGAGATCAGATCCGGTCTGATCCCATAGCGAATGAGATCCCGCTTCGTGCTCTCGGACACCGCAACGAACCTCACCCCGGGGTATAACCGTCCAACCAGCCTTTCGGTCAGATAGACATAGGTGGCAAAGATCGGGTTGGTCTCCCGATAGATTACCTTGCCGAAGAAGTGGTGGAGGATACAGAGTTTTGGTAAGGGAGAATAGAGGGGGGTGAAAAATGGGATCTTGTTCAGATCTTCAATTATGATATCGAATGGCTCATATCTGAGCCAGGTGAGATAATATTTGAGGAAGACCAGATTGAAATCATACCTCCCGCCCCGCCGGATCACCCTCATCCCATCAACCACCTCCTCCTTTGGAGAATCTGGGAATGAGGAACAGAAGAGGGTGATCTCAAAATCCTGACTCAGCCTCTTGAAGATCTCGTGGAGATTCCTCTCCGCACCACCGGATTGAGGATTCTTGATATCCTGCCAGTTGACAATTAATAATCGTTTCAAACCGCTACGGAGAGGGTGGGATTCGAACCCACGATCCACCTTTCGGTGGATACACGATTTCCAGTCGTGCTCCTTAGACCGGACTCGGACACCTCTCCGTCATTCCTTCTTTTCGGTATCATCCGGCTCCCGCTCGATCTCATGCATCGCCTTCTTAAACTCTCTCACCCCCTTACCCAGACCCCGGGCAATCTCCGGGATCTTCTTGGCGCCAAAGAGGATGAGGGCGATGAGGAGAATGAGCAGGATTTCTTGCCAGCCAAGTCCCATGAAAGATTTTATCCCCTATGGCTCAGTAAGTCAAGGCTCCTACAACCCGATCCCGATCCCCATTCCGAACTCGATACCATACTCTTTCTCGTCCTCACCCGAAGTTTGGGTATAGTTTTCATCCGGGGTGAGATTATATCGGAGGGCGAGGCGGGGCTGGAAATAGACCATTGGAGCAATTCTGGTAGTTCCGCTCACCCGGAAGAGAAGACCGAGATCGGTTTCAAGCTCATCATCCTTCAGGTCATCCTCAAGGGTAATATTTCCGATGCGCCATTTTCTCCTCCCGCTCAGATTGTGGAGGAGATAGCCACCAAGTCCAAGGGAGAAACCAAAGGGTGGAGTATTGAGATTGAACTTTAACAAGAGAGGTAGATAGAGAGAATTCAAACTTATCTCATTCAGCGTCTTTACCTCTCCCACCTGGGCGATGATCCAGGAATAGCTGGTATGACAGAAACCGAGGTCGAGTTCGCTACTCAGGAAGACCGGGAACCGGGAGGGGGTTATCGACTTCTCGATGAGGAGGCCGAGATGGAAGCCCATTCCGTCACCGGCCTCAAGATCTTCGATATCCCGATCATACCACTGGTAGTTACCACCGACCGAAAAGCCGATACCGAATCCACCACCAAGAAGGATGGTGGGGATAAGCATTATCAACAGCCTCATCATTCCTCCTTTATAAAATTCTGCTTAAACTCCAGAAAGCGATCTTCTTCAATCGCTTTCTGGATTCTCTTCATCAGGTGCGCAAAATGGTAGAGATTATGGTAGGTAAGTGCCCTTGGCCCAAGCATCTCGCCACTCAAAAAGAGATGGCGGAGATAGGCCCGACTGAAATTCCGACAGACCTCGCAGTCACACTCCGGATCGAGGGGCGAATCGTCCTTGCGATAACGGGCATTGCGGATCATCACCTTCCCTTTCGAGGTAAAACCGGTTCCGGTTCTGCCATTGCGGGTAGGAAGGACACAGTCGAAGAGATCGATCCCCAACCCAACGGCGCCGACAATATCTTCGGGATAACCGATCCCCATCAGGTATCGAATCCGATCGGATGGGAGGTTTGCTACCGTTGCGATCACGATCTCCTCGGTCACCCGTTTCGCCTCACCGATCCCGAGTCCACCAACCGCATAACCGTCGAAATCAAGATCAACGAGCCTTCGAGCACACTCCTCTCTGAGATCCACATATGTGCCACCCTGGACGATAGCGAAGAGGACCTGATTATCTGCTCTCACCTCCCGGGACCGCTCCGCCCACCGCACAGTCCGCTCCACGCTTACCCGGGCATCAACCTTGGGAGTCGGATAGGGAAAGAAGAGATCCAGGACCATGGCGATGTCGGAACCAAGACGGGCCTGAATCTCAACCACCTTCTCCGGAGTGAAGAGATGTTCCGAACCATCGAGATGGGACTTGAACCTTATCCCCTCTTCGGTGACCTCCTTCAGTTCGGAAAGGGAGTAGGCCTGGAACCCACCAGAGTCGGTAAGGATTGGACCCTTCCAGCCCATAAAACGGTGGAGTCCTGAGGCCGATTCGATCACTTCCACACCGGGCCGGAGGTAGAGATGATAGGTATTGGCAACGATGATCTCAACCCCACATTCCTCAAGCTCCTTCGGGGTTATCCCCTTTACCGAGGCCCGAGTGGCAACCGGCATGAAGGCAGGGGTTCGAAAGTCACCGTGAGGGGTGTGGAATATTCCCAGCCTTGCCCCTCCCGATGTCTTCACCACCTCAAATGATGAGCATCCCATCGCCGTAGCTGAGGAATCGATAGTTTTCGGCGAGGGCGGTCTGATAGATCTCTTTGAGCCGTTTTAACCCAACCAGGGCGGAAACCATAATGAATGGCGGGGATTTCGGGAGATGGAAATTGGTGATCATACCATCGATCCTGGTGAATTTATGGCCGGGTTTAATAAAGATATTGACCCTCCCCTTGGATGGGGTGACCGGCCCCGACTCGAGGCTTTCCAGAACTCTTACCACCGAGGTGCCCACCGCAATCACCCGCTGGGCCCGATTTATCTTGACCGCGGCGAGTTCTGAGATCTCGTAGGGCTCTGGCTCCATCTCGAAATCCTCTATCCTTCGGATGCGACGGAAGATACCGGGCCGGATGTGGCAGGTAATGGTGGTATAATCAATTCCAGCCTCTTTCAGTCGATCTAATAGCTCCTGGGTAAAATGGAGTCCTGCGGTCGGTGAGGCAACCGAACCCGGTTTCTTAGCGAAGATATTCTGGTAATAGATCTCGTCATCGGGCTCAACCGGACGCCTGATATAAGGGGGGAGCGGTATCTCGCCATGAGCTTCGGGATCGGGGTCGAATCGGATAAAGAGATACTCACCCTCCCGGTTAATTATCTCACCTTGGAGCTTGCCACCAAATACTACCTTCATCCCCTCTCTCAGTCGTCCCCGACCCAGACACCGCCAGATATGATCCTCTGCCTCCTCCACCAGCAGGACCTCAACCCTACCACCCGTCTCTTTCTTCCCCCAGAGTCGGGCCCGGATCACTCGAGAATCGTTAAAAACTAAGAGATCGCCGGGAAGGAGGAGTTCTGGAAGATCGCGGAATGATCGATGAAAGATGCCGAAAGGGCGGACAACCAAGAGTCTGGCCTCATCCCTCTCCCGATAAGGAAACTGAGCGATCGCCTCCTTGGGCAGATGATAGTCGAACTCGGCTATCCTCATCTTCTCGAAAAGATGTTGAGGAGGATCGAGAAGATGAGGGATAAGATGAGAACGGTTACAATCGGAAAATAGAAGACAAAGTTCTTTCGCTGGATAACGATATCACCGGGCAGACGGAAGAATGGAATCTTGGGGAAGAACTGGAGCGCGAGTCCGAAAAAGATGAGGAGGAGGCCAACCAAGATCAGAAATCGTGAAACCGAGCCGAACATCAGATTTCCTGATTGGAGGAGAGGAAGATCTCAATCAACCGGCGTGCCTCCTCATAGTCATCCTCGGAGACGGCAATCTCACCCCATCCCCCCATCATCACCTTAGGGAGTCCATCGAGCCAACTCGTCTCATACCTGCGGAGCATCACATGGATCCCCTCATTCTCTAAGAAGTCGCGAATGGCGACCGCGGTGAATTCATCTGGTGCGACATAGACCCGTTTATACATCAGGGGATTTTAATAGTGCTCGCCCATCTGTCAAGAAAGTTGCTTGAAATACTGATAGGTCCTCTCAATCCCTTCTTCCAGTTTGATTCTCGGCCGCCATCCGAGCCGGTTCCTCGCCCGAGTGCAGTCGAGGCAGCTCCTGCGCAACTCTCCGGCGCGGGGTGGACCGTGGTGGTAGTCGAACTCAACCTTGAGTATCTCCCTCATCATCCTAATCAGCTGATTGACCGAAGTCTCTACTCCGGTGCCGATGTTATAGATCTCTCCAGGACCGGTGAGGGCAAGTAGATTGACCGCAACGCAGTCGAAGACATGGACATAATCTCGGGTCTGATTTCCATCTCCAAAGATGATGGAAGGTTTTCCCTTCAGAATGTTATTTATGAAGATGGCGATGACCCCGGCCTCGGAGAGGGGGTTCTGGCGGGGACCATAGACATTGCTGTAACGGAGGATGGTCCATTTGGATCCATCGAGGATCGTCTGGACATAAAACTCACCGGTAACCTTGGAGATGCCATAGGGAGAGATAGGCCTCAAGGGATGATCTTCCCGGGTGGGAAGATCATCGGTCTCACCGTAAACGGTTCCACCACTCGAGGCGAAGATGAATTGCTCGACCTGGAATTCTTTACTCAGAAGGAGGAGATTCAGGGTTCCGAGGATATTGACCCGTGCATCAAACATCGGATCTTCCTCCGATCTCCGGACATTGATCTGAGCGGCGTGGTGATTGACCACCTGAGGACGGAAACTCTGGAAGATCGCGCGAAGGTCATCGGTTATGTCCCTCTTTTCAAATCGTGCCCTGGGGTTTACATTCTCCTCCCTACCGGTGGAGAGGTTGTCAATGATTAAGACTTCATCTCCTCGCTCAACATGGGCATCAACCAGATGGGAGCCAATGAATCCAGCCCCGCCAGTAATGAGGACCCTCATTCCTCGATCTTCTTCGCTTCGGAGATGAGCATGACCGGTATCCCATCCTTTATGGGATAGGCCAGCTTACATCGCTTACAGATAAGGCTATCCTCTTTCTCTTCCAGTCTCCCTTTGCACCTGGGACAGACCAGAATCTCCCGTAGCCTCGGGTCGAGCCCTTTCATCAAAACCTCCGGGAACTTTTACCGCGATATGGAAGGCCCAGATCAGTCCTCCCACCAGGACTGCAAAGCCAAAAACGAGCATGGCAATCCAGGGTTCGGTCAAAAAGTAGAGGAGGACAATAATAATCAGGGCCAGTGGGATGATGAGATTCCTAATCGACATCACTCCTCCCGATCCGGGCAAATAGTAGCGCAATGATGAAGATCAAAAGAAGCACTACCCATCCGATCCAACCTGGATAACCACCGTAGGGGCTCTTAATCCGCTCGATCAGATTGAGCGAGAGGAGGAGGATCAAGACACCAGGGGTTAAAAACCTGATCGAGAAATCCCAGGCGGGACCGAGACGAAATTCTGAGATGGAATTGACATACTCCCTCAAGACCTTTGCCTTAAGCACATAGCCGATGATGAGACACTCCAATAGTCCAACCAGAACCAGTCCAAAATTGGAGAGGAAGTGGTCGACGACATCGAGGATGTAGAGGCCCGCATCGGTGGTATAAATCAGCCCGCCCAGAAATCCGATCACACAGACGGCGATATTGGTTACCTTGCGGCTGATCCGCCACCGGTCCATCCCCCCGGCAACTGCTGCTTCAACAAGAGAGAAGGCGGAATCGATTCCCAAGGTGAGTAACATCAGAAAGAAGATCACCCCGAAGACAGCCGCACCAAAGGGGAGGAGATTTATGATCGTGGGATAAGAGATGAAGGCGAGACCAGGACCACCAGCAGCCACATCGGCAACGCTCTTCTTTGTCATCAGGGCGAGATAGCCAAGCGATGAGAAGACCGCAAAACCGGCAATATATGAGGTGAGGCAGTTAGAAAATCCAGTAATGACCGCATTATTATTGATGTCAGAGTTCTTGGGCAGATAGCTGGCATAGGCGATCATAATCCCGAACCCGATCGAGAGTGAGAAGAAGATCTGGGCATAGGCAGCAAGCCAGACCTGGGGTCGGGTCAAAGCGGCAAAGTTAGGGGTGAGATAATACTTTATTCCCTCTAAGGCCCCGGGAAGGGTTATCCCCCTTATCGCTAAGATGATGAGGCAGAGCCAGGGCAGAGGAACGGTGATGAGGACAACCCTGCCAACACTCTTCACCCCCTTAATGATACAGAAATAGATCGCAATCCAGGTGAGGGCGAGACCGATGAGGATATGAGGATTTATACCGCCAATCTCACCGATTCCAGAGGAGAGGTGGAGGAAGTCCTTATAAAAGAAGCTGGAGACATCCTTTCCCCAGGCCAGGCTGAAGGCATGATAGAGATAGCCAAAGCACCAGCCCATGATCACAGCATAATAGGTAACAATCCCGAAGGCGATGAGGAGGGCGAACCAGCCGATCCACTCATATCTTTTGGCTATCCGGGCAAATGAGAATGGTGCACTCCCGGACATCTTATGGCCCAGTCCAAACTCTAAGATGAGGAGTGGAATACCGGCGGTGATCATTGCAACGAAGTAGGGGATAAGGAAGGCCCCACCACCATTCTGATAGGCGATATAGGGGAAGCGCCAGACATTACCCAGTCCGATGGCGGATCCGATTGCGGCCAGGACGAAGGCACTTCGTGAATCCCACCTTTCTCTCATCTCACCTCCATCTCGGTGATTATAGTCAGGAGTTCCCTCTGGTCAACTTTCCGCTCCCAAGTAGAATTCTTTATGGACCGCGATGGATTCTCCCTCCTGGAACTCCTGATCGCCCTCACCATCATCGGTCTTGCCATCCTTCCCATGATCATGATTATTGCCCGAGAGAAGGTTTTGGATCGGCAGCTCGAAATGAAGAATCTTGGCCTGGAGCTTGCCCGGAGCGAGATCGAATGGGCCAAGAATAGAGCTGTCCTCCCCGAGGAGAAAGTGATAAACTTAGATGGCAACCAATTTGTCATAATATATGAGATCGATAAACAAGATCTCATCGTCTCGGTGCGTAAACCGGGTGATGAGAGGGATCTCATCACCCTGAGGGCAAGACACAGGTAAGGAGGAGTTATGTTCAGCGATGAGGATCGGAGGATCATAATCGGAAGATTTGAGAGGCTCGAGGATCCGGTCACGATCATCAATTTTACTCAGAGGCTGGAGTGCCAGTTCTGCCAGCCGACCGAAGAGCTCCTGACCGAGCTGGCCGCTCTTTCCGACCGGATCCAGCTCAAGATCCACAATTTTGTTGAGGATAAAGAACTGGCTGAGACCTATCGGATCGATAAGATACCGGCAACCGTCATCTTAGGAGAGAAGGATTTTGGGGTCAGGTTTTTCGGCATCCCTTCCGGATATGAGTTCTCGTCTCTGATCGATGCGATTGTTGATGTCAGCCGGAAGAGGACAGACCTCTCCGATGATACCAGGGAGAAACTATCCGGTCTTAATCGGCCGGTCCATATCCAGGTCTTTGTCACCCCAACCTGCCCCTACTGTCAGATGGCGGTCCGGCTCGGACACCAGCTCGCAATAGAATCGGACTGGATCACCGCCGATATGGTTGAAGTAACCGAATTCCCTCACCTCGGCCAGAAATATCAGGTGATGGCGGTCCCCAAGATTGTTATTAACGACCGGATCTCTTTTGAAGGGGCACTGCCGGAAGATCAGTTCGTTGCGAAGGTTATTGAGGCGTCAGGATAGCTCTTTTACCCGGTCGATATAGAGGTGGGCGGCAACAACGGCAGCAGCTCCATCCCCCACTGCCGAAGCGATCTGTTTGGCAAATTTCCTTCGGACATCGCCGATGGCCAGGATCCCTTTTATCGATGTCTCATTATTCTCATCGGTAATGATGTAACCGGAGCCATCCATCTGGACTTTCCCCTTTAAGAACTTGGTCTGAGGATGGAACCCCACATAGATGAAGACCCCCTGCACCGGGATTACCGTATCCTCCTTCGTGGCCCGGTTCCTGATCCTTACCCCGGTTACCGTCTCCTTCCCTTCAATAGTTATAACCAAGTGATTGAGATAGAACCTAACATTCTCATGTTGTTTTAACCGGTCCGCTAAGGCCTTTTCACCGACGATATGAGGGAGAACCTCAACATAGGTGATGGAACGAACATATTTCAGCAGAAACAGCCCTTCCTGAAGACCAGAATTTCCGGCACCAACAATCATCACATCCTTATCCTTAAAGAGGGGACCATCACAGGTGGCGCAATAGCTCACTCCTCTTCCCAGATACTTATCCTCACCTGGAACACCGAGCCGCTTTGGCTGACTTCCAGTCGCAACCACGATGGTGATCGTCTCATAACTACGATTCCTTGCCTTTACCACCTTCTTATAGTCATCGTACTCGATATCGTATACCTCATCGCGGACAAACTCCACTCCCCATTTCCGCGCCTGCTCTTCCATCCGCTTCATCAGTTCCGGTCCCGATATCCCCTCCGGAAAGCCGGGATAGTTCTCGATCATCGCCGTCTTTGCCGCCAGCCCTCCGGGCATCGCCTTCTCAATTAAAACTGTCTTCAGACCTGCCCTTCCGGCATAGATGGCTGCGGTAAGACCGGCTGGGCCACCGCCGATGATGACCATGTCATACATGGTTAATCAATTATATGAAATCCCACCCACCGGTCAATAATTCTCAAATCTATAGTAACTTCGGAAGGTGAATCCGGTGGGGTCTACCTTTTGGGATTGTAATCATCTGGAAGCTGCTGGGGTGGTGGTTGACTTAGCCAATCTTGCGGATACAATATATTGACAAGGAGGTGGTATGACTGCCCCATGGTCTGGACCTTTGGAAAAGGTTGACAATTATCGTTTCCGTGTTCCCAGACGATATAAGTCCTGCATGAGGACCGATGGGCTCATCTACGCCGATGAAAGACTGCTCCAGCTGATCAAGAAGGATCAGGCTCCAGAGCAGGTCGCCAATGTTGCCTGTCTGCCCGGGATCATCGGCTTCTCGATGGCGATGCCCGACATCCACTGGGGCTATGGCTTCCCGATCGGGGGTGTGGCCGGATTCGACCTCCAGAAGGGGGTGATCTCACCCGGTGGTGTCGGTTATGACATCAACTGCGGGGTGAGACTGCTCCGGACCGATCTCACGGTTGAGGATGTCAAACCCAGAATCGAAACCCTCACCCGGGAACTCTTCCACAATATCCCTTCCGGAGTTGGATCGAAGGGGAAGATCCGGATTACTGATCAGGAGGTAAAGAAGGTTCTGATCCATGGGGCCCGATGGGCGGTCGAGAATGGCTATGGCTGGGAGGAGGATCTGGAGGTGATCGAGGAGAAAGGTTCGATGGCCGGTGCCGATCCCGGGGTGGTCTCGAAGCGTGCCTTAGAGCGGGGAAGACCCCAGCTCGGGACCCTCGGTGCGGGCAACCACTTCCTTGAGGTCCAGCGGATCACCGATATCTATGACCGGGAGGCGGCGGAGAAGTTCGGCCTCGATGTCGGTATGGTGACCATTATGATCCACTGCGGTTCCCGTGGCCTGGGTTATCAGATCTGCGACGACTTTGTCAAGATCCTGGGCAATGTTACCAGGAGGTATGGGATCGAAATCCCGGACCGCCAGCTCGCCTGCGCACCGGTTGAATCTCCCGAAGGCAGGCGCTATTTCCAGGCGATGGTCTGCGCTGCCAACTATGCCTGGGCCAATCGCCAGTGTATTATGCACTGGGTCCGGGAGGCATTCGGTAAGGTCTTTGGAAAGGATCCCCGCCGCTTAGGGATGAGACTCATCTATGATGTTGCCCACAATATTGCCAAGATCGAGGAGCACACCTTCAATGGCAAAAAGGTGAAGGTCTGTGTCCATCGGAAGGGGGCTACCCGCGCCTTTGGACCCGGCCACCCATCCCTGCCGCCTCGGTATCGGGAAATCGGTCAACCGGTCATCATCCCCGGTGATATGGGCACAAGCTCATTCCTCCTCCTCGGCACCGAACGGGCGATGCAGGAGACCTTCGGTTCCACCTGCCATGGGGCGGGAAGGGTGATGTCGAGGCATGAGGCATTGAGAAAGACCAGGGGTCGTAGGCTGAAAGAGGAGCTGAAGGATCGGGGTATCCTCGTCATGTCGGCCTCCAACAAGACATTGGCTGAGGAGGCACCAGAGGCCTATAAGGATGTTGAGATTGTCGTCGATGTCTGCCATAAGGCCGGGATCTCGAAGAAGGTGGCCCGGATGGTTCCGATCAGCGTGATCAAGGGATGAGGGGAGAGATCGAAGCCAAGATCAGAAATGCCCCGTCCCTACCGGGCGTCTATATCTTTAAGGGAAAAACCGAGCGCCCCCTCTATATCGGCAAGGCGGCTGATCTCAATAAAAGGTTGAGATCCTATCTCCAGCCCACCGATCCCAAATCCCGCCGCATCCTCAACTCTGCGGTTGATCTGGAATATATTGTCACCAATTCTGATACCGAAGCCCTCACCTTAGAGGAAAGCCTGATCAAACTCAACCGGCCCCGCTACAATATCCGGCTCAAGGACGATAAGAAATATCCCTATCTGAAGTTGACCATCCAGGATAAATTCCCCCGCCTCTACCTCACCCGTAATCTGAAGAAGGATGGCTCCCTCATCTTCGGCCCCTATACCAGTGCCCGATCACTCCGTGAGACCATCCGAACCGTTACCAGGATCTTCCGCCTCCGCTCCTGTCGCAAGAGGTTACCCCTCAAGACTTTGGAGCGGCCCTGCCTCAACTTCTATATGAAAAGATGCCTTGCCCCCTGCCAGGGGAATATTGGTGAGGAGGAATACCGGACGATCGTCGATGAGGTGATCCAGTTTCTGAAGGGGAAGTCGGATCAACTCGAAGCCAGAATCGAGCGACTCATGCTTGCGGCCGCAGAAAAGGAACAGTTTGAGCTGGCGGCAAGGTATCGGGATCAGCTTCGTGCCCTGCGGACGGTGAAGCGGCGTCAGCAGATCATCACCGCTGATGGTATCGACCGGGATGTGATCGGGATCGCCACCGCTCCGAAGCTTGCCGTTGCGGTCATCTTTAAGATCAGGGATAATCACCTCCTGGGCAAAGAGACCTATAGGTTCGAGAAGGACCCCACTACCGAACCAGAGGAGATCGGGGCTTCAATCCTGAGGATGATCTACACCCACCTCTCCTTCCTCCCCGATGAGATCGTGGTCAGAACGAGATCTGAGGATGCCTCCCTCTTTGAACGCTGGGCCTGGGAGTATCGGAGGCAGAAGGTGGTGGTGAGGACCAACCCCAAGTGGGAACGGAAGAATCTCCTCGAGTGGGCAACCAAGAATGCGGGTCTCGCCCTTTCGGAGGAGCTGGCCAGAAGACCGCTGCCCAAACCGCTCATCGATCTCATGCAACACCTGAACCTCCCCCGCCCCCCTTGCTGGATCGAGGCCTTCGATGTCTCCAATCTAAAGGGGAAGGAGGCCACCGGGAGTTCGGTGGCCTTCATCAACGGCCGCCCCAAGAAATCACTCTATCGAAGGTATCGAATCCGTTCGGTTGACGGCATCGACGATTATGCCATGATCAGAGAGGTTATCCATCGACGGCTCAAGGATCTGGGAAGGGAACTACCCGACCTCCTGCTCATCGATGGTGGCAGGGGACAACTGAGTGCGGCCATTACCGCGATGAAAGAGACCGAGATCGAGATTCCAGTCCTCGCCTTTGCCAAGAGGTTTGATCAGCTATTCTTTCCCGATGGTCGGGTCGTCTCCATCCCTCCCACCTCACCGGCCCTACACCTCCTGAAACGAGTCAGGGATGAAGCCCACCGGTTTGCCATCACCTATCACCGCAAATTGCGCCGCAAGAAACTGAGAAGGATGTCGCTCGAGGCCCTACCCGGGATTGGTCCCAAAAGGGCCCTGATCCTCTATCGTTATTTCCAGGATATCGAGACCCTGAAGCGGGCATCAGAGGAGGAGCTGCGGTCAATCCCTGGGATCGGAAAGGAGCTGGCAAGATCGATCTACGAAGCGCTACATTCTTAAGTCCACTCGGCCCGATTGCGGTTTTCTGTTCACCCTTTGGGCTGAAGCGGATCGTCCTCGGCAGTGAGGGCGATGGGCATCACCACCCGATCACCCCCTTGGTCTTCGATTTCCTCGAGCGATATTTTGACCGTGAGCCAGGATCGATCTCCTTTCCGATCGACTGTTCCGATCTCAAACCTTACCATCTGATGGTCTATCACCAGCTCACCCGACTTCCCTTCGGTAAAACCATGACCTATCAGGATCTGGCCGTGATCCTCAAGACCTCCCCCCGGGCTATCGGTCAGATCCTGAAACTGAACCCCTTCCCGATCGTCTTTCCCTGCCATCGGATCGTGTCCAAATCAGGACTGGGTGGATTTTCAGCCGGCCGGGAGTGGAAGGTCGGCCTCTTGAGGCATGAGGGATGCTTATAGTCTTTACCGATCTTGACCGGTGTCTACTCGATGAGAACTACCGCTTCGATACCGCACTTGGAGCGGTCAACAAACTTCTGGATCAGAAGCATCGGCTGATCATAAACTCGAGCAAGACTAAGGCCGAGATCACCCATCTCCTGAGTGAGATGGGAATAAATATCCCCTATATCGTTGAGAATGGGAGTGCCATTTATATCCCAGAGGGGTTCTTAGGTATGGGATCGGCCGAGGTTGTGCTCGGGTGCAGGTTCCAGGAGATCGAGAGGGGGATGGAGGTCGTCCGGAGCCACCTCGGTCCGGTAGACTCCTTCTCATCCCTCAGTGTCCGAAAACTGATGGAGGTTACCGGTCTCGATGAGGAAGGTGCCCGCCGGGCAAAGATGAGAGAATACTCCGAACCATTCATCTATCCCGATCCACTACCAAAGGGCCTTCTGAATGAACTTTCCGGTCTCGGCCTCAGGATAATAAGGGGGAGATCATTCTGCCACCTCCTCGGCAACACCGATAAGGGAAAGGCGACGGGAAAATTTATCGAGATGATAATGGGACTGGGCATCCCATTCCGATCAGTTGCGATTGGTGATGGCCCCAATGACATCGGGATGCTCGATCTGGTCGACATCCCTTTCCTCACCCAGACCGGTCCTTCCGGATGGAAGGATTTTGTCACCAAGCTTTTGGAGATGGATCATGGCTGATTTCTTCCAAAATGGAATGATCACCACCCTCCACCGGATCGGGGAACCGAAGCTGGAGACGATCGAGGCTGAGCTATTGGAATACTCTCGCACCAAACCGCTCACCATCCTCATCCCCTGCTTGGTAACTGAATTTCGTGGTCGTGCCCTCCCCCTCATCCGGGAGACGATCAAAAAACTGAAATATGTCGACAAGCTCGTGATTACCCTCGATCTGGCCGATCGGGCTGGATTCAACCACGCCAAACGATTCTTCGGGGACATGCCCCAGAAGGTGAGGATCATCTGGATCGATGGAAAGAGGGTATCGAGACTGCTCAAGATCCTGAAATTAAACGACCTCGACCCTGGTCCCAGGGGGAAAGGGAGGGCGGTATGGTTCGGTGTCGGCTATATCCTCGCCCGAGGTAAAGAGCAGGCGATCGTTGTCCATGATGCTGACATTATCAATTATGACCGCTGGTTGGTCGCCCGACTGGTCTATCCCGTCCTCAACCCCAGTCTCAATTATGAGTTCTGCAAATCCTACTATGCCCGGGTCACCGACCGGCTCTACGGCCGGGTCACCAGACTCTTCTTCACTCCCCTACTCAGGACCTTCAAGCGGATCTTCCCCGGGATGAAGATCTTGGAGTATCTCGACAGCTTCCGCTATCCCCTATCCGGGGAGCTCTCCTTCACCACCGAACTCGCCCCCCATCTTATGGTCCCTGCCGACTGGGGACTGGAACTGGGCCTTCTGGTCCAGGTCTTCTACACCGTCTCCTTGGATCGGATCTGCCAGACCGATATTGCCGATAGGTTTGACCATAAACACCAGTCCCTGATCCGATCCAAACCGCATCAGGGGCTGATGAGGATGGCGATCGATATTACCAAAACCTTCTTCCGGACCCTCTCCGAAGAAGGGGTTGTCTTCCACTCCGGCTTCTTCAAGACCCTGAGACTCTCCTACATCCGGATCGCCAAATCGTTTGTTAAGAAATATAATGATCTGGCCAAGATCAACCAGCTCCGTTTCGATCTCCATCGTGAGATGACCGCGGTCGAGTCTTTTGCCCGTGCCTTAGAGATTGCCTATGATGAGTTCATCCGCTCACCGGTTGGTGTCCCCCTGACCCCGAGCTGGCACCGGGTCTTTGCCGCAATCCCGGAATTCTTCGATCTTCTCAATCAGGCGGTTGAGGAAGACAATAAATAGGATCGGCATCCTCCACTACACCGGTCCCCCGATCGTGGGTGGGGTTGAGGAGGTGATAAGATATCATACCCGCCTCTTCCTCAACGACGGCTTTTCACTCCGGCTTATCGTCGGGGAGGGAGAACCGTTCGATCCCGGGATCGACCTCTGCCTCATCCCGGAGCTGAAGGCCGATCTCAAGCGGGGCTATGATGAGAAGATCAAAGCGAGGATCCAGGAGAAACTTCTGGATTCGATCCAGGATCTCGACC
>QNBE01000022.1 GCA_003645615.1 Caldifarciminota bacterium
ATCAAGGAGCATATGAGGCCCCACCTCCTCTGCGGTGGTGAACTGACCGATCGGGCGATCAGGAGGTTTCTGCGCGACCTCGGGGATGATTTCATCGGCGCCATGATCCTTGCCTGGGCTGATGGTAAGGCGACTGCGGGTAAGACCAGACATCTGAAGAAACTATATAAGCGGATCATTACCTTCTACCGGATCGAAAAGGAGAAGGCCTCATTTAAGCGGTTGATCAATGGATATGATCTGATCGAACTGGGGCTGAAGCCGGGTCCGATCTTTAAGCAGATCCTGAACGAGGTTGAGGAGCAGCAACGCGACGGTCTGATCAAGACCAAGGCCGAGGCCATCGCCCTGGCCAAGAAGTTAATCGAGGAGGTCTAAATGACCGTTGTCCTTGCCGTCTTTATCGGCTATCTCACCGTGATGATTCTGGTCGGTATTATCACCGCCAAGCTGACCAAATCCTTGGATGACTTCATCCTGGGCGGGAGGAGGATGAAGACCTGTGTCCTGGCCCTATCGGAGAAGGGGACCGACTTCTCTGCCTGGTTGTTGATCGGCCTCCCAGGTCAGGCCTTTAAGATGGGGATCGGCGCGATCTGGGCGGCGATCGGCTGCTGGATCGGATCCCTCTTCAACTGGCTGGTCATCGCCACCCCGCTTAGGAAGTTGACCGGGAAGTTCTCCGCCCTGACCGTTCCGGACTACTTCGAATCGAGATTCGATGATCGATCCCACCTCCTCAGGATTACCGCCACCCTGGCAATCGTCCTCTTCTTCACCCTCTATGTCTCAGCCCAGGTGGTTGGGGCGGGGAAGATCCTCGCCTCCACCTTCGGGATCGGACAGGTGAGCGGGATGGCGATCGGTCTTTCGATCATCGTCTTCTATACGATCATGGGCGGTTTTATTGCCGAATCCTGGACCGACTTCTTCCAGGCCCTGATTATGGCCGGGGCGGTGATCCTGATTCCGGTTGTGGCGATAATCAGATCCGGTGGTCTGGCGACGATTATCGGCAATATCCATGGTATTGATCCCAATGCCACCCTCCTTTCGGCCGGTAAGACCGGTGCGGCCCTGTATCTCGGTCTCATCATCGGCAGCCTGGCCATCGGCCTCGGCTATCCAGGTCAGCCCCATATCGTCATGAGATACATGGCCCTAAGGAGTGAGAAGGAGGTAAAAAAGGGGATGATCTATGCAATGTCCTGGACCACGATTGCTGTCTTCGGTGCGATCATGATCGGATTTCTGGCCATCCCCTACCTGAGAGGAGAGATCACCGATCCCGAACATGTCACCCTGGCCTTAGCGGCCAAGATACTGCCGAGCTGGCTGGTCGGTTTCATCCTTGCCGCCGCGACCGCCGCGATGATGTCGACGGTCGACTCCCAGCTGCTGGTTGCCACCTCGGCTGTGACCGAAGATATCTATCGGAAGCTGATCAACCCCGAGGCCACCCAGAAGAGGCTCGTCTTCCTCGCCCGTCTCTTCACCCTTATCATTGCGATCATCGGCTTTCTATTGGGACTGAAGGCAACCCAGCTCGTCTACTGGCTCGTCCTCTATGCCTGGGGCGGTCTTGCCGCTACCTTCGGTCCACCCCTCATCCTATCCCTCAAGTGGAAGGGGACGACAAAATGGGGTGCCTTCGCCGGTATGATTACCGGTGCGGCCACAATTGTCATCTGGTATAATATCCCCCAGCTTAAGGCCCTGATCTATGAGCTCGTTCCCGGCTTCTTCTTCTCCCTCTTTGCCACCTATCTGGTGAGTATCCTGACCAAGGAGCATCATGGCTGATGTCCATTTTCTCGATCTGAGGGAGAAATCCGAGGATAATTATCTTAAGCGGTTCTCCCGGTTACTCGATGAATCCGGCCTTCTGGACCGGATCGATAGGAACAGGCCAATTGCGATAAAGATCCATCCCGGTGAGGCGGGGAACCTCTACTATGTGAAACCGCACTATGTCCGGATCGTCTACGAGCGGTTGGGTAATCGGGCCTTCCTCACCGACACCACCACCCTCTATCCGGGCGAGCGGATGATCGCCCCAACCTACCAAAGGCTGGTCAAGGCCCACGGCTTTGGATTCGCCCCTTTCCTTGTTGCTGATGGTCTGAGGGGGGAGGCATCGAAACAGATCGATGGCTGTGAGATCGCCGCGGTGATTGATGCCGTTCCCCAGATGGTGGTCATCTCCCATATCAAGGGCCATATGGTCACCGGATTTGGTGGTGCGATTAAGAATCTCGGGATGGGTTGTTCGGCCAAGGCGGGTAAGCTCTGGATGCACTCCCGGTCGAAACCGAAGCTGCGGGAGGAGAGATGTCAGCGCTGCTATATCTGTGTCGAATACTGTCCCAACCAGGCCATCAGTCGAACCGATCCCCCGGTGATCGATTACCAGCGGTGCACCGGCTGCTGTGGATGCCTATCGGTCTGTCCCTACCGGGCGATCGGTATTGAGTGGAATGCCGAGGCCCGTTATACGACCGAAGGGATCGTCCGCTATGCCAGGGCGGCGGTTAAAGGTAAGACCTGCATCTATATCAACTTCGTCATTGATATCACCCGCCACTGTGACTGTTTCCATACGATCGAGCCGCCGATCGGCCCGGATGTCGGCATCCTCATTGCCACCGATCCGGTCGCAATCGATAAGGCCTCCTACGACCTCATCGAAAAGATAATCAGGAAGGCCCAACCCCAGACCGAACCCCACTATCAGATTGAGAAAGGGGTCGAGATCGGGTTGGGAACCGATCAGGTTCAGCTGATCAGGATCTAACCGCCTCATCGGTTGACCAGTTCTGATTGCGGGGTATAATTTTATAGATGATCGATTGGTTAATAAGGGAAGGAGTAAGAGATGACGAACTGGGCCTTGGTTACCTTTATACTTGGCCTTATGGCCTTTCTCTTTAATACCTTTGGGATCTTTACCTGGTTCGAGCAGTTCTGGGGCCTGATCATGATGCTCATCTCCCTCGGCATGTTTACCCGGATTGCTAATAAGGAGAGGGAGGGCGAAAAGGAGAAGCTCCGTGAGATGGTTGAGGATCTTAAACGAAGGATTGCCGAACTGGAAGGGGGTGAGGAGAAGGGATCTTAGATTGACAGCGAATTGGGAGATGGTAAAATAATCTCAACGATGGAGATCGATCTCGGATTCTATCGGGGTCCACTCGCCCTCCTCCTCTATCTCTGCCAGAAGCACGAGATCGACATTATGGATGTTCCGATTGCCCGGATTACCGATCTCTATCTGGCATCAATCGATAAACTTGATATCGATGAGGTTGGTGAATACCTCATCCTCGCCACAATTCTGGTGATGATGAAGCTGAGGGCGATCCTGAAAAGACCCGAAGAGGAGTCCGAGGCGATTACCTTAGAGCGGATCGCTGAGGAATTTCAGAGCTATAAGGATGCGGTGGACCACTTACAAACGAGGGTGAGGCTTGAGGAGCGTTACCTATCTCGACCCGGTGAGAAGAGCGAGGTTTTGCCCAGATTCGACACCATCCTCCTTGCGGAACTATTGAAGGAGATAAATCGCCGTCGGAGGGCCAAGATCCCGATCCCAACGGTCAGAGTCGATCGGAGTGAGATCGAGGCCAAGCTCGAACGATATCTGGATCAGACGCCATTTGTGGAGCTGAGCCAGATCTTCCAGGAGCTGGAGTCGATCGAGGCCTGTATTATGCTTTTTCTCATTATCCTCGACTGGGTGATGAAAAGGCGAATCACGGTCTTTCAGGAGAAACCCCTCGCCCCGGTCCTGCTCCGGCGCCGGTGATCTTCCTCCTCTTCACCCTCCAGTTCTTGGAACCGGAAGATAGTAACAACCTCTACCTCATGGATCTAATGCTTGCGACTCCGGAAGAGCAATTTGTGATTGGTTTTGATTCGCTCTTATCCGGCCTCTACACCAACCAGGGCTGTTTGGATCTCATGAACTGGTATATTGAGCTCCTCATCAAATCCGATTTTTATCTCTCCCGTAGAGTATGCCTCCGCTACCGGTATCGAAAACTGGGTGACTATGATCGGCAGATTGATGAGCATCGATTTGAACCGACCCTCAATCTAAAAAGGATCAGATTCCATCTCATGATCAGCCCGAAGTATTATAAGGGTGGGGATGAGATCGGGGCCGGGTTCTCACTTGGTGATTATCTAAACTATCTTGAGATCTTTCTTACCATCCCGGATTTTGATCGGAACTTCTCATTGAGAGATACCCCGGACACCCTCCCCCGCTATCTCTATAAGAGGTTTCCGATCCGACTTACTTTTGAAATCCGGAAGCGTTGGCAGCAGGGCTATGCCAAGCTTCTCCTCGATCGGACGATGACCTCATTCCAGGTATGGAGTGGGCATGAGACGAGGAAGGAGGATCGCTGGAATCTCCTCCTCTACCTCACCTCCTGGCACGGCCGGTTCAATCTGGAACTTAATACCAGGTATGATGAGAGGAACCGGAGGGATTTTCTACTCCCAACCCGGGAGCTCCGCCCCGACACCCTCAACTGGCTTGAGATCCAGCCCGGAATCGGATTCCGTTTTTCACCCAAGCTATCGGTCTACTTCCGCTACCGGATCGATAGCAAGCGCCACCTCCGAAACCAATTCGATTATCATCGGAGCGGTAACAGCCAGTATCTCGATCTCCACTATCGGATGTCCGATCAATATCTCTGGCATTTCGGCTATCAGGGTGAGTATCTCAAATCAGGAGAGTTGAAGATCGTCAATAATCACCGGTTTATCATCGGCCTTGAGTATATCTTTCCTAAGGGGAGATTTGTATTATGGGAGGGGATTGAGGCGGACCGTCCCTTCAGGATTTTGAGATTTCACAACCATACCTACCTCAGCCTGCTGGTCAGTTTCTGAAAGAACTCAAGGGCAGATCGAGATCGGTAGTATTGATAGTTGAGATAGGCGGACTTGAGATAGATCGATGAGATGAGGAAGCGGTGGCGGTCATCGATCCGGTCCGGGAGCCGGATCGTCAACCGGTCAAAGTCAAATGTGTCGGCCTCGGTTCCAACCCTCATCAGGAGTCCCTCCGGTTTGAGGGGAAGACCGGAGAGGGCCCGATTCAGATCCAGATCCGGGATGGGACTAAGGATATAGACCCGCCGATCCTTCCGTCCCAGCTCCACCATCCCCCGGATCAGGGCTTCGAAACGTTCCTGGATCAGGGCCCGATCATAGGGGAGGTCGTGTTCGAAGCGGAAGAGCTCCTTTCGGTAGGCTGAGAGTTGATCCTTAAGGCCTTCACAGAGCTCGGGATATCGCCTCCGGAGATAATCGAGATACCATGACCTCCGTAATAGCTCCTTGTCAATAAGCCAGTGGCCACCGGCCCGATTCTCAACCACATCGTAATAGAGAAGGGGGGAGTAGCAGTCCCAGACATTACAGATAAGCAGTGACTTTGATCGGAGGTGTTTGATGATGTTCTGAGCCAGATCATCGGCGAAGCGGTAGTCCCGGCCGTTCGACTGGGGGAGATGGATCAATGGGAGGAGAGCGAGCATGGGAAGATAGCGGAGTCTCAACACCGCCAGGCCCCGGGCAAGAAGAATCGCCACCATTAGTAGAGAGGGGATGAAATAGGATTCGACATCGGGGATGGAGTAGTTGATGCTATAGCCGATATTGAGTGCCAGGATGGCCAGATAGAGATAACCGTCTCTATGGAGTCGGATCAGGCCGAGGAGGAGAAGGGGGATGAGGATGAAGAGGAGCTCATGGGCAAATCTCACCAGAGCAGTCCCCAGATTCCCTACCACCTCTGATAATGGGAGGGAGAACATCCAGACGCGATACTGCTTGCCGGTAATATGCCAGATGAGACGCTCAAGAGTTGAGGGGTCGCCCCAGTTGAGGATCGGTGCCGACTGGGCCCGGATCGGAAGATAAAAGTAGAGTGATAGGCCGAGGAGGAAGAGGAGGGGATGGAGGGGTCGGACCCGCCTTTTGATAAGAAGGAAGATTGCTATGGGCAGGACGACCGATAGCCCGATCATATGATTGGTGAGGGTAAGTCCCAAGAGATACCAGAGGATGGTGTCGTGGCCTTTTTGAAAGAGATAGAGATCGATCGCAAGGAGGAGGTAGGTGAGGGCATATACTTCGGTAAGGTTGGCGATCGACCAGATCGTGGTTGAGAAGGCAAGGAACGAGACCGGGACCAGGGCGAGGAGCCGGTCCTTCATGAGTTCCTTGAAGAAGAGAAAGAGGAAGAGGGAGGCGAGGGCAGCGGCAGCGGCGGAGAGGAGATTGGTCCGGAAAGGGATCGATCCGATCGGAAGTAAGGCGAAGATCCGACCGAGGATGGTGTAGAGAGGGTAGCCGGTGGGATGGGCGATACCAAGGGTATAAAGCACTGCGGTCAGCTCACCGGAATCGATCAGACCAAGACCCGGGTAGAGGGTATAGAGATAGATGAGGAAGACAATTGTCGGAACGAGGAATCTAAGTAAGTCTGGCGATGATCTCTTTGCCGGTATACTCTCTCTGTTCACCACTCACCATATCCCTCAGGATATACTTCCCCTTCTTCAGCTCCTCGCTCCCGATCATAATGGCCCAGCCGCAATTGAGGCGATCGGCCTGGCGGAGCTGCTTCTTAAGACTCATCTCCGGATCACCGAGGATGACGGTCTTGCCTTTACCATGGAGTTCAAGCTGAAGCGATCGGGCCTCCTGGTAGAGCCCGCCGATCTGGGCGATGAAGATTGGACGGGGAGGTTCGATCCGTTTCTTGATCAGAAGGAGGGTCCGATCGATCCCGAGGGCAAAGCCGACCGCCGGGGTGGGATTGCCACCGAAGAGCTCGATCAAGAGGTCATATCTTCCTCCCCCGATGATCGTATTCTGACCACCGAGTTCGGGCACGACAAATTCGAAGACGGTCCGGGTGTAATAATCGAGGCCCCGGGCCAGACCAGGGTGTTCGGTGTAAGGGATGGCGGATTTCTCCAGATACCCCTTGAGTTTATGGTAATGCTCACTACAGGCAGAACAGAGGTGTTCGATGATCTTGGGTGCCTCTCTCTTAAACGGCTGGCACCGTTCCTCCTTGCAGTCGAAGAAGCGCATCGGATTCTTGATGATCCTCCGCCGACAATCGGGACAGAGGTCATCCCGATGCTTCTCGAGGAAGGTGTTGAGCCGGGAGTAGTAGGGCCTCCGGCAGTCCGGACAGCCAATCGAGTTGATAAGGAGCTGGCAGTCGATCTTGAAGTGGGTGACAATCCGATGGCCGATTTCGATCACTTCCCGATCGGCAAAGGGGGATGGGTTGCCAACATATTCGATCCCGATCTGAAAAAATTCTCTCAGTCTCCCCTTCTGGGGCCGCTCCCGACGATACATCCCACCATAATAGTAGAGTCGAATCGGAGTCTTCAGATTGTTCTCGATCAGGGCCCTCATTACCGGCGCCGTCCCTTCCGGTCTCAGGGTGAGACTCCTTCCCCCTTTATCCTTGAAGGTATACATCTCCTTCTCAACGATGTCGGTCGTCTCACCGATCGATCGGATGAACAACTCCGTGTTCTCGAACACCGGGGTTCGTATCTCCTGATAACCGTATAACTCCAAGATCTGCCGAATCTCGGTCTCAAACCACCGCCAGGTGGATGCCTCTTCAGGGAGGAGATCCTTAGTCCCTTTTACCCTGTGGTATCTCATCCACGTAACAGAAGAGGAAAGAGCCCACCAATGAGATTGGCACAGAGATCGGGGAGTTCAACCGAACGGAGGGGAACGAAGAGCTGCTGGAGTTCGCTCCAGAAAGCGATCCCAATCACAACCAGGAGTGCATCTCTCAATCTTAAAACTCTCCGGGCGAGGATGGCGAGGAGGAAGAACATACCGAAGTGGATGATCTTGTCGTAGGGAAAGCCATGGAGATGGATCCTTTCTGGGATTGGGATTGCAGTAACTGTGAGGATGAGTGCGGCGTAGAGGATGAGGATCTTCACTCCTCCTCCCGGGAGTCGAGAAAGCGGATGATCTCCTGGGGCGATTTGATCCGGATCAGGTGTTTCTGAATCGACTCCTGGGCCAGGAGTTCAATAAAGGTGGCGAGAATCCGGGCATGATCAGAAGAGCCCTTGGGGATGGCAAGAAGTAGGGCGATCTTGACCGGGCGCCGGTCAAGTGATTCGAAGTCGATCGGGTTCTTCAGGATCGCCAAGCAACCGAGGGGCCGATCCAGACCATCAATCAGGCAACGGGGGATGGCTATCCCGTCTCCGATACCGGTGGACATGATCCGCTCCCGTTTGATCACCGCCTTATGGATCTTTCGCCAGTTTTTGATCTTCAGATTTTCACACAATTCCAGGAGGAGGTCCTGTTTATTTTCAACGGTGAGATCGATCAGAACCCGTTCTGGGGTAAGTATCTCAGTCACCATACTCCCGATAATAGTTGGCAGCGATACCGAGATTTAAACAGAGCCTCAGGGATTTATATATCCTGAGGAAATCGGGATCGTTAAATTCAATCTCGACCCCTGAGGTCCGGCTTACCCCAGGTATGAGTTCAATCAAGTCAGCAATAAGAGTATCAGCCAGCCGAATCTTGATCTGATAGGGAGGAGGTGGGAGGATCGGTTTGATCCTATCTATCTTTACCACCGCTTTCTGAGCACACTCTTTTAGTTCCTTTCGCACCACCCCCGGTGGTCTAATCCGAGCCGAAAATCTTGAGATCCCATATTTGGTGACAACGAATTCGCAACCGGGATCGAGTTGTTCCTGGATCGAACGGATAAAAGAGTCATCGCCACTCACCATGATCACCGGTTTCTTAAAATAGCCAGCGAGATAGGTGTTGATAAGGCCCTCATTAACGATCTTCCCGTTTAGTAGGAGTTCCTGAATCGTCCGCGAGGAGAAGGTGTGATCCATAACCGAACTTTGTAATCCGATCCCGCCGTGATAGGAGGCAAGGATAACTCCATCGACCAGTTCAACCCCCTCCATCATCCCAAGTGGTCTTGGTCCCCCCCGGATTAACTCACAGTGCTCCGGCAGAAGATCGGGTAGGATATTTCTTCCCCCGGCATGGGCATCGGTTATGATAAGGGTGTGTTCCTTTAAACCAGAAGCGATGGCGATAACATCCTCGGTCATCATCCGCCTCTGGAATTCGGATGGTTCCTTCCAGTGGACGACTCCAGAGCCCCCTTCGTAATCGATTGAGATGAGGATCTTCACCAGATCTTGGTAATGATCAGATCGGCGACCTTCTTGCCGGAGAGGAGCATACCACCGAAGATCGGACCCATCCGGGGTCCGCCAAAGACCGCATTGACCGCCATACCACAGACATAGAGATTGGGATAGACCTCTCTGGTATTTTCCACAATCAGTCGCTCCCCTACCTCGGCCCACATCGGACCCTCACCTTTTAAGATCTTCTGGTTTGTTTTTGACTCCAGTTTTCTCACCACCTCTGCGGGATGCCCGGTGGCATCGATGACAAAGCGGGCATCGATAGTAAGAGGGTCGATGTGGAGTCCTGCTCGTTCCACCGGAGTCCAGTTGATGACCACCCCACATACCTTATCCTCAATCACCTTAAGATCCTCAACGGTAATATTGTTGAAGATCTCAGCCCCGGCCTGGATGGCGCGGAGGGTGATCGCCGCAGTCGCCTCCAGGGCGGAGGCGAGATAATAACCCTCCCGGAACTCTCGACTCCGAATCTGGAAGTGGTCGAGAAGCTCCTTGGCCTCCTTCTGGACCACGATCTGGTTGAACATCATCCCACCGCCGGGCATACCACCCCCGAGCTTCAATTCCCGCTCGAAGAGGGTAACCTTGAGCCCCTTCCTGGCAAGAAAATAGGCGGCCACAAGACCAGAAGGGCCAGCACCAGCGATGACCACATCGCTTGAGACAACCCGCTCCAACCTTTGGAGATACTCGGTGACGATTGCTCGGGTGATGATTTTCTCTTCGATCACGCGCCGTAGCTTTCCACCCGATTTCCGCCCAGCTCCTTACACCGGTAGAGGGCAACATCGGCGCAGTTGATCAGCGTCTCAACATCCCCACCATCCTCGGGGAAGCCAGAGATGCCCGCTGATATCGTCGTCTCTTCGACCGCTGGTGAACCGGGGAGGAAGTCATACTGATAGACGAGAGCGCGGATCCGGTCGGCCAGGATCTTGGCATCCCTCTTCCTGGTCTCGGGTAGAACGATGAGAAACTCATCTCCACCATAGCGGGCGACAAAGTCGACCCCCCGGGTATTCTCCTCAAGTAGTTTGGAGATCGCCTTCAGTAGTTCATCTCCCCTTAGGTGGCCATAGGTATCATTAAACCTCTTAAAGTTGTCGATGTCGATCATAATCAAAGAGAGATGACGTCGATAGCGGGCACAACGTTTCAGTTCTCGGGCAAGCTGGTTGTTGAGATATCTTCGATTGAAGACACCGGTCAGGCTGTCGAGCCAGATCGAATGGCGGATCCGGGAATAGAAAGTATTGGGCTGGAGGAGATGTTCGACGAAGACGAAGGGATGGAGTTTTAAGACGTCCATCACCTCGAAACTGGTCATCTTCTTAGCTGGATAGAGACAGATGAAGACGAGCGGTATCCGGGGATCGGAGAGGAAGTCATCGAGCATGAGCTCATAGGGTTCTTCAACCGGTGATTTGATGAGAACGAACACCCTCATCGCCCGGAAACCTTCGGCCATCACCCTCCTCACCTCGGTCTTGAGCCAGCTGATCAGCCGCTCGGTAGGTGGGACGCGGGTGGCAACCTCTAAGGAGTTGGGTGTCTTTTTCAGGAGGTCGGCAAGTTGTTCCCTAATAGTTTCGCCCATCTTCTTGGTTCCAAAGAAGTAGCACCGCTCACCATCATTGATGCCCTCTCTAATGAGTGGGGTCACATTCTGGATGAGCTCCGAGCGATTTCGGAAGAGGTAGAGGCCATGGACCGGGAGCTCCAGTTCGATGTTATGGTAACCGAATCGGACGAACTTCTTCATCTCGGGATATTATATCCTGGTTCTGATTTCTGACAAGGTTATCCCTTGGAACCGAGGAATGGCCTGAGGAGTTCGATCGGGATGGGGAAGATGGTTGTGGAATTATTCTCGGTGGCGATAGCGGAGAGGGTCTGGAGGAAGCGGAGCTGGATCGCGGCGGGATTCTTGCTGATGATCTCGGCCGCCTCGGCCAATCTCTTGGCCGCCTGATATTCTCCTTCGGCATTGATAATCTTGGCCCGCCTCTCCCTTTCGGCCTCGGCCTGTCGAGCCATCGCCCGCTGCATCTCCTGGGGTAGATCGACATGCTTTACCTCAACCAGGGATACCTTTATCCCCCAGGGGTCGGTCTGCTCATCGATGATCCGCTGGAGCTTCTGATTCACCTTCTCCCTTTCTGAGAGGAGACCATCCAGTTCTGTCTCACCGAGGACACTTCTCAGGGTCGTCTGAGAAACCTGAGATGTCGCATAGAGATAGTCCTGGACCTCGATAACCGCCTTGGCAGCATCGATCACCCGGAAGTAGACGACCGCATTCACCTTGACCGACACATTATCTTTGGTGATGACGTCCTGAGGCGGAACGTCCATCGTTACTACCCTGAGGGATACCTTCACCATCCGGTCGATGATCGGGAAGAGGATGATAAGGCCTGGTCCCTTTACCCCAACCAATCGACCGAGACGGAAGACCACGCCCCGTTCATACTCCCTCAGGATCTTGATCATACTCTGGAGTATGATCAGGATAAATATGATCAGGAATACTGCCAGTCCCATTGCTCCTCCTTTGCAATATTTTATCGATTATCCATCTTCCTGTCAATGTATAGAGCTACTTACGAAGAGAATAAAGAGAGGTGAGAGATATGCAGGGGTAGTATCTTTGAGTTATCCTCAGGTTCTACACCCTGAGGTGTCGGGAGGGATTATTTCAGGATGAGGATCTTATGATGGATAGGCCCGGCCTCGGTCTCGATCTTGAGGAAGTAGATGCCCGGGGGTAGGGTGAACTGGAGATGGGGGGATGGGGAGAGGTGGTGGATCAATCGGCCCGAGGCATCGAAGAGGGTGAGATTGATTACATCAGCAGGCAGGGCTAAATTGATTAGACCATGGGAAGGGTTGGGATAGATTTTTAATTCCCTGAGTTTATGGGATTTCCGCTCTGATATCCCGACCCCGATGGCAAAGACAGAATCGGTAAAGTCCCAGCCCACACCTGGCCCATAGGCCCAGATCATGAGCATACATTGGGCTGAGGTTGTATCTGGAACTATCCAGTTATAAGTTGTCTCTGATGCTGGAATACCGGTCATGATAGTATCATAGGTATAGCCGCTGTCGGCTGAGAAGAAGAGTGATAAAGAATCGCAGCCGGGAGGATCAAAGGTCCGCCATTTGATTTCAACCGTATCCCCGGGATTGAATACCTCACCACCATTGGGATATAACAGCCTCACCGCCTCGATCTCCCAGATCACCGTCTCGGTAGAATCATTGGGACCGGTACCATTGGTGCCCCCGGTCTCGATGATCTCCGGATAACCATTGCCGTTCAGGTCATAGACATAGACCCTGGTCTCGTTGTGCCAGTTATAGTCCGGATAGGCGGTAAAAATTCTCTGGAAGTTATTATTCCCAAATGCCTTGTAGATATACCAGTTGTCCTCGATCGCCCAGATGATCTCATCCTGACCATCAAGGTCAACATCACCGCAATAGCTGCCCCGGCCCACCCCAAGATTGTAGGGCCGATAGATGATATCTGAGGTATAACTTACTTCATAGTCATTATCCCCCACCGCCTCGTAGACCCGAAACTGATAGGCACGGGAACCACCAACCCCAGGCGCCGAACTGATGATGAACTCTAACTTACCATCCTGATCCAGATCATTGCCGAAGAAGATATCGTGGGAATTGCTTGGATTATCCAATTGAGAGATCGGCCGATATCGGTTATCCCCACAACATTCATACACCCAGGAGCCGCCACCGACATTTCCGGATGGAAACTCTATCAAGCCATCGCCATCAAAGTCACCGGAGGTGAAGTTATAATTGCTTCCGAGGACAGTATCCCAGACCAATACATAACTATTGTCACCGTAATTTTCATAAACATAAATTCCTCCCAGAGCATTAGAAAACAGAAAATCCATCCTTCCATCCTGATCTAAATCGGCGACATGGATGCCACCAAACGCAAAATAAGTAGAATCTGAGCTCCAGACCTGTCTGGTAGGATAGGAATCTGGTGAAGGAGACTCTAAGACATAAAAATGGCCGCCTCCCCAGGCCAGAAGATCACTTTTGTCATCATTATCAAAACTACCGAGGTTAATGAAGATATAATCTCTTATTGAATCACCCACCAAGAAATAATGATTAAAGTTTTTATATTCCCATATACGGATAACCGCAGGCTGAAGATAGCGATAAGGATGGTAATATATTTCAGGAAATCCATTGTGATTGGCATCATACCCTTTAATAGGAAGAATCGTAACCGAAGTTCCTCCCTCAGGTAGATAACCAATCCGCTTGTAATTCTGACCATTAACCACCACCCATAAGATGACTAAAAGGATAATTCTCATATAGATTCCACCTGGGAGAGGATTAAAACCTCTCCCAGGTGTTGTCTTTCTTGCACTCAACGCCTGAGAACCACTTTCTTTGCGGCACTTCTACCCGCTGTCTCAAGAATCAAGAAATAGATACCGGAGGCAAGCCTTTCCGGGAGAATCAAGGATAGCTTCTGTTTGCCAGCAGAGAGCTTTCTATCATGGAGGACCGCAACCCTTCTACCGGTGAGATCGAAGAGGTTGATCCTGACCAGAGAAGGGGTAGAGAGTGAGAAGGTGATAGAGAGTCTGCCCCTGGTCGGATTGGGACCGATTTGGAGTCTGGGAGCCAGAGAAGCCTCTTTGCCGCCAGACTGACCACCACCGCCTCTGGATTTATGGTCAAGACAGAGTAGAACCAGACCAGCGTTTGCCGCAAATGGACCTTCCGCATTCCGGAATTCAATTCTCGCTTTCCGATCCTTAGCATAGGACTCGTAGGGGATCTGGACGATGGTAGTCTCCAGCCGATTCGGCTCGAACTTGAACTCACCAACCAGCTCACCATCAATGAACCAGACCTCTTTTCTTGATTTCCCTTCGTGATAGGAAACAGCGATAAGATAGTAATCATAGATCGGATCCAGGAAGGAGAGTTCGTAGATCAGTTCCTTGAAATCAAAGTCGATCCGGTGTTTCCCATATTCCTTTATCCCCTGACGCTGGATCAGGAAGGGGGACGGTTCAGGGTTTCCTGCCTCAACCGAATACCAGCTCGCCTCACCAGCAAGGGGCAGGAAAAATCTCCGATCCGACAGGATCTGAAAGGGTCTTCCTAGAATTTCTTCAGTCCAGATGGTGTAGAGGTAGAAACCACCAAGGTCTGGACGGATCGCAGTATGAGGATAGTAGGATTCAAGATAATCACTCTGGTAGATCCAGCCGGAGCCGAAGTTGTAGGAGAAGTAACGGATATCGAAGTCCCACTGCTCGGGATCGCGTTCGGACCAGACCGCAAGCTCATAACTGGCGGTAGGATAATTGGAATCCTCACCTGTGTTGCTGATATTGTCAGGCAGGGCTGTCCACTGACCGGTGGAGAGATCCCTTATCCTCCGGTAGATGTCACCGGCCTCGGTCCAGACCACATAGGCGTAATTCCCCCAGACCTCAATGAAGGGGTGGTGGGAAGGGACGATGGGGTATCCGGAGACAGGGTCATATTGATCCCAATAGTTATCCGGATACCACCTTCGCCGTGCATACATTATGCTATCTCCGTCCTGCCAGACCGCATGGACCGCCCGATTGCCATCGTATTGGATCGAGGGAGTGTAGAGTGGAACAAGATTTGGTGAGGTGGATTGGCGAACGATGTCAAAATTTATATTATTCGGATTGGTCTCATCGAAGCGAAATCTCGCACACTTAATCCAGCTCTCAGTTTCCGAATTCTCAGCGAAGATGACAAAGACGGTATCCTCAACCGCGGTTACCGCTGGTGGATCGAGATCGTTCTGGGAGGTATATACTGGCAACGGATCAGACCAGGTCTGGAAGAATGGGTCGTAGTAGCGGTAGTAGATTGTATCGGTAGTCGATGGATCTTCATTGAGGTAGACCAGAGGCACCGGGATCGGAAAGACCGGACTGCTCCAGTTACCGACCGCGGGATAACGACCATAGTTGAGCCAGGTATAAGAAGACCAGTGCTCACCACCATCGGCCGACTGAGCAAAGTACACCCAGTTCCGATCATGCTGACCACTACCATCCGGAGCAAAATCGGTCTGATAGGTGAGATAGAGCTCCTCACCGAATCTCCGGGTGAGATGACGACCATTGTTGTGATCGGTCGCGGTGAACGTACCGGAATAGAGAGCATTACGGCTGGCAACATAACCGAGATAGTCATTCTCATTAGAGGGAGAGACCTGAAACACAACATGGCGGCCGAAATAGCTGGAAAAAGAACCCAGTTGATCGAACGTGGCATAGGTCTGAACTGCAATTACCGTTTCCGGACTCCAGACTCCACTCTCATCGCTCCGGAACCGATAATAGAGATAGCCATCGCATCCGTAGATGAAGTTGACCCCTCCCCTCGTCGCATCATAGTTAAGATGCTCATCTGAAGTCGGTACACCGGCCGGACCGAAGAAAGAGAAATCACTCCATCCTTGACCATGGTCGGTTGATCGACAGTAACAGGACTTGTCATCATAGTGGGGATAGTCCCTATCTTCACGGAAGGCAAGATGGAGAACCGATTCATCAGGGCCCTTATCAAACGCTGAAGGATAGAGGGGACCATAAGAGGAGTTGTATATCCAGTTGCCCACCCACTGATTCTGATCGTTCTTGCGCAGATGGACAAGGACCCCAATTCCAACAAAGCGCCAAGCACAGACGACATGGGGGGTATCCTGCCCAGCTTCATTAAGAGTAATTATTTCGGAAAATTGAGAGAGATAGGGGTCGGAGAGGACAACCTCATATGGGGATAACCACGAGCCAGAAGAGACATCGAAGACCGTATAGCCGATTTGGGGTGTGCCAGAGACATTGTAATTGTAAAAAGTGAGATAGAACCTGGAATCCTCACCCCATAGTGAAGGGTAGTAAGGAACAGGAGAAAGAGGTAACTGGATATCATCATTGATCAGGTCGATCGTCCAGGTCCACCCCCAGTCGGTGGAATAACCAAACCACAACTGATAATAACCAGTCAAAGGGTCACGTTGGCTCCAAGACGCAGCAATCAGTGAGAAAGTCCATCCACCTCGGATTAGGTCGTAATATTCGTGTACCTCAACGTTGGGATTGGAGATCAGACAGGACCAACCCCAGTGAAAACCAGCATCATCGGAAGAGCGGAACCAGAGTTCACGATAGCCATCATGTTCCTTTAGGAATCCCTGGTAAAGGAGATGAGAATGCATAGGCGGAAAAAGATTTCCACTTAGAACCGGAGATTTTTGACTCAGAGCACTCGGGAATCGTTGCCACTGATCCCAGCCCTGGGGTGGAAGGGCCAGAACTACACCCCAGCTTAAAAGGATCAATAACTTCCTTAACATCGCTACCTCCCTTTTGAAGGATTAACAACCGCCCACCGTTGGATAGTATGGTTACCCTTCAACCGGCCTCCTCAGGGGACCGGTAGGAGGTAGCCTCCGATCGTCTCTCCTGAAGGATTGATCCACTCCCGACGTATAATCCTCCGAGAGAGAGGTTATCATAGTATCTTATTATATCCACCTTTCCCAAAAGATCAAGCGATTCGCTATCTGGCTTCTCTCCACTTTTTATCTTGAAATTTAGCGGATTTTATCGATAAGATTAGGCAATGGTAGTGATTTTCTCGAATCCGAGCCAATGAGAGGAATTTGCGTCAATATTCTCTTTTGGCCTACACCTTCTGATCCAGATCGTCTCTCTTTCCACATTAACTTCAAAATAAGGTGAATCTGGTAGTTGAGTATCTCTCTTCCGGGGATCATCTTAAGGAAAGGTCACGAAAAGTGGAGAGGAGACAGAGTGTTACAGTGGTAACAATATAATTGCTTAGAGTATTTTATCGATAGAAATTGAACTTAAAAAAAAATTATAATTATTACTTGACAAATTTAGGTAATTATGTAAAATTGTGCATCATTGAGGTGTGCGATGCCATTGTCACCGAGAGAGATTGATCCGGAGAAGCTTTACACTACCGAGGAGACATCGGAATTGCTCCGCCTCGGTCCACAGACAATTCGGAAGAAGCTCCGGGAGGGGAGCATCCATGGTAAGAAAGTGGGGAGGAGGTGGTTGATCAAGGGTAAAGAGATTCGGAGGTATATCGGCGAATGAAGCGGGGTGTGTGATGTTCTTCAAAAAGAAAAGGGCAATCGGACTGGATATCGGATCCAGTCTGGTTAAGATGGTCGAACTTTCTCCGGGCAAATCACCGAATCTGGTCAACTATGGGGTTGCCCGGATTCTTCCCGACGCAATTGTGGACGGCGAAATCATGGATCGAGAGGTTGTGCTCGATTCTATCCGTGATCTCATCCAGTCAAGGTCGTTCTCAACCAAGAATGTCATCTTTGGCGTTTCTGGACATGGGGTAATTATCAAGCGGTTAGTGATGGATCGGATGTCAGAACGGGAGACCTCGGATCAGATCCGCTGGGAAGCGGAACAGCATATCCCATTCGATATCGATGAGGTTTCGATCGATTACGAGATCGTCAATCCCGAGTTTGGTGAGAATCAGCAGGAGGTTCTGTTGGTGGCGGCGAAGAAGGAGTTTATCAACTCCTGGACCGCACTCCTTTCCGAGGTTGGCCTCAATACCGTTGCGGTTGATGCGACTGCGATTGCGCTTCAGAATGTCTTTGAATATAGCTACCAGCCTTCGGAGACTGCTACGGTTGCTCTCATCCATATGGGTATGGCGACCACAGTTATTAATGTAGTGAGAGGGGGAGTTTCGCTACTTGCTCGTGATATCTTCTTCGGTCTCAATAACTTCATCACACGACTCCAGCGGGAGCTCGGTCTAAACTATGAGGATTCGGTTGCGGCAATGAAAGGTGCCCTCCCCTCTGGTACTACCAAGGAGAGCGTCGGGACCGTCTTTAATTCCTTCGCTGATGAGATTATCGGTCAGGTGGAAAGGAGCATCCACTTCCTCTCATCGGTAGGGGGTGAGCAGAAGATCGACAAGCTCTACCTGAGTGGGGGTGGCTCTTTGGTCTTCAACATGACCGAACTTTTCCAGAGGAGATTTGACCTTCCCACCGAAAGACTGAGACCGCTTACTGGTTTCGAATACGATCCTGCGATCTTCGGTGGTGAAGATGTGGATGAGGTTGGTGCCTTACTGGCCCCAGCACTCGGTTACGCCCTCAGGGGGGAGTGAGATGATCAAAATCGATCTACTTAAGAAGGAAAGGCGGCCCAAGGCCCCACCTCGCCGGGTAGGGGTGCCAACGGTTGGTCTCCCACCGATTCAGGGTATCATTGTTCTGGTCGCGATTGTCGTGATTGTGGCGATTATACTTGGTGCGCTCTATATCGGACAGAAGAATCGGATCTCTAATCTCAATCGAGAGATTGTTTCGCTCCAGAACAAGCTCGATACCCTAAGGGTCTATGTTGATGAGGTTGCCAAGATCGAGGCCAAGGAGCGGGAAATCGAGATGCGGATTCGTCCGATTCGGGAACTCAATCGGGATCGTTTCTTTATCGTCCATATCATGGATGATATCTCCACCGCGCTCCCTCAGTTTACCTGGCTCACTTCATTAGACCTCAGCGAGACCAGCCTGAAGCTGGTAGGGCAGTCGGTTTCCAATCTCCTGATTGCCGAATTTATGGAGAATCTGGAGAAGTCGCCCTATATCTCTAATGTCGATCTGGAGGTTCTTGAGAAGAAGGAAGTTGAGAAGCAGGAAGTGATGGAGTTCAAGCTTACCGCAGCTTGCATCAAAAAAGGATAGGGGGTTAGGATGGCCATCGATGCCAAAAGTCCGGCATTTCAAAGGTTTCTGGTTGTGGTGATAATAGTCGCTGTAGCAATCTTCCTCTTCTTTAAATTCGTCTATGCCAAAAATCAGAAGACGATCCAGACCCTGGAACAGAAGCGAGCCGAGCTTGCCGAAAAGGTGAAGAAGGCGGAGGAGGCCAAAGCGAAGCTACCAGAGCTTGAGGCGAGATATCAACTCAGGCTTAAACAGTGGGAGATCGCCCAGACTATGCTTCCAACCGAGAAAGAAATTCCCAATCTGATTAATATCATCACCAACTCGGGGATCAAATCTGGGGTTCTGATCTCTTATTTCAAACCGAGCCATCCCCAGCCCAGAGGTGACTATGCCGAGATCCAGCTCAAGCTTAAAGCGACGGCTGGATACCATAATCTCGGAAAGTTTTTGGCCTACATCGGCAACCTCCCCCGGATTATCAAGATTTCTTCGGCCAAGCTTGAGGCGGATAAGGATAAGAAGAAGGTGAAAGGGGCATTCGGAGCCGTAACCTATACCATGGCTGGGAGACAGGTGATGACCAAAAAGCCCAAACCAAGAAGGGGAAGGAGGTACAGATGAGAGGCATGGTGCTGATGCTGATTTTTGCCGCCATACTCTTGGCGCAAGTTCCTCCCGACTCCATCTTTCCGGTTGAACACTTCCAGTATCAGACCAAAGGAAGAAGGGATCCATTTATCCCCCTGATTGCCGGGGAAGGGAAGACGAGGGGTAGGCTCAACATCGACAATCTCACCCTGATCGGGATAATCTCCGGTGATCGGGGGCGTATCGCTCTGGTTAAGGATGGTCTCAACAAGGGCCATATCCTGAGGAAGGGCGATAAAGTTGCCGGCGGATGGGTGAGTGAGATCACCTCCAACTCGGTAATCTTCGCCATCGAACACGCCGGCATCGTCTCGAGATTCGAGATCGAACTTGAGAAGAAGGAGAGGTGAGTTATGAAGAGATCGTTTTGCTTACTTTGTCTGGCTACCATCGTTTATGGAGCGGTAATCACCGATATCGAGATCAGACCCAAGGACTCTAATACTCAGTTGACCTTCCTTTCCGATGCCCCCCTTGCTCCGAGTATCTATACCCTGAAGAACCCGGACCGACTCGTTGTTGAGTTTACCGGCGTTGTCTGGACGCTTCCCGGATACACCTTCCCGGACATCAACCTGGGTGGGATCAACCGGATATCTGCCACCACCTTTACCAAACGTCCCGACTTCCTGAGGGTAATAGTTGAGATGGCCGGTCCTTACTCCTATCTCACCGGCATCGAGGGCAACAACTTCGTCCTCACACTCCTAACCGGGACAACAACCCCATTCGAGGTGTGGCGAGCATCCCGTGCCAAGACTGCACCCGCGGTGGTGGAAGAGGCGCCTCCATCACCACCGGTTAAGCGGAGAGTCACCCCCCGGCGCGGGCTTATCTCCCTCGATCTGGAAAATGCCGACATCCTGACGGTCCTTCGGGCTTTGGCCGATTATGCCGGGGTCAACATCGTCGCGGGAAAGGATGTCAAAGGCAATGTTACCGTCCGGCTCCACAACGTTCCCTGGAAGAAGGCATTGGAGGTGATCCTAAAGGCTACCGACCTCTCCTATCGGGAAGATAGGGATGTGATTAGAGTTGACTACGCTAAGAACTTGGAGAAGCAGGATTTGGATCTTCCCGTAGCCTCTGTAGTCTATCGTCTCCAATTCGCAGATGCCAAGGAAACCGAAGAGCAGATCAGACAGATCCTCTCCAGCAAGGGGAAGGTGAAGACCGATGTGAGGAGTAACTCCGTCGTTGTCACCGATGTCGCTCCAATTCAGGAGAAGGTTAAGGCGCTGATCAAGAAGCTCGATGTCGAACCTCAGCAGGTCGAGATCGCAGTTCGAGTAATCGACATCGACCATTCCAAAACCAACGAACTCGGCATCGACTGGACCCTGAAGGGCTTAGAGACGAGGATCTTGAGAGGTGAGATCACCAGCAATGTCGCCCCTTCGATTGTTGGATTCGGCCGGGTCAACATCGGTCGTGTCGACGCGCTTGCCAATCTGGATGCCAACCTTAGAATACTGGAGTCCCAGGGGCTCACAAAGACCTTGGCCAATCCCAGGATTGTCGCCCTCAACAACCGGGAGGCCAAGATTCTTGGGGGTAAGAGATTCTCGGTTACAGTTCTGGATGAGCGGGGGAACCCAGTAACCCGTTTCTATGAGGCTGGAACCAAGCTCGAGGTAACTCCCACAATCAACTCCTTAGAAGAGATCACCATGCATATTAAGGCTGAGGTGAGTGAGGTCGACGAGGCATCTGTCGCTGCTGGTAAGCCGATCATCACCACATCAGAGGCCGAGACCAAGGTCCAGGTGAAGAATGGCGGCACGGTTGTCCTCGGTGGATTCATTTCGCGAAAAGAAGAAAAGACCGTGAAAGGAATTCCCATTCTTCGCAGCATCCCTATTATTGGTGCCCTCTTCCGGGAGTCGGTGAAGACCTACAAGGATCGAGAACTCCTCATCTTCATTACACCCACAATCGTAAAGGAGGTCTCCGGCTAAGCCTCTCTTTGAGAATACTTGCCGGAAGCCTAAAGGGGCAGAAGATCTTAATTCCCAAGGGGATCAGGGTCACCAGGCCTTTGGTGCGGAAGGTTATGTTCGATATCCTACCAGATCTTACTGGTTGCTTATTTCTGGATATCTGTGCTGGATCGGGATCGGTTGGACTTGAGGCGATATCTCGGGGTGCACAGAGGGTCTGGTTTGTTGAGAAGAATCCAAGGGTGGCCCGGGTGTTGAGGTCAAACATTCAGAGGCTCGAGATCGGGGAGAGGGTAAGGGTGGTGATCGGTGATGCGGTTAAGGTGCTTAAGACCTTAAAATCAGATTTCGATATCGTGCACCTTGATCCACCCTATCGGTCGAGACTCCTATCGACCCTGCTCCCAGAGATCGCAAGGCTCAATCTGCTCCGAACCGATGGGATTGTTGTTGTTGAATCGTCACGACGCACTACCTTCTCCTCTGCACCGTTTCAGGTGGAGAAGAGGAGGATTATCGGAGAAACCGTGCTGAGCTTTCTAAGCCGATCATGAAGCGGGCGATCTACCCAGGGACATTTGATCCCATAACCCTCGGCCATGTTGATGTAGTCCAGAGAGGGCTTAAGATCTTCGACGAGATCTATGTTGCCGTTGCCTCCGGTAAGAGTAAAACGACCCTATTCACCCATCCGGAACGGATCCTCCTGGCCAAAAAGACCTTTTCATCCAATCGAAATGTCAAGGTGATCGGGTTCGATGGGCTCTTGGTCAATCTCTTTAGCCGAATCGATGCCTGTGCGGTAATCCGTGGGATCAGGGCGGTCTCCGACTTCGACTATGAATTTCAGATGGTGTTAGTCAATCGCCGATTGAATCCGGCCGTGGAAACGGTCTTTCTGCCCCCCTCAGAAAACTACTTCTATATCTCATCCTCATTGGTCAAAAATATTGGCCTTAATCGAGGGGATGTGAAGATGTTCGTTCCAAAAGAGGTTTATGAGATTATAATGGAGAAATTTAAAGATATCCTTATTGATGAAGCTCAGGTTTAAGATCCGGGCTGGTAAGGGAGGGGATGGTTGTGTCAGTTTTCGTCATCTCCGTCGCAGACCAAAAGGTGGGCCAGATGGCGGTGATGGGGGTGACGGTGGCGATGTGATCCTGCTCGGGGACCGATCGGTCGATGGTCTCCATCACCTGAGTGGGAGACTGGTATATAAGGCGGGGGACGGGCAGCCGGGAGGAGGTAACGGCAGACGGGGGCGG
>QNBE01000023.1 GCA_003645615.1 Caldifarciminota bacterium
CCGGAATGTCGGATTGAGGGTTGGAGGCTTGGAGAAGGAGGAGGCCCCCATGAAATTCGAACAATAACTCTCTTCTAAAAGAATTTTTCTAAGATTTAAAGATATATTTTTCTGGATGGTTCTTGGAAAAGGAGGTAGAGATGGTGGCACTGAAGTTCATCCCGATCCTCATCTTCGGGATCTGGGATGTGAAATATCACGACGCCAACAACATCAGGTGCGGTCGGCTACAATTCAAATTCCGGGAATGGCGAATTCGTTCCCGGCCTGGTGAGGCAGGGGACGACCGCTGGCCCCTCAGGAGGTGCGCACTGATGAAGACTCCTGGTCCTGTTTCAATGACAACCTACACCATCCCTCACTGCTATATCGGGATCTATCCCGATTGTGAGATTGGCTTTGCGAGTGATGACGTCTACCGGTTGATCCTGAGAAAGTGGTTTCCTCAGGGTCAGGATTCATTCTATATCGATGCCCTCCCTTACTGTTATGACTATGATTGGCAGGAGCCGGGCTGGGATTCAGTAGGAGTCATCGGTTCTATATGCTTGAGACCCCGGATAGTAATGGTCCGACCGCTTGTATGGCCTTCACCCTTGAGATCGATCCTTCCTGGGACTGGCAGCGATATCTACTCATGAAGGGGATCGACTACCGGAGCGGGGATTCGATCGGATTTATGGAGGGACCATGTGGGCCGGACGATATGAGATTTCTCTTTTCCACCGGTCCATTCTCCTTAGAACCGGAGGATGTCAAGGAGTTTGCCTTCGTCATCGTTCTTGCCTATGATACGATCTCGATCGCCTATCGGGCCAATGAAGCCAGAAGATTCTGGGAGGAACAGATCGGGGTGAGGGAGGGATCGGCTTCTGAGATGACCGGACATCGGATTGTGACGATCACCAGAGGCCGCCTTTCCATTGGCAGTGCCGATCGGATTGAGATCCTCGATCCTCTGGGCAGATCGATCATGAGGATTAACTCACCATCTGAGGAGATCGGGCTCGATCTTCTGCCTCAAGGGGTTTACTTTATGGTTCTGAAAGAGGGGGAAAGGTTCTCCCACCGTAAGATCCTGATCGTCCGGTAGCTGAGACATAAGAGCTTGATCAATAAGCTAACGCAGACCTGCTCCCGGGTATGAGACGAAAGCACCGGAGATCGCCCCGATGATCAGTGAGATCAGTATCATGACAATTATCACCACAATGGTATATCCCAGACTCTTCTCCTTGGGGGATTTCATCAGCACCGGAAGTCCAAGATAGAGGAGATAGAAACTATACAGACCCAGGATCTGCAGAAAACCCAGAGCCGGAATCAGCGATAGGATCCCAACAACCCAGAAGGGGGTAAGGGAGTAGGCGGCGACCTTTAAGGCCTGAAGCCGGTTCTTCTCACCGGCGAAGCTGGGAGCGAGGGCATCGATGATCAGGGCAAGAATATAGACACTGATGACGCTGATGATGTAGCGGACAATCGCAGAGGCAAGCGAGGTTCCCAAGGGGACACGGAATGTCCCGATCATCGGGACGGTAACACCCACGATCGACATTCCAATGATCGAGGCCACCGGTCCGATTGCGGCCAGGATCAGGATGTAGCGCTGATAAAGTTCCGACACATTGGTTGACTCACCGGCAATAACCGGCCATTCCTCCTTGGGTCGGAACAGTATTGCCTTTACCCTTGCTTTAAGGTCCATTATAACTCTCCTTTCCGACAAAGATCCGAGTATCTCTCATATTCGATTCTATCCGGCATCCTGATCAGAGGCAAGTTTTTTTTCTTCACCCCATGATCGCGAATGGCATTGACACAACCTGTCCAATCGCTATCATAGCTCAAGGAGGTGTGATGCCGGAGAGATTGATCGGACATATCACCCACTACTTCGGGAAGATCTCGGTCGGGATTGTCAAGCTGACCGATGAGTTGAAGGTCGGCGATAAGATCCGGATCAAAGGAGCCCATACCGACTTCACCATGACAGTAAAGTCGATGCAGATTGAGCATGAGAATATCGATGTTGCCAAACCGGGTGATGAGATCGGCCTCAAGGTCGATCAGAAGGTGAGGGAGAAGGACGAGGTCTATTTGGTTACTGATTCTTAACGAAATTCAATCTCAGGTTGGTGAGACGGAGCTCTAAGTCCTTCTTCTCCTCGGCCGAGAGCCTCTCTTCGATCAGCTTATAGATCGCATCGATGGCATCGATCGCCAGTCTTGCTTCACCGGTATCCTTTTTTGGCTCTTTGGTCTCAGGATGGGAGATGAGGCCGAGATAGGCCCAGGCCTTCCCCTCCAAGGAATAGATGGTCATGAGCAGGAGATCCTTAACCCGGATCGGTTCTTTCTTCTCTTCGGGCATGGCGAATTTTATCGGCTGATAGGGTGCCGTCAATATGGAAATCAGGTTTAAGTCCCGGCGTGCTCCCGTGATCCATGACTTCCCCTACCCAAGGAGAGGAAGGAAGTGCCCTCATGCCTCTCTCATCTCGATCACCAATCCGGGTGGATGCAGTTATGCCTGTCCAATCTGTTATGCCCGGGCCTATCCCTGGAGTGATCCGGAAACGATCGTCATCTATCACGACATCCCGGAGCGATTAAAAGCGGAGATCGAATCTTCCTGGCTCCTCTTTCCTTTTTATCTCTCCCAGATCACCGATCCACTCCAGCCCATCGATGAGGTCCGTGCACTCACATTGAGGATCGTTCAGCTCCTGATCGATTGCGGACTGAGTTTTCGGATCGTCACCCGTTCCAGTGATGGGCTAAGGTGGCTGGTGAGAATGATTCCTGATCTTGCCTCCTACCCTTATTTCTTTGTTGAGCTGACGGTGGAATCCGGGAATGAGAAGGTGGTGGTGACCAGTCCTGATGCACCACCGATACCGGATCGGCTTGATGCCATTGCCCAGCTCACCGGATTGGGGATCGAGGTTGTTGCCCGGATTGATCCCATCATCATCGGCCTGATCGATGAGGAGGATCTCGATTCGCTGATCGGCGCGATCGGTTCTACCGGCGCATCACACATCATCAGCTCCACCGGTTATTTCAATCACCGATCGATGAAGAGGCTCCTGATGAGGATGAGGGAGTGCGGCTATCAGGATCGGATCCACAGAGTGGTGAAGGCCTACCGCTATCATCCAGGAGCAAAACGGCGGAGATTCACCACTTCCCTTCAGTTTCGCAAGAGATTCCATCGGGAGTTGAGGGCTAAGGTCGAGGCGAAGGGGATGACCTACAGCGTCTGTCAGGAACTACCCCATGAGTATGACTCACCCGACCTTGCCACCTGTGAGGGATCGAGGCGGAATCCGGTCCAGATACGGATAGGGGAGAGGTTTGAGCCACTACCCTGTTATGGTGACTGTCTTTGCTGCCCGCGCCCGGATGATCCCCCCTGTGGTGAACCACGCCTCCAGCAGGAATATCCCTACCGAACAGCCACCCTCTTCCGCTTCCGCCAGCCTCCCCTTTTCGGGGAGGATAAGAATTAAAAGGAGGTTTGAGATGAAGCAAGTATTCTTGGCAATAATCATTGCCCTGATGACGGTTGGGCTTTATGGACAGGAGCCGGTTGTGGATCAAGGCGAACCGAAGGTAAAACTCAAGGTCGTTTATGAGAAGTCCTTTGATGAGGAGATCCTGGATGTGATCTTTGACACTGCGACGGTAAGTATTGAAGAGGCGAAGCAGATGGGGTGGAAAGAGGAGGCGTTCACAGAAGAAGAAAAGGCCAAAGGGAAGGTTTCGATCTCTTATCCCCGGGTTGTATTTGTTTCTCGTGGAAGGAGGTTGAGTTGGCTTCCAGATGAACGAAGAGGGTCTTATCGTACGAAAGAGATAGAATTTCACGACAAGAATGCTAAAATAATAAATAAATTAATTCTGGGGAGGAAAACATCCCAACAGGTTTTCTTTTCTCCCAATAAGAAATACATTCTTGTGAATCGGCTACTTTCAGAGTGGGGTTCTGGGTACTCGTTAGGTGGTGCGGTATATGAGCGCATTGGTAAAAAGATTTGGGAAATCGATGAGTTAACACCTATGGCAGTCTCCGATGAAGGCTATGTAATCGCAGGTCATGTTGATTGGATGAATGGTCCTCCTACACGCGGAGGAGATTTTTATGTGTACGACCCACAGGGAGCACGAATTGCAACCATTGTGAATCCAGACAAAAGACGACTGGCATCATTACTGGCCAACTTCTCAAAAGATGGAAATTATGCATTACTATGTTTCAGTCCTGAGGAGGCACAACCAGCAGTATTTGTGTTAATCGCAAAAGAGGGCAAGATCTTATGGAAAAAAGAGATAGCGTGCATCTATTCTCGCTGGGTAGGCGAAACTGATATATTTCCCCAAAAGGGAGTGATAGGCTGTATCTATAAAGGTGGATTACAGCTCTTCTATATAGACTGGACCGGTAATTTGAGGTGGCTGATTCCATTAACCGCCTCCGGTTATGCCTGTTGCCGGTTTGCTCAGGATGGTAAGAGAGTTTATGCCTCATCATCTAAGGGTTATCTCTGGTGTTTTGATCTCAAGACCGGTAAGGTAATCTGGAGACATAAGGAGCCCTGGAGTCCACCGGTAGAAGGAAAAAGAGGTGTTCCAGGAGCACCTGAATTCTTAGAGCTATACGAACTTGGTCAGAATATAGTCGTAAATGCTACTTATAAGGTGTTAGTTTTTGACAGCAAGACAGGTAAACTGGTGGCGGAGTCTGACTATGGAAAGGATACGAGAATATTTTTATCCCTGCACAACGGCAGAATCTTCGTCATTGATGTCAAGGGTAAGCGGGTGTTAGGTCTTGAGGTAGAGGAGGGATAAAATGGGTGCCATTATTTTAACAATACTTATCTCAACCTATCCCTGGCCGATAAGGCCATTTGGGATAGATCATCCAGTTAGTGCGACACTGGGGGATGCCCGTGGTAGTATGACCGTTCCGAGATTTCATTGGGGCATCGATGTACCAGCTGATAGTGGAACTCCTGTATACTCAATAGTTTCTACTGATTCAGCAATATGTGGTGGTAGCAACGAAAATACTTATGTCCGGGTCGAAAATTATTGTTACATCCATATAGATACACTCGTTAAGACCGGTGATTCTGTGCTCGGTATCCTGGACACGATCAACACCCCTCCTGATACCATTGGCAAGGTCCTTGACTACCCCAATGGTGACCATCTCCACTTTCAGGTAGGTCCTGCTGGCGGCCCTTATGAAAATCCCCTTTCCCATGATGGTGGACCGGTTGGTTATGAGGATACTGCTGCTCCCACCATCTCAATCGACTTCTGGCGTCAAGGTTCGGAAGGAGCAACTGCACAGCGATTGGTCGGTGTTCTTGATGGCCGGGTTGACATCCGGGCTTGTTGTCAGGATACCCAGACCTCAGGCGGGGTAAATAATACCTCCGGGATTTACCGGTTAGTATATCTCATCACTGATACTCTGGGCAATGTGCTCCATTCTGATACCACCATCACCTTTCCTCAGGTCCAGCCACCCAATAATGGTGCTCCGGTCCTCTTAGTCTATGATCGGCATAATTATCGAACCTCAAGCCCATTCTATTACTGGGCAACAAATCCAATCATCAACAATCAGGTTGAAGACCACTACTGGAACACCAAGCAGAAGCTCAACGAGCCCGATACGGTGGATGCGGAGTCAAGATTGGTGTTGACTTTTATTTTTCAGATCAACTATAATTCATTATGTTATTTCAGTTAGAAGCTAAGAGGAGGTTAAGATGAAGAGGTTATTATTGGTAGTGATTGTCGCCGTTATGGCAATTGGCCTTTATGGGCAGGAAGAGGGTTCAATTGAGGATCAAGGGAAGGTGAGGTTAGAGCTTATCTGGGAGAAGGCGTTTGTAGAGCCGATATGGGATTATATAGTTGAGAATAATGAAAAGGGTGAACCTGAACTTAGGTTTGTTGGCTTCCTTGGGGATGATTCGATAAAGACAAACTTCATTACGCATGGTGGTAAGATCGAGAAACAATTAGATCTGAAAACGATCTATGGCGGGAAGATTTTAGTCTCTGCAAATAAGAAATACATTGGAATATCTCAAGTCACGAAGAGGACTTCGGAAGGTATATCAGAGGTGACTTTTTCCCTCTATGATAAAGATGGTAATTTACTATGGTCTAAACAAAAACTTAAAGCCCGTCCAACAAGGGTATTACCTAATAGTCTGATGCTCTCCGGCGAGAGTCCGTGGAGTAGTTGTCTCTGGACATTGCGGGATCAATCCGGCATTAGGAAATGGCTTAAGGTAGGCAAAGAGACTGATTTTGGCACTGGATCGCTCGATATTTCCCAAAACGGTTATATTGTTTTTAATATTATGGACCGTGATGGTGCAGTATTAGTTCTCTATGACAACACCGGGAACGAAGTCTGGCGGAAGCGATTTGATTGGAAATGGACTGGAAAAGTGAACATTTCTAGCACTGGTAAATACATTGCCACCATAGGAGAACCAGATAGAGTCAAACTCTACCTCTTCTCATCGGATGGGGGAAAATTGTGGGAATATCCTTCAGACAATTGTGAATTCATGGCCTTTTCCCCAGATGAAGAATATTTTGTGGGAGGCATTAGGTTAGATAGAATCCAGCTATTTCACTCTAAAACTGGAAGATTACTCTTCAGTTATGAACTTCCAGATCCTAAACGAGTTTTTTCTATTGCTGTGGCTAAAGAAGGTAGTTTTGTCGCCGTAATTGATGGAGTAGGAAGTGAGGTGCCCGGAAATAGAATCTCAACAGTATATCTTTTTAACAAAAGTGGAAATTTGGTCTGGCAACATAAAATTGAGATTCAGCCCGGTCGGACGCCTAATGTTCGATTTACTGACGATGGTAAGTATTTCCTCATCTGTAATAGTAACAAACTTCACTGTTATCGGCTTATGGAGGGTGAATGATGAAAGTCATTTTATTAGCCATTCTAGTATTAATTACAATAAGTCTCCAGGCTTATGACTGGCCGATGAGGCCGTTTAGCAGGCAGCATGGGATCAATGCCACCTTGGGAGAGTATCGAACTGGACATCTCCACACCGGAGTCGATATTGCCCCCTGGGATACAAGTTCCACCGGGCCTTACTGGCTGGTCTATTCTCTGGAAAGTGATACGATGAAACGGTATACTTATCCTCCAGATACTTTTAATAATGGAGTTTATGACAAGGATTCTGTCTTCTGGTATATTCATCTTACCAATCGTATCGCTCATAATTCTTTTGCGACTGCTTTTGTTGACTCTATTGGACGGATTTTCCGGACGGAAGCACATCTTCATTTTACCGAGCGAATCGACGGAGACCTGCGGCTTAATCCGTTAAGGGAGAATGCTCTCACCCCATACGAAGACTCTACCCGTCCCCATATTGATTCGGTCAGGTTCTATCGTCAGGGGCCGGGAGATACTCTGCTCATCGGTCCGCTCAATGGTAAAGTTGATGTCCTGGCGGTGGCTGGTGATACCCGGACTGATTCTACCGGTCATTCGGCTGATGGAAATGTTTCCATTTATCGGGTCGGTTATGAGGTCAGAGATACCTCAGGTAATCTGAAGAAATCATATTGGGAGAAAATAAGATTTGACTCTATTCCTCGTAATGCTGTGCTCAATCTGGTATATGGTTCTGGTTCATCTGAATCCCATTTCCGTTACTGGGTCAGTAATGATCCATTCAATGATACGGTTGCTCATCGCAACTGGTTCTGGAACACGAAGCAGAAGATAAATGAGCCCGATACGGTGGATGCGGAATCCTTAGAGGTGGCGAAGTTTCGGGACTGTTACTACTGGGTGATTGTCAAGGCCTATGATATCAGGGACAATTTTGATGCGGAGACGGTCAAGGTCTGTGTTGATAACTTTGCCCCGAAGGTGCGGGCGACCGATCCGGTCGATGGTGCGATCAATGTTCCGGTTCACAAGAAGGTAACGATCACCTTCAATGAGCGGATGGACTCGACCGTAAATTTGAGGGATGCGATCACCTTCTCGCCCGGGGTTTCCGGTGATTGGGTCTGGCTCGATTCGATAAGATGTCGGTTCACTCCGGATCCGGCGTTTAATACTGGAACGACCTATCAGGTTACCGTATCGACCGAGATGCAGGATAAGTCTGGTCGGAATATGGAGAACCCCTATATCTTCCAGTTTACCACCTCGGATACTGGTGGCGGTGGGAGTCCGGGTATGCCGGTTGGCTATCCCACCCGGTATCAGTGGGAGACGGTGACATCCTGGGATGTCTCGGGAAGCTGGTTTACCAACTATTATTATTTCCAATATCCCAGCTTCGCCTTTCCTTTCTATGGCGATCTTTATTATCTGATTATCTTCAATCGGCGCGGGTCGATCTGGTTTACCACCAATTATGATCTGGCCTATTTTGATCTGCCGACTGCAGGGGGGACCGGTGAGCCGGTCATCGCGGTCTATAACGATTCGCTGCGTCATCTCTTCGGCCACTCCAGTTTTGGTGGTTCCAGGGAGCTTTCCAACCCTGCCCGGGAGGTTGTCAGGTGGCGTTATACCTATTACAGCGATACTACTGAATTCGAGGCGGTGTTATATGAGACCGGAGTAATAAGGTTTGATTATCGGAAGTGTGAGATCAATAGATTCTATATGGATGCCGGCTCTGGTATCAGCAAAGGCGATGGGGTCAACTATTTCAACCTCACCGCAAATTATGGTCCGGTCTATGATTTAGCCCCGGCCTCTTTTATCTTCACCACCGAGCCGCCGCCAGGGAGGGTGCGAGAACTGGCCGCCTATCATGCCAGTCCCAAGGTGGTGCTCACCTGGCGTCCGAACCCGGAGTCAGATCTTAAAGGTTATAATGTTTACCGGAAGGAGCCTGGTGAGGAATTCTATTCAAGGATAAATCCGACGCTGGTCACCGTTACTACTTACACCGATACCAATGTCCAATCGGGTAAGACCTACATCTATGCGGTAACTGCTCTTGATACCTTTGATCTTGAGAGTCCATATTCCGATTCGGTTGTGGTGACTCTTGCCCCGGTCGGGATAAATAATTACTATGCCACCGCCTTCGGCAAAAAACTGGCCAGATCCCCGGATGGTCGACTCCACTTAGTCTTTGCCGATATCGATAAGGTTTTATATCAGTATTCCCGGGATGACGGAGAGACCTGGTCAGAACCGGATACGATCGGTTGTGGTAAATTTCCGACCATTGTTGTCGGATCGGATGGCAATCCAGCCGTCATCTATGGTCGTTGGGTTTCTGATCCCTCCGATACCCTGAAGGGCTGGCAGAAGCTCTATCTTACCCGTTACTCCGGCCTGATCTGGACCGAGCCGAAGGAGCTCTTCTCCACCGATCGGATCTCAAGGCCGGTTGAGATCTTAAAGGTTCCCAAGCCTTTTGCGGGTATTGATTCCGGTGATACCATCTCAGTGGTTTTCATGGCCCATTACCGGGACAACCTCTTCGCCAGTTATTTCGGCCGGTTTTATGCAGGCTGGCCAGCATTCTTCTATCTCGACACGCTCCTGACTCAGGAACATCCTGAAAGCCCCTGCCATGCCTTAGCGGTAGATGATTCCGGGGTTGTCCATATCGTCTATGAGCGATGGGGGGTGGGGGCGAGTAAAGCTTACTATCGTTATTATGATGGTAATCTATCCAGTCCTGAGATGGTCTGCTCATCAGCGGTCTATCCCTATCTCGATTATGGACATACCCCGAATAACCTCCTCCTGGTCTGGAATGAGTATATTCCGGATATGAAACAGTCGATCCGATTCCGCCAGAAGGAGATTCCTCATCCCTGGCAGGATACGATGACCGTCTATGGCCCTTATCCCTGGCCACCATACTCATATCCGGTCATCTCCTCCTGGTACTGTGTCTGGGCCGATTCTAACATCTACTTCTCAAGATTCAATGGCTCCTACTGGGAGCCGAGGGATACGATCGCCACCAGTGCTGAGGCGAGATTCCCCCAGGTATTATTCTATCAGGACAATCAGGATACCTTCCTCTTTGTCGCCTATACCGAGGGTAAGAAACCCCCTTATACCATCCGTTTCCGCCGGCGGGAGGTACCCGGTGTCCCGAAGATCTATGCCGATCTCGGTCGAAAGGAAAAATCGCCCTATTGCATCAGGAGAAAGGGTTACCGAAGTTATGGGGCTGAGCCTTTTAAGAATGTCGACTGGGACCGGTTCCGGCTCCGATACAAATTTCCGCTCGATCCAGATAAGGGCTACCGGATGGAAGTGGTCTATTACTTTGAGGCCGAAAGGTTTGATGCTGTGGATGTAGGTGATAGGGCTGAAGTACTGAATATGGATCTTCAGCGTTTTGTTGAGCGGGAAATGAAGAGAGATCCGGAGTTTAAAAGGGCGATCATGGCTCCGGATGGTTTCCGCTTCATTGTTCCACTGCTGGTGGTTGATTGCCTGCCACTAAACATCTGTCTGGTTCGAGCCGGGATCGCAAAGCGGGTTGTAATTGATATTCCTGAGTGCCTCTATCAGGATGGTGAGATCGTGGTTGACATCTGGCGGATCCTTGGGAGGCTGGTAACCTGTGGTGAGATCAAGATTTATGAGTTTGAGGAAAAGGGTCATGGTCGTGGAGGTCCAGCGACAGCGGAATCCGCTTCTTCACCAGCCCATCATTTTGGATTAGGTGTGAGACCGAATCCGGTCCTGAGACGGATGCGGGTGAGTTATTCTCTGGCCCGGGATGGAGATGTGAGGATTCGGCTTTATGATGTTGTCGGGAGATTAGTCAAGACACTGGTTGCTGGTTTTCATCGGGCGGGTCGATATCACAAGACCGTCTCCGGTCTGAAAGGCGGAGTCTACTTCGTTCGGATGGAGGCAGAAGGGTTTACCAGGACGGAAAAGGTTGTCGTTTTGAGGGATTAAAATTTTAAAAACTTCGAATTCCACAATTTCGAAAAAGTGAAAAATAGGAAAGGAGACGAAACTCAATGACCCAAAACAAACCAGAATGTCTTCCATCCCCCATCTGAATGAACTGTTTCCCAGCTGTAATCATCCCGACCGATAAAAGCAGAGAGGGCCCGGTTGACAGGGGGGGTAGATTATGGATAATTGGGCATGAATCGTGAGGAGGCCCTCAGACTGATTAAGGAGAAGGTCCACAAGGAGAACCTGATCAAACATATGATTGCGGTTGAGGCCTGTATGAGGAGGCTGGCAGCCCACTTCGGCGCTGATGAGGAGAAGTGGGGACTTGCCGGACTCATCCATGATCTCGATTATGAGGAGACCAAGGACGATCCGTCCCGCCATGGTCTGGTCACCGGCGAGATCTTAAGAGGGCTCGGGGTCGATCCCGAGATCATCTATGCGATCGAGGCCCATCCCGGTCATAAGCGTCCCAGATCAAAACTGGACTGGGCCCTATTCTCGGTTGACCCAACCACCGGTCTGATCGTTGCCTCAGCCCTGATGCATCCCAGCAAGGACCTCGGTCAGGTCGACACCGACTTTGTGATGCGCAGATTTAAGGAGAAGCGTTTTGCCATGGGGGCAAATCGGGAGCAGATCAAGGCCTGCTCCATGCTCGGACTGAAGATCAATGACTTCATCACCCTCTGTCTGGAAGGGATGAGAAAGGTTGCCGATGAACTCGGACTGGGGGGAGAGTGATCTCCTTCCAGGATGTGATCATGAAGCTCCAGCGGTTCTGGGCCGATCAGGGCTGTCTCATCTATCAGCCTTACAACTCCGAGGTCGGGGCCGGAACCTTCAATCCCGCCACCTTCATTATGGTGCTCAAGCGATCCCCCTGGCATGTTGCCTATGTTGAGGTGACCAAACGACCCCGGGATGGCCGTTATGGTGAGAATCCCAACCGGACCCAGCAGTATTATCAGTTCCAGGTGATCATGAAACCATCGCCCGATGATATCCTCGACCGCTATCTCAGGAGTCTCCAGTATCTTGGTATCGAGCTCGACCGCCACGAGATCAAGCTGGTTGAGGATGACTGGGAATCACCGACCCTGGGCGCCTGGGGTCGGGGCTGGGAGGTCTGGCTCGATGGGATTGAGATCACCCAGTTCACCTATTTTCAACAGATCGGCGGTTTTGATCTGAAGGAGATCCCGGTCGAGATCACCTACGGGTTGGAGCGGATCACCGTCTATCTCCAGGACCGACCATCGATCTTCGATATCGACTGGGATGGGACCCACTCCTGGGGTGAGATCTTCCATGAGAATGAGGTCCAGTTCTCCCGCTACAATTTTGAGGAGGCATCGATCCCTCTCCATAAGCGACTGTTTGATGAGTATGAGCAAGAGGCCTACCGGCTGCTCGATCAGGACCTGATCCTGCCCAGCTACGACCTCTGTATCAAATGTTCCCACCTTTTCAATCTCCTTGAGGCCCGGGGTGCGATCAGTGTCTCGGAGCGGGCCAACTATATCGGGAGGGTCAGGAGGCTGGCCCGGTCCATCGCCCGGAAGGTGATCGGTGGCAAATCTTTTGATTGAGATCGGCTGCGAGCCGATCCCGGCCCGATTTGTCCGTGATGCTGCTGAAGGGCTTAAAAAGGGTCTGGAGAGGATTCTGGAGGAGAGCCGGCTCGACCATGACGGCTTTCACCTCTACTATACCCCGAGACGTCTGGCGGTTCTGATCACCGGTCTACCCCGAAGACAGCGGGACCATAAGGTCAAGATCCAGGGCCCACCGGAGAAGGTTGCCTTTGAGGATGGGAGACCGACCAGGCTCCTGCTCGGTTTTCTTAGGAGCAAAAAGGCCGGGCTCGAGGATGTTGTTGTCGAAACGACCGAGAAGGGGAGATATGTCCAGGTCCTGGTAACCAGGAAAGGGAAGCCGGTGCCCGAGCTCATCGGTGACTCCTTAGCCGAAATCCTGGCCCAGATCGAGTTTCCCAAGCCGATGGTCTGGGACGAGACCGGTTTCCGATTCATCCGGCCGATAAGGTGGCTCGTCTTCCTGTTCGGGGCCAAACGGATTCCGATCCGGCTTGCCGGTATTACCGCCACCAATCGATCCCGGGGCCGGCTCACCGACCCAGGGTGGTTGATCATCCGCCGACCCGAGGAGTATGAATCGGTGATGAGAAAGGCGGGGATCATTGTCGATCCCGGAAAGAGGATGGACCGGATCGAGCGGTTGATCAACTCCTCGGCCCGTCGGCTCGGTGCCCGACCCATTATCGATCCCGAACACCTGGTCGAACTCACCGGGATGGTGGAGTCACCCCTGATCGGGGTGGGAAGTTTCGATCGAGAATACCTGAAACTGCCCGAGCCGATCCTGATCCGGATCATCCGGGATCTCATGCATGCGATCCCGCTTAAGCAGAAAGGCCGGCTCTACCACCACTATCTCATCCCCCTCGATGCCGATCGGAAGGCGAGAAAGAATGCGGTCTCCGGTTATGATCGGGTGCTGGAGGCCCGGCTGGCCGATGCCCGCTTCTATTATGAGCAGGATCTCAAGACCGGTCTGGAGGCGATGGTCCGGGCTGAGGGGTCGGTCACCTGGCTGGAGGGGAAAGGGACGCTCCGGGAGAAGACCGATCGGTTAGAGCGGATCACCGCCTGGCTGGCCAGGAAGGTTGGGGCTGATCCCGGGGTTGCCCTCCGGGCTGCCCATCTGGCCAAGGCCGACCTCCTCTCGGCCCTGATCCGGGAGAAGGACTTCACCCCCCTGGAGGGGATTGCTGGCTCCTTCTATGCCCGTGCCGAGGGTGAGGAGAAGGAGGTCTGGCAGGCGATCGGAGAGCAGTATCGGCCGAGATTTGCCGGTGATCAGATCCCGAGGACGACCACCGGTGCCCTGCTCAGCATCGCTGATAAACTGGACAATATCCATGCCGGCTTCGCCATCGGCAGGATCCCTTCCGGTTCCTTAGACCCCTTGGGCCTGAGACGTCAGGCCTATGGGATCATTCAGATCATGGTCGAGCATCGGTTCTCGATCCCGATCACCGAGCTCATCGGCCATCTCCTCTCCTACTATCCTGAGCTGAGTGAGAGGATGGATGAGCTGAAGGGTTTCTTCTCCGAACGGCTCAACCGGTATCTGATCGATCGGGGACTCCCTTACGATCTGGTTGCCGCTGTTCTTGATGTGTGTGATGACCCCTTCGATGCCTGGCTCAGGGTGAGGAGTCTCGTGGAATTCCGACGCCGGCCAGAGTTTGAAACCCTGGTGATCGGCCAGAAACGGCTGGCCAATATCCTTAAGGGGGTGGAGACGATCGGAAAGGTCGAACCGGCACGGTTTGAGAGTGATGCCGAGACCAGGCTCTTCCAGCTTGCCCGGAAGACGGAAGCAAAGATCGATAAGCTGTGGCCATCCCGGAACTACAGCGGGATCCTGAACCTCCTCCTCTCGATGCGAAAGACGATCGACCGCTTCTTCGATCAGGTCTTGGTTATGCATGAGGATGAGAAGTTGAGGGCGAACCGGATCGCCTTGGTCGCCTATGTCCGGGACCTCTTCCACCGTTTCGCCAACTTCTCACTGATTGTCTTAGAAAAAGATGCTCAAGGATAGTTATTGCGGAAATCTCAGCCCGGCCGATTGTGGCCGTAAGGTGAGACTGGGGGGATGGGTGAAGCGGATCCGCCATCTCGGCGGGCTCGTCTTCATCGATCTCAGGGACTCGACCGGTGTCATCCAGGTTGTGGCCGATCCCGGGATCGTCCCCGACCTCTCCCATGAGGATGTTATTCTGGTGAGGGGAGAGGTGGCGAGGAGGCCGGAGGGGATGGTCAACCCCAGGATGAAGACCGGAGCGATTGAGGTGAAGGCGGAGGGGATCGAGCTCATCAACAGGTGTCGGACCCTGCCCTTCATGATCGAGGAAGAGGTGAAGGCATCTGAGGAGCTCAGGCTCCGTTATCGCTATCTCGACCTGAGGCGGGAGCGGCTGGCCAGCAATATCCGGCTCCGCCACCGTTTTGTCACCGCAGTCCGAAAATTCCTCAATCAGCAGGGCTTTATCGAGATCGAGACCCCGATTCTGGCCCGTTCGACTCCGGAGGGGGCGCGGGACTATCTGGTTCCGGCCCGACGCCATCCGGGCAAGTTCTACTCCCTGCCCCAGTCACCCCAGCTTTATAAGCAGATCCTCATGGTGGCCGGATTTGAGCGGTACTATCAACTGCCGAGATGCCTCCGGGATGAGGATCTGAGGGCGGATCGCCAGCCCGAATTTACCCAGATCGATATCGAGATGGCCTTTGTTGAGGTCGATGATATTATCGATCTGACCGAGAGGCTACTTGCGGCCGGTTTTAAGGAGACGATCGGGGTGGATCTGAACCCTCCCTTTGTAAGGTTCACCTATGATGAGGCGATGGCAAGGTTTGGCACCGACCGGCCCGATCTCAGGATCGAGGAGGAGATTGAGGATCTGAGGACCTTCTTCCTCGATTCCGATCATCCGGTTCTGGTCCGGGCGAGGGGTGAAGGGCTCGATGTGCGGGGACTCAGGTTAAAGACCCCGCTCTCCCGGTCGAAGCTGGATCGGCTGGCCCAGCCCCTCAAGTCGAAAGGGATCTCCCTCCTCTGGCGGCGCGGGGAGAAGGGGACACTGCCGGAGGTTCCAGAATTGAGGCCGAAGCCGGATGAGACGATCATCGTCCTGGTTGGTCCCGATGTCCTTCCCCATCTCGGTGCGATCCGGGTCGAGTATGGCCAGAAACGGGAGGGCTTCTTCCCCTGCTGGGTTACCGATTTCCCCATCTTTGAAAGGGATGATAAGGGAGAGCTCACCCCGAAACATCATATCTTCTCGATGCCCACGGAGGCGACGATGGAGTATCTCGATTCCGATCCGCTCCAGCTTCGGGGCAAGATCTATGATATTGTTATCAATGGTTATGAGTGTGGGGGAGGGAGTATCCGTAATCACGATCGGAAGCTTCAGGAGAGACTCTTCGCCCTGATCGGTCTCACCGGCGATAGGTTGAATCGATCCTTCGGATTTCTGCTTCAGGCACTCGAGTATGGTGCCCCACCCCACGGCGGTATCGCTCTCGGCCTCGATCGGCTGGTTGCGCTTCTGGCCGGTTCAGATCGGATCCGTGATGTGATCCCATTCCCCAAGACGACGATGGCCCAGGGTCTGATGGAGGGATCCCCTTCCGAGGTCGATCCCCAGCAGCTTAAAGAGCTGAAGATCAGAGTGGAAGATGAGGATTAAGCTGATCGCACCCGCCCTGGCCCGGGAGAAGGCAAAGAGGCTGGAGGGGGCCGCATTTCAGCTCCCTCCCTTGGCCCTGCCCGTCATTGCCGGTCTCACCCCGCCCCATCATGAGATCGAGCTCCTCGATGAGAATATTGAGAAGATCGACTTCAACTCCCCGGCCGATCTGGTCGGGATCACATCAATGACCTCAACCGCACCGAGGGCCTATGAGATTGCCGACCGGTTCCGGAAGCTCGGGGCTAAGGTGGTGATGGGGGGGATGCATGCCTCGGCCCTGCCCGAGGAAGCGCTCCAGCACGCCGATAGCGTTGTCATCGGTGAGGCCGAAGGGGTATGGCCGAGACTCCTCTCCGATCTGGAGAGGGGAGAATTGAAGCCGATCTACAAGAATGAGCAGTTCCCGGAGCTCAAGGGCCTGCCCCGACCGAGATATGATCTGCTCAACTCCCGACGCTACACCCTCACCTCGGTCACCCATGTTAGCCGGGGCTGTCCCAACGCCTGCAGCTTCTGCACGGTGACGAGGTTCTTCGGTCGGAGATACCGATTCCGACCGATCGAGGATGTGATTCGGGAGGTGAGGGGGTTTAAGAGCAGGTTTGTCGGCTTCTTCGATGACAACATTGCCGGAAGCCCCCCTTATGCCGAATCTCTGTTCGATGCCCTGAAACGGGAGCGGATCATGTGGGCATCCCAGGCCTCGGTAGCGATCACCAAGAATCGGAGGTTGTTAAAGAAGGCAGCCGAGAGCGGGTGTAAGGGCCTCTTCATCGGGTTCGAATCGATCCATGAAGAGGGGATTGAGGAGATCCACAAACCGGTGAATCGGAAGAAGGACTTTTATGAAACGATCAAGATCCTCCACGATCACGGGATCGTTGTGATGGGCTCTTTCATCTTTGGCCTCGATACCGATCCACCCGATATCTGCGAACGGACCCTCGATTTTGTGATGGAGAGCAATATCGATCTGGTCCAGTTCTGTATCCTCACCCCTTTCCCCGGGACCCCGCTCTATGAGAAGTTAAAGAAAGAGGGGAGGATCCTCCACCACGACTGGTCAAAGTATGACATCGGAAATACCGTCTTCCGGCCGAAGAATTTTGATCCCGATGAGCTGAAGGAGAAGGTCGACTGGATGTGGCGGGAGTTCTACTCCGGTCGGAAGATCATGACCCGGATCCTTAAGCTGGGTAAGCGGTTCCTCTTCTTCGCCATCCCGATGCTCTTTCTCAACTACGCCTTCAAGCGGATGGTGACCTTGACCCAGCGCTAATCCTCTTTCAGCTTCTCCTCTGCCTCTTCCGGTGTAATCCGACCGGCCTCAAGATCCCTGAGCACCTCAACCTTTACCTTCCTCCTTCTACTCCGCTTGAGAAGGGAAAGGAGACCGATCACGATCAGGATGACCGGCCAGTCCCGGGCGAAGCTGATCAGATGGTAGTTGTTGAGCCAGAAGAATAGACCGAGGAAGATGAGGAAGATAATTGTTGTGGTCTTCATCGCCAGAACCACTCCTTCCTCTTATGGATCAGATAGATACCATAGATCCCGATCAGGATCAAGAGGATCGGCCAGTCCCGTGAGAAACGGAAGAATTTGACCAGACCATAATTTGATGCCCAGATCCAGGCTCCGATAATGATGAGGATGATTGGTCCAAAGATGCCGCAGCCCATCTCACCTCCTCTTGAGAATTACCTTCCCCCCTTTACCTTCGATCCTTAGCTGATGTGTCCCTTTTCCAAGTCTCCCCCGGAAGGAGTTCCTTTTCTCCTCCAGGACTTCCAGGCCCGCCTCGTTCTTAATCCTTCCCCCTTTTTTCAACCTCACCTCGACCTCAATATCTTCATCTGGAAGGCCGATCACCATCTCGCCGAATACCGCCTTGATCTTCCCATCCTCCAGATGCTTAAGATCGAGATCGAGATCGCCGAAGACCCCACCGATCTCTATCCTGCCGGCGAACTCTCTGATCATCAGATCGCCAGCCGCAACCTTGAGCTGTAGTTCACCCTCAAGATCACTGATCTCGACATCGCCTGAGGCCGAAGAGAGCGAGAGATCGATCCGATGGGGGAGGACCGCCTTGAGATCACCGCTCAGGGCCTTCACCCGGATTCGATTATGATCCTCCTTGGTGAAGAGGAGGCCGCCACCGGTGAGGGTGATCTGATCGGTGTCACGACCTTCGATCGAGATGTCGCCACTCATCCCCTTGATATCGATGCTCCTCTTGGCTGGAAAGCGGAGGATCTTCTTCCCGGTCGCAATCTTACCGACATCCTCCATCTCTTCGATGAAGGTGAAGATCCCTTTATCCCTCCTCCGACCCGGTTCCAGGGCCTCGATCAATCGGGCCGCATCCTCCGGGGTGATCTTTTTCTCGGCCACCATCCTTAAGATCCGCTTCAGCTCATCATTCATCTCCGCCTCCTCTTTCTCAAAAGCTCAACCGCCTGGTCCACTGAGATCTTCCCTTTCTCTAAGGCATCGAGGATATCCTCCTTCTCCTCTACAGTGGTAAGATTGAGGGCTTTGAGGATCTCCTCGAACTCCCGTTTGATCTTGGGATAGGAGATGGATAGGACCTGTCCCACTTTGGAGATATTCCCTTCACATCTCAGGAAGACCTTCAAGAATTCGATCTGCCCCTTATCCAGCCGACAGAAGGGACAGCCCCCAAACTCACCCGAGATCCGGATGCCACAGTCCGGACATCGGAGCTCGACCACCTTCATCTCAGCACCACAGCGGGGACAATTTAGGATAATCATACAAAATTTTATATTAGCTGTTAAAATTGTCAATAGAAATATTAAATTTTTTAATAATCCTCGTATTGTGTCAGGGGAATACGGAAAAAATTTTTTCTCAAAAAAATATTGCCAGATCGACTTAGGTCGTTAAAATTGGGTGAATATGAGGACAGAGCGATATCGGATCATTGAGGAGATCGGAGAAGGCTATTATGCCAAGGTCTATCGGGCCTGGGATCGCCAGCGTGGGACCGAGGTGGCGATAAAGTATGCCAAGCCCTTTGAGGATGCCCAGATGAAGATTCATCACGAGTTTACCGTCCTCTCTAAGTTCAATCATCCCAATATCCTCAAGGTCTTCGATTTTGACGGCTGGGGAAAGAAGCCTTATTTTACCTCGGAGTATGTGCCCGGGAAGCCGATCACCGAGTATTTCACCACCCACCCGCTTTCGGAATTACCCAATGTGATGAATCAGCTCCTTGCTGCTCTGGCCACCATCCATTCTCATGGTTATCTCCACCTCGATCTTAAGCCGGACAATATCCTGATCATCCCCAAACAGAATATGGTCAAGGTCCTCGACCTCGGCTTTGCTGAGCTCCTTTCGGAAAAGACTACACCCGTTGGCACCCTGGGCTATCTTGCTCCAGAGTTCCTCTCCCGTGCCGCCATCGACTATCGGGCCGATCTCTATTCGATCGGCGTTCTCCTGTATTATATTTATACCGGTCGTCCACCATTCGATCTTAAGAGTCCGATCTCAACCCTGAAGGATCAGCTTTCCGGAAATATACCGGAGCCGATCGAGATCAATCCCAAGGTCCGGCCTCGGATCAATAATTTGATCATGCGCCTCCTCTCACCAGATCCGATGTCTCGACCATCGACCTGTCATGAGCTTCTGGCTGAATTTGAGGCGACCTTCCGGCGGGTGAGGAAGAAAAAGAAAAAAAGGGTTTTCCTTCCCGAGCTGAGCGGGATCCTTTTTGCTCCGGGTATCCTGGGGAGGGATGAGGAGATTGAGGACTTTAAGGGTATTCTTCCCCTCAAAGGGAGGACGATCTATGTTCTGAAGGGAGAATCTGGTTTTGGGAAGACCACCCTGATTAACAATTTTGGTTTTAAGGTGCAGTTAGAACGTATCGATACGATAAAATATCTCCCCTCCAGTGGTCGTCCTTCATTGATCCAGTCACTACTTGAACACTTAAGTCTGGATATAAAAGGTTGTAGGATTGAGGACCGCGATCTTATCTATGAGCGGATCTTCCGGAAGATAAGGGAGAATCTACCTTTTGCAATAGTCATCGATGATGCCCATTCTCTTTCCGATTCAGATCTTGAGCTCATCCGCTATATCGTCTTCGGATTTAATGAGGATGATAGGTTTCTGCTCTTGATTGCGGGTGAGTCCGGAGAGTGGGAGGAGATGCTGGCTGCAATTGATGATATCCACCTCCATGAATTAAAACCCTTCGATCGCAATCTGATTGAGGAGTTACTAACCCGTATCTTCGGGGTTGTGATTAATCCCCACTGGCTTTCTAATTGGCTCTATCAGAAGACCGGTGGCCGTCCCCAGGCAATTCTTGACATCATCAATCTCGCCTTCCGGATTGGAGCGATGAAGTATGTCCGGGGCGGCTGGGAGTATGATCCGGTCCGACTGGAAGCCCTTGAGACCCCGGATAGCCTTATCGAGCCGACTATCGATTCCCTCTCAGATGAGATGAGGTTTGCGGTTGAGGCCTTGATGGTCTCCCGCACACCGGTTCCTATCACCGCACTTTATCTTGCCCTGAGGGGTGAGAAGGTCGACATCGCTCGCGAGTTCCGTAGGCTGTGGTTCATTGAAGAGGTTAACACCCCTACTGGTAGTGCTTTCCGGATTCGAGGCGAGGGTTTGCGTCAACAGCTTGTCGATGGACTGGCCAAGAAGAAGAGATCCGACACCGCGGCAGCGCTACTTAAGGCGATGGAGAAGATATCGGGGGGTGACGGTCGAGATTATATCTACGCCCTTGCCGATCTCTCGATCGAGGCGAATCTCTTAAGAAAGATCCGGCTCTACTGCCGGAAGGCAGCTGAGACCGCCTATAAGAACTTCCTCTTCAGCCGTGCCCTCCATTATTTTAATGTCTTAAAGAGAGCGGGTGAGGTCGATGTTGATGAGTACATCGGTGACTGTTACTGGATGCTGGGGAATCTCACCGAGGCCCTTAATAGCTATAATCGGGTTAGAGAATCGACCGAACTTCTGGTCAAGAAGTCACGGGTACTGAGAAATCTGAAGAATTATCAGGAGGCACTCCTTCTCCTCACCAAGGTAAAGGCTGCCGATCCCAGGATTCTGGTCGAGCGGGGCGCCGCCCTGATCGGATTGGAACGAATTGATGAGGCGAAGCGGACCCTCAATCGGGCATTGGAGCTGGCCAGAAAGAGACGCAACCGTGGGATCGAGTTTAAGGCCCGCTATTACCTCTGCGACCTCTACTATCGGGGGAAAAGGTATGATGAGGCATTGAAGATGGCCCGGGAGGTGGTGAATCTGGCCCGGGCACTTGATCCCGAGGATCTCGCCACTTCCCTCATCCTCATGGCGAATATCCTGGAAGTGAAAGGGGATAGGGATGGATTTCTCACCACCCTTAATGAAGCGGAAAGGATTATCGATGAGAACGGTCTGCTACGACTCAAGCGCTACATTGTCGAGTGGCGGATGACGATCAGCCATAATAGCGGTGATCTGATTGGTGCCAGCCGATATGCTCGGGAGTTCTTGACCGTGATGGAGCGGGTAGGGGAGTATACCGGTATCGTCCGGGGCCTGATTATGGAGGGGGTAATCGCTACCTATTTACTCAATATCGATCATGCCCGCAGGCAGTTTCAGCGTGCCCTCCGGTTGGCCGGAGAGAACAAAGCCCTGCGGGCGAACTGTCTACATAATCTGGCTTGGCTCTATTGTTCAATATTCGATTTTTCCAGAGCAGAAGATTATCTAAATAATGCCCTTAATCTCCATTTGGAACTGGAAGATAATGATTTTGTCCTCTCATCTCAAGCAATGAAAGCAAGGATTTATATCCGACAGAAAATGCTGAACCAAGCTGGTGAGATTTTGAAGAAGATTACTGTGGATAAGCCAGTGCTTCGTATGGTGAGTCTTTATTACAACATCGAGCGAAAGAATCTTAAAGCAGCATCTGCAACACTTGAGCATATGAGAAAGATTAAACTCGACTTCTCCGATGCCATTGAGCTGAGGATCCTCTCCGCTCGCCTCCAGGCCAGGAAGGGGAATGTTGAGGAGGCAATTGAAACGCTCAAGAGATTGATTGAGGAGCTCGGCCAGACCAACAATTATCTCTGCTATCTCCATTCTCTGCTCGCCCTCGCCGATGTGATAATTGAGAATAATGCCTATGGTCATCTCGATCTCTTTAAGAATGCCCTGAGCCGGATCGAGTCCTTGATCAGAGGGAAGGGTCTGGAGTTTATTGAGAGGAGAGTAAAGGTTTTGAGGGAGGAGGCATTCGATCGGCTTATGGTCAAGGGGGTAGAGCCCGGTGTCACCAAAATCCTGAGGAAACTCGCTGATGCGGTTAATCTCTATATGGGCGATGAAGGGATATTCGACGAGATTCTTGATATTCTGATTGCCGCGACGAGGGCCGAGCGGGGAATCATATTCATTAAAGGGGAAGGCGGTTTGAAGATAGCGGCGGGGAGGGGGGTTGATCGGCAGACGATC
>QNBE01000024.1 GCA_003645615.1 Caldifarciminota bacterium
AGACCGGTCTCATCTCCCTCTATCCCAGCTTAGTGAGTGATGGTTTCACGATTAGTTATGGTCTGGCCCGGCCCGGGGTGGTGCTCATCGACCTCTATGATGGTTCGGGTCGGAGGGTGAAGGAGATCATCAGAAAGGAGCCCTCCGGTTATCACCGGCTGTCGATCAAGACTGAAGACCTTTCTTCCGGCATCTACTTCTTGAGATTTAAGGCCGGTGATTATCGTAGAACCGAGAAGCTGGTGGTGGTGCGGTAGCCGAGAGGCAGGCCTATTGTTCGAATTGTTTCACCAACCCTCCCGGAATCTAATTCCTCAGCAGGGTCATGGGTTCAGCCACTCAGCCGCAGTGATCACCCTCTTTCCCGATCGGTTGGCCTCTTCATAGACCTCTTTGAGTCGTTCTCGATACCGTGGGTCCCGTAAGTTGTGGTGATCGTAGATTATAGGGTTGGCCTTGGTCTCCTTGATAATCCGGAGAAAATTTTCGATCGCCCGTCTCAGATTTATCCGATTCATCATAAATCCGAAAAGATAGGTTGCCGGACCATCGAGGATGATCAGATCGGGATTCTCCTTGATGATCCATTGGGCATAATCCTCGATCTGGGGACCCTGAAGATCAGAGCTATAGAGGATCTTTCGCCTCCCATACTCAACCACCAGTCCGATCACCCACCCCAAGCGATCATATTCGATCCCATGGAAGAGAGGAGGGGTGAACCTTATCTTCGTCCTTCCCCGCTGGATCTTCCGCCCATCGGCAAATCTTACCTCCACTCCACCATAGCTGAACTCACCGACCCAGAGAGACTCCTGCCAGACCTTTGATACCCTCTGCCACCATCTCCTCCCTTTATTTAGAAGCTCCTGACGTCGGGGCTGATAGTTGCCGAAGTTGCGTTTTTTCGCCTCGCATAGATGGTCAAGAGGATCGGAAAAGCGGATGCGGGGAGGGGGGTGATGGAGTCGCTCCGGATCTCCACCCACCATATGGTAAAGCTGATTTAGGAACCTCCTGGCCCGCTGCCACTGGGAAAGGTTGAGCCACTGGTTGGGATCCTTGACCCATAGCCTCTTATTACGGTAGATCGTTGGAGCGGCCTCAGGGAGGGTGTGATGGTCATAGTGGTAGTGGGAGATGAAGAGCTCATCAGCTATCCGGGCCGCACCGATTATCCTTCGCATTGCCTTCTGCTTCAACTCTTCCTTCTTCTCAGCGGGAAGCGGATAGCCGGGTTGCAGGGCAGCGACACCAGGGTCAACCAGAAGCTTAAGATCTGGGGTCTCGATCAGGATCGATGATGATTTTGCGCCCATTGAGTCAAACCAGATGAGATGGATTTCGATCTTTCCAGTCCTTAATGGCCTATCCACTAACCGAGCTTTACGCTTCGGATCGGTTCATAGATCGGACCTTCCGGGGTGAGGGTCGACTTATAAAGGACGATCCGATTGGCGGTGAATGATTCCCTCTCGAATCGGGGAAGATCAAGGGGCCTGGGACTCTTCACCCTTCCGATTGTGAGATGGGGGTGGAAAGGTTTCTCCCTCTTAAACCCGAGCCGATTCAGCTCCGGCTCTAAGGCTTCAAAGATCCGGATCAACTCCTGCCCCCCCTCTTCAATCCCGATCCAGATCACCCTTGCCCGACGGTGGGAAGGAAAGTAACCGATCCCCTCGAGACGGCAAAGAAAGGGTTTGAAGGGCTGGCTCTTCTCCTGAATGATCGCTTCCACCTCCTCTTTCAATTTCTCATCGATCTCACCCAGAAATCTCAAGGTGATATGGAGGTTCTCCTCCCGGACCCATTTCACCCCGGAGAGCTGGGACCGGACCTTATGGATATAGCTGGAAACCGATCTCCTTACCCCTTCCGGGATCGGTATGGCGATAAAGGATCTCATATAATCGCTCCTTCCAAGTAACGCCTCAGGAGGTCAAGGGCATGATAACAGGCCCTGACCCGGATCCGAAAGCGGTCACCGGTGAACCGGTACTTCAGACCATAATCGAATTCTCTTCCGGAGATGCTGATATAGACCAAGCCGACCGGCTTCTCCCTTGTGCCACCGGTAGGCCCGGCGATGCCGGTGATCCCGATACCGAAGTCTGTGCCCAGTAGTTTCCTTACCCCTTTGGCCATCAGAAGTGCGGTCCGGAGGGATACCGCACCTTCGGTGGTGAGCACCCTTTCTGGTATCCCCAGCACTTTCTCCTTTACCCGGTTGTCGTAGGCGATGATCCCACCTAAGAAGTAGCGGGAGCTCCCACTCACTTGGGTGATGAGGGAACCGAGCATACCTCCGGTGCAGGATTCAGCCACGCTCAGATGGAGACCTCTCTTCTTAAGCAGACGGCCGATCTTCACCTCAAGTGGTTCCTTAATGCTATAGATATAAGGTCTGATTCGATGCCTGGCCTTCCTCCGATCGGATTCGGTCTTAAAATAGAGGTCCACCCCGAAGATGGTCGGATAATATCTCACCTCAAGATCGGAAAGGAGTTCCATCAGGTGCGATTCCCCGATCCCGATCGTCCTTAAGGGAAATCGGCTAAGTGGTTGTAATCGGAACCTCCCTTTAAGATAGCGCAGGATTGACTTCAGGACTGCGACCAGTTCATCATGGACCCCGGGAAGGAGGAAGATGATCGACTCCCCCTTCTCGTACATATAGCCGGGAGCGGTTCCGATCGGATTCGGGAAGGTCTTCTTTGCCTCCGCTTTTAAGGTCTTCTCAACCGCCTTCCGGGTGAGGTCATCCGGAGTTGGGCCCAGTCCACCGGAGATGAAGATGAACCCAGCAGTTTTCATCATCACTCTAAGCCCGCTCTGGATTGCACCGAGTTCATCCCGAACCATCACCACCTTCTTTACCGGGATGCCGATTTTGGCGAGAAGACGGATGATTGATAGGGAGTTTGTCTCCGGAATGATACCGTCGAGGAGCTCACTACCGGTGATGAGAATCTGGGCCGGTTTCATCCCCGGAAGATGAGTAATAAGACCAGCCGGGCATAACCGGCGGCAATAAGGTCATCAGCCATTATCCCAGCCCCCTTCGGTATCTGCTCCGCCCACCGGATCGGAGGGGGTTTTAAGACATCGAAGACCCGGAAGAGGAGAAAACCGACCAGACCGGGCTTAAGACCCCCGACCGTGGCAAGGAGGAGAAACATGGCGGCAATCTCATCGATGACAACCGGTCTGGGATCGGGTCCCCACTCCTTACTCAGCCGATTGGCGCTATAACAACCGAGAAGAAGGGTGAGCAGACCAAGACCGAGGATAATTGAAGAAGATCGGATCAGATACCAGATCAGAAGGGTGAGAAGAGAGGCCCAGGTTGCGGGTGCCACCGGCAGATAGCCGATATAGAAGCCGGTGGCGATGATCTTCAGCGCCTTCGGAGTGGCGCCCGATTCTCCCATTCTACCACGATTGGGGCGACGATGAAGATCGATGAGTAGGTTCCAATAACAAAGCCGATGAAGAGGGTGATGGCAAAGTCGGCAATGACCGGGCCACCAAAGATGATCAGCATCGCCACCGCGGTAAGGGTGGTGAGGGAGGTGAGCAGGGTCCGGGAGAGGGTATCATTTATCCCCTGATTGACGATGCGATCAAAGGTCTCCTTCCTCATCTTTCTTAAGTTCTCCCGGATCCGATCCGAGACCACGATCGAATCGTTGATCGAATAACCAACAATGGTGAGGAGGGCGGCCACCACCGGGATGGTGAACTCGCGACCGAGAACGACGAGGAGGCCGAAGGTGATGATGAAGTCATGGAAGAGGGCGATCAGGGCAGCAGTCCCAAACCGGTAGTCGAACCGGATCGAGACATAACCGAGGATTAAAAGGAGGGCGAGGATGATGGCGATCATCGTCCGGAACTTAAGCTCGCCCCCGATCTTGGGTGCGACCGTCTCCTGACGCTGAATCTTGTAGGGATTTTCTTTGAAGGAGAGCTTCAGGATCTCGCCAACATCCCTGGCAAACTTGGCCGGATCCTCCTTGGTCTCGGCCCTGATGATGAACTCATTCTCGCCACCAAACTTCTGGATCGAGGCCCGACCCTTGCCCATCCGGTCAAGGGCCTTTCTCAGCTCATCCGTGGTAATCGGTCGCTCAAATTTGACCTGGATCAGGGCGCCACCGGTGAAATCGACCCCGAAATGGGGGCCGATGAAGAGGATGGCACCAATTGCCACCAAGACCAAGAGGAGGGAGAGGAGGAAGCCCTTCTTCCGGTTGCCGATGAAGTCGATATTGGGCCGTTTGATGAGTTCGAGCATCAGATCCTCAGCTTCTGGGGCTGGACCTTGGTGGTGAAGAGGTCGAAGATCACCCGACCACCGAAGACCGCGGAGAAGAGGTTGATGATGAGACCGGCCGAAAGGGTGAGGGCAAAACCCTTGACCGGTCCACTACCCAAGAAATAGAGGATGATCCCGGTAATAAGGGTGGTCATATTGGCATCGAAGATGGTAACCCAGGCCCGCTTGAATCCAGCCTCGATTGCACTCCGGACCGTCTTTCCCATCCTCAGCTCCTCCCGGATCCGCTCGAAGATGAGGATGTTGGCATCGACCGACATCCCGATGGTCAGGGCGATACCGGCGATACCGGGCATGGTCAGGGTCCCGCGCAGGGCGGAGAGGAGGCCCAAGAGGAGGAAGATGTTCAAAAGGAGGGTGAAGTCGGCGACCAGTCCGGCAAAGGCATAGTAGACCAGCATGAAGCCGATGACAACCAGAGCGGCAATCAGGGTTGATCGGATCCCCTTCTCGATCGAATCCCGCCCTAAGGATGGGCCAACCGATCTCTCCTCGATGATCCGAACCGGTGCGGGCAGGGCACCGGCCCGAAGGACAATCGCCAGATCCCTTGCCGCTTCAGCGGAGAATCTGCCCTCGATCATCGCCCTTCCCCTGGGGATCGCCTCCTTAATCCTTGGTGCGGACTGGACGATCTCATCGAGCACGATCGCCAGCCTTCGATTGATATTCTGGCGGGTGACCCGGGCAAACTCCCGCGCCGCCTTCCGGTTGAACTCCAGCTCAACAATCCAGCCCCCCATTGAGGTTGGCCGCTGATCCAAGCTGTGGCGGGCATCCTTGATCCCGGCACCGGTCAGTTCCGGTCGATTCTTCAAAAGATAGAGCCTCCTTATCCGCCGGCCGAGATAGTCCTCCCACGGTCCCCAGTAGAAACCAACCGAATCCGGAATTGTGTCCTGGGCGGCCCTGATCATCGAATCGACCGTCCAGTAATCCGCCTCATAGACACCGATGTCGATCTTCTCGATCGATCTCAAAAGGGAGAGAAAGGGGTTCTCCCCGAAGAGGAGGGTATCCTTCATCCTTTTCTTGATCCAGCTATCAACCGCATTCAGGACTTCATTATACTGGTTCTGCTGGACCAGATGGAAGGTGAGCTGGGCGGTCTTTCCAATCAGGGCCTTGGCCCGTTCCCGATCGACTCCGGGGAGCTGGACCAGGATCCTACCCCCGGTCAGCTTCTGGATGATCGGTTCGAATACTCCGAACTGATCGATCCGGTTCTTGATAATGTGGACGGTCCGATCGACCGCATCCTCAACCCTCCCTTCCACCTTGGATCTATCAACCTCCAGGACCAGATGCATCCCGCCTTTCAGGTCGAGACCGAGATGGAGGGCCTTCTTATGTAGGGCGACCTGCTCGGCCTCGGTGAGGTTGGGATTGGTGTAGAGCTGGATTGTGGGATAGATCGCAATCAGACCGCCAACAATGACGACAAGAAGCAGGATTGAACGCCACCGGAGTCCTCTCATCCCATCAGCTCCTTCATCTCCCGGACCGCATTCCTCAGGCCGACAAAGACCGCCCGGGCGATAATGGCAAAGCCGATCGAACAACCGGTGATCTGGGGGATCTGCTTAATACCGTGAATATTATGATAGTCTATGCCATGGCCAGCATGGACAACGAGTCCCAACTCAAAAGCGGCCTCAGCAACCCTCTTAATCTTGGACAGTTCAACATCATCCGGGCTTTTGCTATAGGCAGCGGTATTGATCTCGATCACCTCGGCACCGAGCTCCTTGGCCAGCCTGATCTGTTCGAGATCGGGATCGACGAAGATACTGATTCTGATCCCGTGATCCTTCAGCTCCTGGATATGATCCCCAATCCCCGGGGCAGACTTGAGATTGAGTCCACCCTCGGTGGTAACCTCCTCAGGACGTTCCGGAACCAAGGTCACCTGATGGGGTTTGACCTTGATCGCAATCTCCTTCATCTCCGGAACCTGGGCCATCTCGATATTGAGCGGGACGGTCAGGACTTCCTTCAAAAGGAAGAGATCCCTCTCTTTAATATGGCGCCGGTCCTGGCGGATGTGGACCGTGATCCCGTCACCACCGCCCAGGATCACCTCAAAGGCGGCCTGGACCGGATCAGGAAATGGCTCCTTTCTCGCCTCACGCAGGGTTGCGACATGGTCGATATTGACCGAAAGTTCCATCGTGGGAATTATATTAGTCTATCCCCTGGTGTCAATCAGATTGGTAGCTGATTCCTCTCCAGTTTTTGGATCAGATTCAGGTAAGCGTTTCTGCCATTCGAAGATTTTATAATTATAAAAATCTCAAACCGGGAATTATTAAATTCCTGCCGCTGCCTACGCTGACTGATAAAATCGGCTAAATTTCAAGATAAGAAGTGGAGAGGAGTCAGACATTTTTACTATTGATCAAAATTCAATTATTAAGTAAAATAATTATATGAAGGGATATGGTTGGGTATGGTATAGTCTGCTGATTTTCATTTTCACCGCCTACGGAGTTGACACCCTTCACTATGATGATGGTTCAACCGGAGGTGCTTGGGCTTGGTACCAGGGAGGGCAGGCTATGGGTGGGTTATTCGATGCTGGTGACCGATGTGACATCAAGGGGGTGGGGGTGATTCTCGCTACCGGCTGGCCCCAGACCCATCCCACCTGGGGGATTGTGATTTGTGACGACAACAACGGTGCCCCGGACACAATCATTCGAAAGGTTAGCGGATCGAAGGTATTTCAGGATGGAACTGGTATGGATTCGATCCCCCTATACATGAGGAGGATGGGAGGTTCTGGTTCTTCTACATCCAGGAAGATCCCTTTCCTAATTGTACCGCACTTTTTTGTGACACCTTTGTTGATTATCCAGAGGTCTGGTATACTCCTCCTCCCCAGGGAGACTGGTGTATGTATGTGGTGGTAGATGAGTTCACCGGTTTGGAGGAGTTCCGAATCGGACCAATGGATATGGAAGTCACCTCGATCACCAGCGGCCATTTCTTCATCAAAATTAGGAGCTACAGAAGCACCAACGCAGTAGTGACCATCTTCGAACCGACTGGAAGGTGTGTTTATCGGAAATATGAAAGAATAAAGACGGGCGGTAATACAATTCCGATCAATATCAACCATCTGCCCTCTGGCCCTTATTTCCTTCGGATAAGCACGCCGGAGAGGTCGAAAAAAGCCCGGCTGATCATAATCCGCTGACTCCTGATTCGACAAGGCCTTCTCTGCGGGGATCAGGGAATATTTACCCCTTCTGATTGTAAAAGGAAGCTGTGATGTCGTCGTTGCTTTTGATATTAACATCCGGATTGGGGCTGGTTGCATTCACCGGACCGGATGGGATGGGGTTGGAAGGTAAGCCTGCCTTAGAATCGGCCTCTGGCCACACCAGCAGTTGAGGATGAAGGATGGAGAGGAGCTCTGGAAGACTCCGATCGCCGGTGAGATCATCTCAGCATCCTGAATCTATAACAGCATGTCTATGTGGCCAGGCGATAGGAGAAGAAAGAGAAGTGTTATGATGAGTTAGCCATGATTGATGGTATGACTGGCAGGTGGAAGGATCAGAGACTCTGGTTCATCCAGGAGAAACCCTACCTTGAGTTCGGTCTCCAGCCGAGTCTATATCTCAATGGCCAATACGGTCAGGTGTGCGGACATCAAGACCGGCAATCTGGAAAGGGAGGGTATTTTTCACCACTGCCCGGGGGTTCAAGCGATCTTAAGAATGACGGTTGGTCGATGTGGGCGGAAATGCCCGGCATAATAGAGGTTAGTAGATCAATATCTTGGTGGTGTAGGTCTCATCTGCTCCGGTGAGGGTAAGGAAGTAGATGCCCGGAGAGAGATTAGATGAAGGACAGGATAATTCGAGGTTGCCGCGGGAGAGAAGACCATCGTAGAGTGTAGTCAGGATTCTTCCCGAGATATCAATGAGCCTCAGGACAACCCGCGAATTACGAGCACCGGTGAACCGGATTTTAATCGGCTCTCCAGCATGGATGATCGTAGGGGTAATGGTAAAAGGTAGGCTGTTCCGCTTCGATTCCCCCACTCCGATCCCCTCGATGGTAATCGATCCGGCTACAACTTCAGTATGGTAAGACTGGCCGTGGACGGAAACCACATAGTCAAGTTGTGGTCCGCCCTGATACCAGGAGGCGGTGGTGGTATCAACCCGGATGGTCTGAGGTGAGGCATTGGAATCGATGGTGATATAGAGGGTGGTCACCAGCCAGTAACCCGGTTCCAAGGAATCCTGTAGCATCATGTCGACAATGCCAGCAGCACCACAGGTCTGGACATTATCCCATTCACAGTTATTAACAAAATAGGATTTCCAATCCCAGTTCTCCATACAGGAGCCTACCTCACTGATCGAATCACAATAGACCGGAGAGTTGCCATCACCGAAGCGGATCGGTATCTGCCATCCCTGATAGGCAACAGTATTTTTGATGTAGATGGGTAGGACCACCTGCTCTCCCGGTGACCCACTAACACTTGGAATGAAAAGGGTGTCATTGGTGAGCTGTCCATAAAGTGGGACCAAGAGGATGGTGATGATGATTAGCTGCTTCATAATCACCTCCTTAGCGGCAATGGGTTATCTTCTCCAGCCGGGATCCAATACCGATGAAGTAGATCCCGCCGGGATGATTCTTTCCATCCCAGATGAATTGGTAACCGCTACCAGATTTCTTACCCAAAATGGTGGCTATCATCCGACCTTCAATGTCATAAATCTTTGCCTGTGGAGGATTGGGGTTATTAGTATGGTAGGTTATGACGATCCGGTGGGAGAACGGATTGGGGGAGAGGGTAAGAGAACCCTCAGGATGGTTTTGCTGCGATTCGGCCACTCCAGGAAAGTCGCCATAGTCGAAATAGATATGCTCGGGGTACTCGAACCAGACCACAGCCGGGTTGCCCCGGGAATCGAGGGCAACTGAGGGCCAGGTCTGGCTATTGTCCAAGGAGTCGTTCACCCTTATTTCAGGAATCCAGGTCGATCCACCATCGGTGGAATAGGTGCAATAGATATCCCAGCTGCCATTGGCGCCACTCCGTTCATCAGACCAGATGGCATAGATTAAGTTCCAGGATCGGAAGAGGATGTTCAACTTTGTCTCCCCTTTGACCGGATCCTGGCTGAATTGATCCGAAATCCTTATCGAAGGAGACCAGGAATTCCCCCCATCAGTAGATCGGGTGAAACGGATCTCACACTCTCCGGAGGACCAGTCATACCAGGCACAACCGATTGTTCCCTCAGGGGAGACTCCGATAGCTTGATATCTCCGTTCCCCGGTGGTGAGATCGTTGATCTTGCCCATATCCTCCCAGGTCTCTCCCAGATCCGTGGATCGGGAGAGGTAGATATTATCATCCAGGGAGTAGTAGACAACATAGATGGTGTCGCCGGAGGCCGCAATCCGGGGATAACATGCCCATCTACCGAAACTGATCTCCTGACTTTTTTTCCAGGTGGTTCCCTGATCGGTCGATTTGCTGAACCGGATCCGCCAGCCATAACGGCAATCCCCCCAGACCGCCAGGATCTCATCCTTGCTCATACACATCTCAGGATGTTCTAAGAAGGTGTCGATCGGACAGTCATCAACCCTGATGGAGGGAGACCAGTTCGCACCGCCGTCAGTTGATCGGCTGAACATGATCCGATCCCTGACGCCCCCACTCTGCCAGTACCAGATACAGTAGAGGGTGGCTGGTGGCTGATAACTAAGGACCGGCTGGAGGCAGCTTCGGCCTTGATCGTCGATCCTCAATCCGGGACTCCAGGTTTGACCCAGATCGGTTGAGCGTGAGAAATAAAGATGGAGATCACCGATACCGGTATAGTCGCTGGCCCAGACAACATAGAGGATGCTATCCGATCCCACCGTAATTGATGGTTCGACACAGCCCAGCAGGCCTCCAGTGGTGTCACTTACCCGGACATCGGGACCAAACTGGGCCAGGAGGACCACCGGAATTATTATCACCCACACTCTACCCATCACAACCTCCATCTTTATTCTACCCTTCAGGGTGGCTGACTTCTAATCGAGACCGGTTTCAAAATCCGCTTGGGAAAAGCCTTCTTCTTGCAGAAGGGAGGTGGTTGCGATTGAGGGAAATATTTTTATAATTTTTCCGATATGCCGTATGGGGAGATTCGTCGCCTGGCAGTAAAGATGTGGCTCCAGGGTGGGGTTACCCAGCAGGAGGTGGCGGACCGATTCGGGATTCATCCTCGCACTCTCCAGCGCTGGATTGTTCGCTATCGGGAAGGAAGGCTGGAGGATGAGTCTCACCATCGTGATGAGGTAGTCCGGCTGAAAGAAAGATTCCCCTGGCTTACGCTGAGGGAGGCACAACAAAGACTGAAGAGCAAAGGGATAGAGATCTCACCCAAGGGGATCTGGTCAATCTGGCAGCGGTATGGACTGGCCGGGTTTCGCAGGGGTCGGTTTTCTCTTAACTTTCTCGATTATCTCGCGATGAATAAGGAGAGCGATCGGTGGGAGAAAGAGATCTTGGCGATGATTGAACAGAAGGATATTCTCAGGGCGGCCCGCCTGCTTAATCAACTGCCTCTCTTTCCGGCGGAGGAGGTTGTTACCAAGATTCCCGACTCCCTCCTCTCACTTCCGTGGCGAGTAGTCAAACTCTATTATCAGCCGATCTACCGATCACCCCGTGAGTCATTACTTCAGGCCAGAAAGTTGAGGGTTGCAGCGGAACGGAAAGGTTTTTACTATCTGGCCGTGAGAGCGGGCATTGTTGAGGCGGTTGCCCTCCAGTGGCTGGGTCGGTATCGACGTCTCTTCAAACTTCTCAAACGGCTGAAGGGCCATCTTGAGGGACCTGATCATCAACTTGGAGGCGATCCATACCTGAGGTTTATCATCCATCTCTTAACGGGAATGGCCCTCTCCGGAGAGATGAGGATCAGGGAGGTGATTAGCTGCGCCCGGCGATGTATCACCATCATGAAGTCATTTCCCAATTCGCCTGCAGCGCGGGATAATCTGGCCCGTCTATTCACCTCAATCGGCTACTTCGGTGAGGCCCGGCGTCTTCTGGAAGGTCAGAAACTGAAGGATCCCGATACGAAACTCCTCTACACGACTACTCTGGCCCTGGCCGGTGAATATCGGAAAGCGATGACAAAATTTAAGGAGATAAGGTCAGAATTGCCCGATCCATTCCGGTTTCAGCTTGCCCAGAGTGAGGCGGTGACCTATCTTGGCCTGGGTCGGATTGAGGAGGCCCGGGCCCGACTGCAGCTCTCGACCGAATATGCCCGGAAGGAAGAAATACGATATTTTCTCCATACCGGGACTCTTCTCCTTGCTGCCTGCTATGCTGCCCTGCGTGATCATGATCATTCCCAGCAGTTGCTCAAGGCCCCGATTCCGGTTTTGAGGAAGGTGGGAAGCTGGCGGGATGTCCTCTTGAGATACCTGATCCTGGGTAAGGATGTTGAGATCGATTACAACAATCTGACACCGAGGATGAGGCTCGTTCTCTTATTATGTAATGCTCAGGGAGTAAGGAACTACTGGCAGGCCTATCGTTATGCTCATAATAAAGGGTGTGTTGCCCACTTCCATTTCTGGCTTCTCTTCTTTCCGGATCTGGTGCGGAAGATAATAAGGGCGGGGAGAGATCCCAGGCTCCCGAAAAGATTTCTGGAACTTCCGGTCTTTCAGACCGAGATTCCGGTCTTCCATATTAAGCTGTTAGGACCTTTCCGGATCTATCGGAATGGACGACCGATAAGGACATCCCTCCCGCCGAAGTCGGCATCAATCCTGATCCAGCTTGCCCTCAGGAATGGTTCGATTCCCATCGATAGTCTACTTAACAACTACTGGCCGGATAGCAGCAGTCCCAAACGTAACCTCTCCCATCTCCTGGTCATCTGTCGGCGTTCTTTAAAACTATCCACTCGTGAGCTCCATTTTGGAAGAGGGGGGAGATTGATCTTTACACCCCCGGTAACTACTGATCTACAGATTTTCAGTGAGACATTAACCCGGGCCCGACTCTTAAAGAATTTTGGGGAGTGGTCATTTGCCCGACAGGAATACCTGAGGGCATTCCGGATGGTGCGGGGAGAACCCCTGAGAAAGATGTTCGATGACTGGTCGATCGATACCCATCGTTTCATCACCGAGAGGATTAAGAAGGCAATTCAGGATTTTATTACCGAATGTGAGAGGAGGAATGATCAGGAGGGCCTCCGCTCCATCAGAGGCCCGCTTAACCGACTACCAATCAGTTTGGATTAAAATTCGATATGAAGTTTACCTTCCACTCCTTTCAGCTCTTTCAGTTCCGCTCTCAACCTCTGCCAGTAGGGATGATGGGGATCGAGGGCCGCAGCTTGAAATCCGGCCTCAATCTCCGGACAGTGGTTCTTGATGATCTCAATAATATTCTGCCAGTTCTGATCCTCGGTCGATCTGATCTCGAGCCGATAGATCCAGATCTCATCGGCAGCATCACCTGCCTTCTCGATCAGCGCCATCACATCGGTGAGATAGGGGATGACCGGAGAGATGAGAATATAAGTAGAGATCCCGGCTTCCTTCAGGAGTTTGAGCGCTTCCAACCGCCGGGAGTTGTCCGGGACATTCTGCTCAAACCAGACCCGGATCCGTTCGTCGCTGAAGGAGAGTGAGACCCCGGCTGAGGGTTCGGCCATCTTCCTCAGGATATCGATGTCCCGGACGATCAGATCGGACTTGGTCAGGATTGAGGCGGAGAAGTTGTGACTTACGAGGATCTCAAGGATCCGTCTGGTTACCCGGGCCTTCCTTTCGCAGGGCTGATATGGGTCGGTGTTCATTCCGAGATAGATGGTTTGGGGAGTAAGTCCTTCCAGTTCGGAATCTAACCGGTCGATATCCCGGAAGGTTGTAATGACACCGGTGGCATGGTTCAAGGTGTAACAGTAGCGGCACTGGTGCTCACAGCCATAGTAAGGATCGATCTCATACTCGAACATATCGAGTTGACACATCCTGATGATTCGATCGGTTATAGATGCCGTAAGCTTCATAAGGAATCCCAACAGCCTAAGGCTGAAGGGGCGGCCGGCCCTTCAGGGTAGACGCCCTATGGAGAAGAAAATCTCCTATGCGAGTATCTGGTCAACCCTTTCTCGGTCCACATCCATCACATACGGAATGCCGCTGATTTCCGCTGCCTCACGAGTCAATGCGGCGATATCGTCGCGGCTGATATAACTGACTGAGAACTTTCGACATCCCGCCAGAAGCTGTCTCAAGCCCTGAGCCAGCCTCTTAGCTTCATCGCCTCAACAACCCTCTGGACTGCGACAAGGTATGCAGCCAGCCTTGGATGGAGTTTTTTCTCCTTATAGAGAGCATAGACATCATTAAAGGCTTTGGTCATCTTTTTATCAAGTTTATCGTGTACCTCTTCTAAGGGCCAGTAGTAACCACTGATGTTCTGGACCCACTCAAAGTAGGAGACCGTAACTCCTCCCGCATTGGCCAAGAAGTCAGGGATTACAAACTTACCGGTATTATGGAGAACCTCATCTGCCTCAGGAGTGGTTGGTCCATTAGCGAGTTCCAAAATGATTTTTGCCTTTATTCGGGGGGCATTTTCTTTGGTTATAACATTTTCAATAGCCGCGGGGATGAGCACATCAACCGGAAGTTCAAGTAGCTGCTCATTTCCTTCCATTTCAGTGCCAAGAAAGTTTGAACCGGGTAGATCCTTAGGCACAATTCCCGGTTTTTTCATATTTTTTGAGATTGTATCATAGTCAAAACCGCCCTCACAATATATTGCTCCCTCAACATCACCTATGCCGATGACCTTGGCACCAAACATCTCAGTTACCAGTTTATGGGCGAAAGAACCCACGTTTCCGTATCCCTGGATAGCAACTCTGGCATTTTTGAGATCTAAACCCATCAATTTTGCAGCCTCTCTTAGGACGAACATACCTCCCCTTGCGGTAGCATCGAGTCTACCAAGGGAGCCACCGAGAGGAATGGGTTTACCCGTAATTACGCCGGGCGTATTATAGCCCCTCAGTTTGGAGAACTCATCCATCATCCATGCCATGACCTGTGGATTCGTATTAACATCGGGTGCTGGAATATCCTTTTCAGGGCCAATAAACTCGCCCAGAGCACGAATATACCCCCTTGAGAGCATTTCAAGTTCTCTCTCGGACATCTCTTCGGGATCACAGATTACGCCACCTTTACCACCGCCGTAGGGTAAATCCAAAACTGCACTCTTCCAGGTCATCCAGGCAGCAAGTGCTCTCACTGTATCTATGGTCTCTTCTGGGTGGAACCTTATGCCCCCTTTTGTAGGACCTCTGGCATCGTTATACTGAACCCTAAAACCTTTGAAGACTTTTACCTCACCCGAATCCATTTTAACGGGGATTAGAACATGTAGTTCACGCATGGGCTCACGAAGCAGCGCATGTGTGGCGGAGTCAAGCTTTAGATACTTTGCAGCCTCATCAAGCTGAGCCTGGGCTATCTTAAAGGGATTAAGCTGTTCCATTTTCACCTCCTTTTTGGTTTATAGATTCCAACAGCGGTGGGGGGGGTTGAGCCACACCGTTGATCCACCGATGGGTGACCTCGAGAGTATCCACGGTGAGATTATACCAGCGATCCAAAGTCAGTCAATCCCTCGGTATCGGTCGGACATATCGAATTCCTGCATCCCGAGGTAGAAGCCGGTATGGGTGATGCTGCCGATCTCGACCTGGATCAGATCCCTTTGCTCAACTGCCCCCGGTTCTTGAGCCGCGGGACGATCTCCATATCCAGTTTCACCTCAGGTATCGATTCCCCCTTCATATGGGCGGTGCGGATCCGTTCCAGCTCCCTCACCGGTGGGAGAAGTTGAGATAGGTCAACAGCCCCTTCTTCTCAAGCTCAATCCCGCTCTCGACAATCTCTAAGATCTATCCATTTTTCCCCTACCAGTTTTCGAAGAGAAGTTCGAAATAGGCCTGAGGATGGGCACAGGCCGGACATTTTTCCGGGGCCTCGGTCCCTTCATGGATATAACCGCAGTTCCGGCACTTCCACCTCACAACCTTCTCCTTCCTGAAAACCCTGCCTTCCTCCAAGTTCTTCAGGAGGCCAAGATATCGTTTCTCATGTTGACGCTCGGCCACGGCGATGGCACGGAAGACAGCGGCAATCTCCTCAAACCCTTCTTCCTCAGCGACTCTGGCGAATTCGGGATACATCTTAGTATGCTCATAGTTCTCTCCGGCTGCAGCCGCCTTCAGATTCGCTCTGGTATCGCCGATCACCCCGGCCGGATAGGCAGCAGAAATCTCGACATCGCCCCCTTCTAAGAACTTGAACAGCCTCTTGGCATGCTCCTTCTCATTGTCAGCGGTCTCAAGAAAGACGCCATGGATCTGCTCATAACCTTCCTTCTTCGCCTGAGAGGCGAAGTAACTGTAGCGGTTTCTTGCCTGGGACTCGCCGGCAAAGGCGATGAGCAGATTCCGCTCGGTTTTTGTCCCTTTGATCGATTTCATAATACCTCCTCAGTCCAGCAACCTCTTCTCCCCCTCAATCTGCTTGATCCTGGTGATGTCCTGGGTTACCTCAATGCAGCCGAGGTATCCCCCATCCTTGTCATAGAGGGGGAAGTATCGGATATAGACCAGTTTCCCTCCCAGATTGAGCCAGAATTCGGCCACTGACCTTTTCTTATTCCGGAAGTCCTCTAAGATTCTATTGACCAGATGGACGCTCTTCTGGGGATGGCAGTTCTGGACCTTCCGGCCGATGATCGCCCTGGAGCGGACAAAGATCCGATCCTTACTTTGAGAGAAGTAGCGGACGGTATCATCTTTGTCAACGAAGGTGATGTCGATCGGAAGGGTATTCAGGATCGCCTCGAGCTCCTCCTTTGAGAAGCCTCCGGTGGGAAGATCGATCATCCCGACCGGTTTGGTGCCCGGACCAATTTTTGCCGGCGGCGGTGGCGGAGGGTTAAAGGCAAAATAGCCGATCCCGTCAAACTCTTCCCTTACCTCATACCACTCCTCATCGGTGATCACATCCAAGGCGGTGGGGAAAAGGATGTTGTTCTCCTTATAGAAGTGGCTCATGAGCAGATCGGGTAGGGCGCGGAAGTCCTTCTCCTTTTCCCGTCTCCGGATCTCATCGTGTTCAGCCCACATGATCTTGGGCGGCTGGACAATACCGTGCTTTTCCAGGTAGGGGAAGAGGACATTCTCCTCTCTTAGGTAGTGTTTTTCGGTCTCCTTGAGCCGGGATAGCTTCTCCGGATCGAGATCCCTGACCAGGCTGATGATACACTCATGCTCCTTGAGCAGGATAGCAATCGGGTGCCATTCCGGTGGTGAGATCCCTGGCCGTTTTAGGGATTCCCGGAATACCGCAAGATGGACATCGCAGAATCTCCGGATCTCCTCCGGTTTCATCCCCTCCTCGATCAGCTCCTGTTCGATCCGGGCGATCTCAGCCGGGGTGATCGTCTCGATCTCCTTCTGGAATTCCTTGATCAGATCCTCAGGTCTTTCCCCCTGATGGAGCCTTTTGATGATCTCCTTCAGAATTTCTTTCTTCTCCATTACACCTCCAATTTCTGGTGGCGGATCTCAATCTCCCGATAGGTCGGGGCGGTCTTCGGTGCCCGGCCCTTCTTCACCTTATGGTAATGCTCATAGGTGAGGGTTGGATCGTCACTCAAGACTTCAGCATCGACAACCTGTCCGATAAAGAGGGTGTGGGTCCGGACATCGAGTTTGTCTATCAGATTGAGTTCGAGCCAGCCGACCGTATGGTCGAGGACAATCGGCAGACCGGTTGAGCCAGAACGATAGTTTATCCCTTCGAACTTGTCGATGTCCCGGCCGGAGCGGAAGCCGAAGCGACCGATGAACTCCATCGGCGTCTCCTGGGCGAGGATTGAGATCGTAAAACCTTGAGCTGCCTCAATGAACTCGTGGGTCAGATTCTGGTGGTTGATCGAAACTGCGACCAAGGGGGGATCGGATGCAACCTGGATCACAGCATTGGCGATCTGACCGTTGGGTCTTTTCTCCTTCTGGGCACTCACAATGTAGAGGCCGTAGGAGAGCTTATGGAGTGCCTTACGATCCATTGCCTACCTCCTCAAGGGTGGCGTTAAGATACTCTTCGATCACCGCTTTGAGTCCGATCCAGTAAGGTTTGAGTGGGCAGTTGTCGATCCGGGCGCAATACTGATCGGGCCGGTCTTCAGCGCAGCTAACCGGGGCGGTCTCCTCACCAAGCGCCCTCATGATCTCAACGATCCGGATCGAACCCGGACTTCGACTCAAGGAATAACCACCCCCAGGCCCCTTCTTACTCTTAACCAGATCGGCCCGATGGAGACGGATGAAGATCTGCTCCAAGTAGTGGAGCTTGATCCGCTGTTTCTCCGCAATCTCAGAAAGCGGGATTGGACGATCCATCTTTCCGAGATATAGCATCGCCCTTAAGGCATATCTCGTCCTGGTTTTGAGATGCAGGATATATCTTACTCTCAGAGTCGGATATTGTCAAGCATTTCCGACGAAGTTGTAATGTTTACACACATCGTTACCACCTTTCCAGTGGATACTGCAGCTTAGTTTATCAAGAAATATGGGAGGGAATAAGGCAATGTCGGGATTCAACGTCGTCATTACCATCTGAGCATACTCCAATGGTGTCCTGCCGTCAATCTCTCGACCATAATACGGTTTTTAGTTACGATGGAAAACATAGCTGGTCTGATCGAACTTTCGAATCGTAGCTCGAGATACACCGCACATCCGGACCGCTAAGGAGATGTTGCCGAACGCATCTTCTTCCAGCACCTGGATTGGTTCCAATCGGGACAGAAACGGCGCCACTCTAAAGATCTCCTGGTAGTCAAACAGGTAAAACCTCCAACCCCCCACTGGTAACGATGTCTGTTAACGGTTACAACATGCCCTTGACATCCCCTCCACCTATTTATAATTACTCCATGGAGGTCAATTATGCTCATTGAGTATATCGAGGAGGCATTGAGGCGGGCGAAATATGAAATAATTGATGACGAAGAACCTTATTATGGCGAGATAAAGGAACTGAAAGGGGTCTGGGCGACCGGTCGGACCCTGGAGGAGTGTCGGAAGAATCTGAGAGAAGTGGTTGAGGGCTGGATACTGCTCAGTATCAAGAAAGGCCTTCCCATACCCAAACTTGGGAAATTTGAGATAAAAGAAATGAAGAAAATCGTAGTTTGATGTCCCGAATCACTCCGATCACACGAAGAGATCTGATAAGATATCTCAAACTTGCTGGCATAAAACGAAAAGACTGGATCCAAAAAACCACTACTTAACCGGTAGTTTCCCTATTATCGTGGAAATTCATCCGGGGTATAATTCACCTCAGGAGCTCTATGCCGTGGTCGATCGGTATGGTCGTAGTGAATTCCGCAAGGGTTTCGAGGGTTTGAAAATTTCCACGAAACTCGGGACAGAATCCTGATACCAGGGTTATACTCTATCCGAGGAAATTGAGGTGACAATGATCGCGCCTCCATCAGATCTCAGTCTGGAAGTACTCACCAATCGTGTTAGACTGACCTGGGTCGATAACTCAGGAGTCAAAGCCGGCTATCGCATCGCGGTCTCCTCATACTCCGGCATGACTGCATACAATAATGCCGGCGGGTCCAGATCCCGACCTCAGATGAGATCTACCTCCTCAAGACTGTAAATGAAGCTATTGAAAGACCCAAACGGCTAGTTACAATCTGGTATAATGAAGGGGAAGAGCTGGTATAGGAGTGGGATGGACTCACCTGGAAAAATGATGAAATTTAGGGTCAGTGCCCTGATTGTCATCTTCTTTATCACCATCGGTTGTCCTGATAAAGAGGTTCCTCAGGAAGCGGGCTTTGAGGCGGTGAATGTCTCGAATACGCCTTATGATTCAGAATATCCTACAATTGCCGTGGGACCATATGGGAATATTTATATCTTCTGGGAAGAGTGGAACCCTGACAGTGGTGGAATCTACTATACCTATCGTTCTCCAGATGGGAAATGGTCGGAAGCTACTTTTTTGTGCGAAGGTTGGTTTCCCTGCGTTAGGATTGATGATTCTGGTACAATCCACCTTGCCTATCAACATGATTTTGCGATCCATTACACAAAAAAATCTCCCAGCGGTGATTGGAGCCCGCCCGAGGTTGTCACTGCTTTAGGGCTATCGACAGACCCGATAATTGCTGTAGATAAGTTGGGTAATATTCACCTTATCTGGGGAGAATTGACCGGTGCTATCCGCATTTTTTACAGCAAGAGGTCTGCAGAGGGTTCTTGGTCATTACCGGTAGAGTTAAACAGAGAGGAAGCTTTTCACAGATCGGACTACCGGATCGCAGTCAATGCTCAGGGAGATGCTTTTGTTACCTGGACAAATACTGTTACTGACACCGGTCCCGATTACATCCTGTTTACCACCAATGCCTGTGGTGATACCTGGAGTTATCCTGTTCCACTTAATTCAAATGATTCAGTCATTCATTTTCAATCTGATATCGTAGTTGACTCAAAGGGCACAATTCATGTTGTCTGGGATGAATGCATGGAGGGAAAAAGCGTTCTTTATCGCTATAACGAATTTGGAAGGTGGAGTGAAGAGATTGTGCTCAATTCCGACTCTCTCCCTGGAGGCTCTCCTTATCTGGAGATTGATGAACACGACCAATTACATCTTATCTATCGGCCTCAAATTATGAGGGGGACTTTTCAAATCTATTATCGAAACAAAAGACCGTATGGTGACTGGAGTGAAAGGGTATTCATAACTGACTTTGGAAGACCGTTGGGAGTTGATATTCACAAGGGGAGTGTCTATATTGTGTGCTCAGAGGCGGAACCGCCGACCTATATTAATGACATTTATTTGGTTGAAGCTTCCCACCTTTATTGAAGGAGGTGATTATGACCAGAATGGTGAAGAATTCCGTATTGTTTCTTGGCTGGGCAGTAGTTCTTTCTGCCCATGATCTGTCTTTCCACATGTCGATTGGAGCAAGGACCTTCGATGTGTGGAAGGAGTTCGATAATCAATTCTATCAGGATATCTCGACAGCCAATCCTCAATTTCTTGGTGGAGCTATGCTACTGAAATTCTATTACATCGGGCTCACTTTTCCTGATATGTTCTGGGTTCAATCACCCTTGAGAACCATTATTGATACCCTCTATAATCACAGAAAGGACCTTTTAGATCCTCTAAAAATTGAGGATTGGACCAAAGAGAATGTTCAGGTCCCAATAGAGTTCGAATACGGAGATAACTCGCATAATTTGCAGAAGCTCTGGGAGATGGCAAAATATGCCAAGGCGAAGGGATGGTCCTCATATGAAAAATCTTTAATCTACGGTGCACTGATGCATGTAATCCATGATCGCTACGGCCACATGTTCATGCAGCCGGCCCTCTTTGGCTATGGACTGGTCTATGATTCCGATAGTGCCCTTTCTCAGATTCTGCTTGCCTTTGGTGAAAGGTATCATGAGCTATTTTCACCCACCTTCATTACAAACTGGTCCCAATTCGTGAAACCGCTTTATGCTACCAGATTTCTTGGCTCAATTACTGTTCGGCAGGATGTCTGTACCTTTTATCGAGTGTTTGATGAGGCAGGTAGATTAGATACTACCTGGCAGCAGCAAGATTTCCTTCCAGTCAAAAGGTACGTCGACGCCGCAAAAGCTGTGGGTTGGAATGTCAAGAATCTTACACAAGAAAGGCTGGAGTCTTATTTGACAGGATGGGGAATACTAATGTTTCTCCTTTACGGTTATAAACCGGATGGTACTGAAATCGGAGGTCTCTATGCTCATCCTCTTTGGTCATTCGACCAGTATTTCGAATTTGTGGGGGAAATTGGGAGCGATTTTATTAAGCCTCCGTGGTACATTAAACTTTTAGAACCAATCATCCAGAAATATCTTAAAAGAACTGCGTTCCAAATAGTTAGAAGGTTATTTCCTGAGGTCTATGGGGAAAAACCTTGGCCCACATACTTTGAGACGCGGGAGTCGTTAAAAGATCTCTTTGAGTCTATGCCACCCGACCTCAAAGAGGCCCTTTGGTCCGAATATTGTAGAATGGACAGGAACCTGGAGTTCTGGGAGAAGAGTGCTAAACCTGATAAACACCCGAGACCGCCTCAAAAGCAATCTTCTTATATTGACGAGCCCACCATCGCAGTCGAACTCAACAAGTTCTATAAGAAATCTCTTGCCGAAGGTCCTGGTTACATAGACGAGAAAATGACTTATCATGGTAAGCGGCTCGAAGTCTGGACGATTGCCCGGAAGGCAGGACTTCTGGCTGGTCTCTACTCAATTCCGGAGCCTGTCTTTCCTCGTCCCCCGGGTATCGTCTACCAGTATTTTGCCCGAAAGGTTGATAATGAATGGAAACTGGTCTATACGCCTCTGGAGACTGAGGGTTATTTACCGATTCGACTTTATTATGACATGTTTGTCAAAGGGCGGATGCGGCTCCAGATCAGAGGCAAGACCAAGGATGGTGACGATGTTTTGCTTGCTGAGCAGACGTTTGATCTTGATGAGTTCGAAAGAAAAACCGGATATATCGAGGCTAATGTCTATCAGCAAGATGTGATTGAGATCTACTGGCGGCTGACGACCTGGTATCAGGAGTATACCATCCTCCAATCTGACTACCGGAAAGCTTACTTCCACTCCTCATTGGTTTATGAAAATAAACTCTATCAGGAACTCTTCAAAAACGGTGATCCCTTCCGGGATTTGAATCAAAATCCTTTATACTGGGAGGGACCTTATAGGTACTGGCCCTATATGGTGAAGATCTATTTGCTCTTGCGACCGGCTGATTTGGATGTTAAACGGATCAGCACCAATCAGGTCAGGTTGACCTGGACTGATCGCTCGGGAAAGGAGACCGGCTTCAGGATCGCCCGGCGGGTGGAGGGTGAAGATTGGGACACCACTTATGCCACAGTTCCGGCCAATACTGAGGAGTTTATCGATACCGTCACGGTTGCTCATCGGTATACCTACAAGGTG
>QNBE01000025.1 GCA_003645615.1 Caldifarciminota bacterium
CCTCATAACGGAGGGTAAGGTGATCCACCCCCTCCTTTCCGATCCCAAGGCCAAGGATCTCAACCTCACCACTGCCCGAGTAATCGGTAAGTGAGAAGCTGGGAAATACTGCCCGGATCTGATCACCCCGCAGACCATGACTGCGAATCGATTGACCGGTCAACTCCCCGGCAATTATCGATCCTTCTCGTTTAATAACCCCGGTCACCCTCCCCTCTCCGCCCAGCCCGAATGGGGTGAGGAGCGGATTGATGGGGAAGTTGTGGAGGCTGAAGAGGAATGAATCCGGCCTTCCCATCCACATCGCTTGACCATCGATCGAGTAGATCGAAATCGAGAGGGAATCAAGACGGCCGGCCACCAGGATGGAATCGATCCCCAGCGGAAGCGATTGAAACCGCCCGGAAAGCCTACCTGCTCTTCTCGTGAGTCGGCCGGTGAGGATGAGATTGATGGGGAGGTAACGATTTAACTGAAACCGATCCAGTTCGATTGCAAAGGCATCGAGTTCCCCTTTTTTCCATACCGCCCAGCCGGAGGCAAAACCGGGTTCTGATCTTACCTCGGGAAAGACGATCCGGATCGAGTCGCCAAGGCTGCTGATGATCACCGGGATCGTTTCCGGACGGAGAAAATTGGTTAGGGTTCCGGTAAGGTTGGAGCCGATACGACCCCGATCCCAATCGATCCGACCGGAAAGGTGGAGCTGACCCGGATAGGAGGTGAACCGGTCGAGGTCGAGCCTTCCACTCACCTCAAAACCGCCCCGCCCTCTGATGATAAGACCAGAGAGGAGAAGGTCCAATCCACCGGTTGTCACCCTCCCTTTCTTTATCTCCACCCCACCCGGAGTGAGGATGACCTCGCCACCGGCCTGGAACTTCTTCTGCCGATAACAGAACTGGATTCGGTCGATCGAACCCGAGAGATTGGGGCCAAACCCTTGCATTCTCAGATCGAGATCGAGATCGGTGATGGAATCCCGGGCAAGAATGACCGATCCCGAGAGGAGATGGATATCACCCTGGACCCGGATGGGGATGAACCAGAAACCCGGCTCCTTTCCACCACCGGGGAGAAACTTCAATTTCGTTCCGGAGAGGTTGAGTTCAAACTCAAATGGGTTGAGCGACCGGATGAGGAGGAAGGCCTGCCGCGCGGTAATGGTATCGGACCTGGAGATGATCTTCAAGCCCTTAAGGATCATCCCACGGAATGGACCACCAACCCTCCTCTCATACTCAATCCTGAGATCCAACCTGGGAAAGGACCTTAGGATTACCGCGGTAATCAAAATCGAGATGAGGAGGAAACCGAGGAACTGGAGTTTAAAACGCATGCTGGAGACTGAGATAGATGAGACCATAGTCCTTGGGTGGCGCACCCTTCATCCTCTTACCCCAGTCGAGCCGGATCGGACCAAGAGGGGTGAAATATCTCAGACCAAACCCGGTTCCGATCTCCAGATCCTCGATATCAAATTCCCTATATCCCTTTTCGAGACCGGCGAGGTCCAGAAACAGGACCAGGCCGAACCTCCCGATCCGGAATCTCGGTTCCGATTGGATCCCGAACAGGAATGAACCATAGTGCTCTGATCCGATCGAATCCGGACCGATCTCATAGTCATGATAACCCCTCAGGGCCGAGGAGGCGACGAGCTGAAACTCCTCATGGGTCTCAAATCCCCGATGGAGGGGGAAGATCTCACCGATCCGGAAACGCCAGGCATAGGTGAAACCTGGCAGGGGGAGATAGACCCGGAGATCGAGAAGACCGCGGAGGAAGTGGTTGTCCCCACCCAGGAATGTCCCTCCTAAGGCGAGGGTGGGAAGCAGAAAGACCCCCCGTTTGGGATCGAGAATCTCATCACGCCAGTCGAGGATCGCCTTCCCGGTGATCGAGTTGGTAATCCCCTCCCGCAGCGGTATCCCCTCCCACCTCAGCCTCCGGTACTGATAGGTGAGACCGGCCTCCAGACCGGGACCAAAACCCCTCTTCACCATCCCCTGGATGCCAACCCCCTGACGGAGATAGGTTAGATGGTGTTCCCTTTCCAAGAAAGGGCCGATAGTAAGGGAGAAGGGGAGGTCAAGGGGATAGAGGAGTTTAAATCCGAGCGAGGTCCGGATCGAATACTCCTTCTTCAGGTTTATCCAGCCGATAATCGGGATGAGGAGTTGATTCCCGGTATGGATGAGGTTGAGATTCTCGAAGGTGATCGAGCCGATGAGCCGGCTCGGAGTCATAAATCCGAAGCCGAGATTGATACCATAGGGGCTCCCCTCCTCAAGTCTGATGACGAGGTCGAGGGAATCGGCTGCGGGTTCATACCGGAATTCGACCAGCCGGAAGAGGAAGAGGAGATAGAGATTCTTCTGCGATTCGGCAATCTTCCGCTGGGAGAATAGATCACCCGGTCGGATAAGGAGGGAGTGGCGCACCAACCGCTCCGGGACGTTCTTAAGTCCGGTGATGGTGATTTTACGGATGTGATACCGCTTCCCCTTCTTCAGATCCCAGAAGAAGTGGAGGGTTTCATGCTCAAAGATCGGGTAGTAGGAGAGGCGGGCGAATGGATAACCCCGATCGGCAAGATAGTCCTCCACCCGGGCGATATCCTTAAGGATCTCCTCTTCGATAAGATAATCGCCGGCCCTTAGCTTGGTATTGATGAGAATCGCCTCAGAGTCAGGGGGGTAATAGATCCGATAGATCCCGGGCCTTTTTCCCTCCTCGATCTCGAACCCGATCGAGACTGCAGTATCACCGGTTATCGTGGCTATGATATTGGTGCCAAAGAAACCCTGTTTCCGGTAGTAGTCAATCAGGACCGCACGGTCGTGGTCAATCATCGCCCGGCTTAGGGTTGAACCTGGACGGGTAGTGATGAGCTGCTGAAGCCGCTCCTTCGGGAAGGTCTCATTTCCAATGAAGTTGATCTCTCTCACCGGTTGAAGGAAGAGGAGAAGGCTAAAGGAGAATATTGCCATTATCGATGATCATCTTATCGTCGAGATAGAGGGTGGGCTTCTTGATGAGGCAGTCGATATGGATCTCAGCTGAGTTGTTGCCGCCGAAGCCGAGATTATCACCAAAGGCGATATGGACTGTGCCGGCCGCCTTCTCATCCTCTAAGATATTGCCGACCAGCCTTGCCTTCTGATTGGTTCCAACCCCGAGCTCACCCACGGTCTGGGCCGCTGGTCCCAGGCCCTCAAAAAGCCTCCGGAACCGACCCCGATCGCCCTCAACCTCCTTCATCTTACCCTCCTCGATCCAGACCTTTATCGGCCGACGGAGCAGACCAATACTGGCGATGGAGCCGTCGATCACCAGGTATCCATCGGCGGAGATGGGGGCGATATAGGCCTCACCAGCTGGAAGATTGGAGAAGGAGCCGGGTTTGGTCACGAGCCCGGTATCAGCGTGAGCGGTCCGATGGGAGAGATCGAGATAGAGGTCGGTGCCGATATCACTAATAATTCGCGCTTTTCTGGCCCCGGTAATGAGGGCGGCGAGTTTCAGGGTGAGCCGATGGAGCTTCTTATAATCGATCGGGATGGTCCGAACGAAGATGTCTTCAGTAATGCCGGGCAGGGTGATCCCCCTTGCTCCATAGAGATTTGCCTCACGTCTTGCCTTCGTGTGGGTGATCGACTTCAAAGTGGGGATGACAAAGATGTCGCAATGCTTGAGAATGGTGGCGATTATCGGGGGTGGTTCATTTCCATGCTCTTTTAAGGGGGGCATCTCAACCAGGATCACCTGGGCCCCAAGCCTCCTTCCTTCGGTGAAGAAGGCCTGGCCGATCCTCCGGCAGAAACGATCGGTAACAACGACCAGCCGCTCCCCGGACTTTAAACCCAAGGAGCGGGTGAGGGCGATCTGTGCCGCACGCTTTAGTCTTCTCATCATCCCCTCAGGGTGGTAGTAAAATCCTGAGAATATTTTATCAGCGAGAGGGCCATGAGCGCAATTGCGGCGTAGAGGCTCACCCGGAGTAGTGGTTTGAAGTTGACGATGTAGATGATCACCATCGCCCCGATAACCCAGCCCGCCACTTTTCCAAACCAGGAGGCGGGGATCACCCTCCTTCGAGTGGAGAGGAGATAAATTCCAGCGGAGATGACGATCGCCTCCCTTACGGATAGGATGATCAGGGCCCAAAAGGGGAAGCGATCGATGATAACCAAGGAGAGGAGGACCGCAATGAGGATGAGCTTATCGGTGAGTGGATCGATCACCTTACCCAGTTCACTCTCCTGATTGAGGAGCCGGGCCAGGAGGCCATCGGCAATATCGGAGAGGTAGGCGATGATGATGAGGATAAGGGCGAGCCTCATATTCTGGTTGATAATCGAGATCACCAAGGGGGGGATGAGGAAGAGCCTTAAGGAGGAGATCAGGTTTGAGATCGTAAACACTTGGCCTCCTCAATCATTTCCCGTGCCTTTTTCAGGGCCGCCCTGGTCAGGGTCTTCCCCCCGATCATCCGGGCCAGCTCAACAACCCTCTCTTCTTGATCGAGCGGTTTGAGCCAGGAATACGTCATCCCCTTCCGCTTCTCTTTTTCAACCAGAAAGTGGTGATCGGCGAATTTGGCGATCTGGGGGAGATGGGTGATACAGATGATCTGGTGATGGCGGGCCAGCTCTGAGAGTCGGAGACCCACCACCTCACCAACTCGGCCACCGATACCGGTATCGATCTCATCAAAGATGACGATCGGGATCCGATCCGAAGCGGCCAGGATCGACTTCATAACCAAGATGATCCGTGAGAGCTCACCACCAGAGGCGACCTTCCGCAGCGGTTTGGGCTCCTCACCCGGATTGGAGACGATATAGAACTCAACCCGGTCTTTCCCCTCCGGGGTAAGCTCGGTCTCCTCAATCCGGATGAGAAACCTCGCTTCCATCTTCAGACCCTTCAACATCGCCTCGATCTCTGCCGCCAGTTTCTCCCCCCCCTGACGGCGGATCTTTGATAGCCGATCGGCATACTCGAGGAGCTTCCGATGGGTGGAGTCGAGTTCGGCCCGCCTCTTCTCGAGATCAAAAGGGAGATTCTCAAGCTGTTCCAAGGCCGCCTTCAACTCCTTTCGCTTCGCCTCCATCGCCTCAATCCCACCGTATTTTTTCTTCAACCGCCGGATCTGATCCAAACGATTGATAACCTCATCGATCCGCTCGGGAGAATACTCAATCCGCTCCTGATAGGAGCTTATCTCCCGACCCAATTCCTCGGCCTGGATGAGGAGTTCCTTCAACTGCTGGGCATCCCGTTCCATTGCCGGATCGACTAAGGAGAGCTTCTCCATCAGTTCCGAAACCCGTGCCAGGAGGTCATAGGCAGAATCCTTACCTTCATAGAAGTAGTGGAGGATCTCGCTGATATAGGCCTTACGTTTCTCAGCACTTTTCAAAAGATTGAGCTCGCGGGTCAGGATCTCCTCCTCCCCCGGTTTGATATCGGCGGCCTCAAGCTCCTTAAGCTGATAGCTGATCAGCTCCTTCCGCTCTTTAAGCTCCTCCCCTCTCCTGACTGCCTCTTCATAGGCCCGCTTCCGCTCGAGATAAGCCCGATAGATCCGGGCGAGCTCAACCCGCTGAGGTTCGATACCGAGATAGGTATCGAGATAGTTACGGTGGTTGTCAATCCTAAGGAGTGACTGGTGTTCATGCTGGCCTACCAGCTCCACGATCCTCTCCCCAAGGTTCTTAAGCAACCTCATGGTAACCAGGGCATCATTGATATAGCCCGCCCGACCAGAGCCGATCAGTCTCCTGATGATGATCGGGTTCTCGGCGGGGATTCCGTGATCGGTTAAGAATCTGAGCACCTCATCGCCGAGATGGAAGACCCCTTCCACCACTGCCTGTTTGGCTCCGGATCGGATCACGGTAGGATCGAGCCGTTCCCCGATCAGCCCGCTCAGTGCCTGAATCATGATCGACTTTCCTGCCCCGGTCTCACCGGTGATGACATTGAGTCCGCTTCCAAACCGGACGGTCAAATTCTCAATCACCGCAAAGTTTCTTATCCTCAACTCCTCAAGCATCCTCCCTCCCTCCCCATCTCATCTTGGCCCGCAGGGTGTCGGTGAATTTGGTGGTGAGGAGTTTAATCAGCCGGACCGGTCTGGGGTATTTATAGATGATCACCTCCTCATCCGGTTTGAGCTCAAGCTGCTCCTGACCATCCCCGATCAGCCACGCCCCTCTCCCCTTCCTCCCAACCCTCACCCGGATCCTCCTTTCGGCCGGGATGATAATCGGACGGACCGAGAGGGTATGGGCGGAGATCGGCGTGATGATGAGATTGTCGGTCTCGGGAAAGACGATCGGACCTCCACAGGCTAAGGAATAGGCAGTCGAACCGGTTGGGGTGGCAACGATCAGACCATCGGCGATGAACCTGCAGATATACTCATCCTCAACCCATGCGGTCAGCTCAACCGCCCGGCCGGGGATCTTGGTGTAGACGATGACATCGTTAAGCCCCTTCACCTCTCCATCTCTGGCCCGGGCAGCAATCAGCAGCCGGGATTCGATTCGATACTCACCCCGGGCGAGGAGGTGGATCGCCTCCTCAATCCGATCCACGGGAACATCGGTGAGGAAGCCGAGTCCACCGAGGTTGATGCCGAGCAGGGGGATATCGGTGTCAACATAGGTTCGGGCAGCATGGAGCATCGCCCCATCTCCACCCATCACAACCACGGCATCGGGATGATCGGTAACGATCTCAATTAGATCGCCGAGCGCTTCAATCCTGGCCCTGGCCTCTGCCGCCCCTTCCTTCTCATAATTGATGACAAGTCTGATTCTCATCTTCTCCCAATCAGGATCCGGTCGTCTCCGGAATAGTCCGGATAGATCCTGATCTCCCTCAGGGTGGATGATGGGATCTCAATACCGGGATCGATCTCTAAGGCGAGAAGGCCACCGGGACGGAGGAGGATCGGGGCCTTGGTAAGGATATCCCTTAGCAGGACTGCACCATCTTCACCACCATCGAGGGCCGATCTCGGCTCGAAGCGGACCCGACGGGGTAGATGGGAAAGTTCCCCGGTAGGGATATAGGGTGGGTTGGCCACAACCAGGTCAAAGGATTGGGGTGAGAAGATGTCGAGATGGGGTGAGAGGATAAGCATAGCCCGATCCCGGAGCTGGTGGTGGAGGAGGTTGGCCCGACAGACCTCAAGGGCGACTGGGGAGATTTCGGTTCCGACCATGAAGAGGTGGGGAAGACGGGTGAGGAGGGCGACCATGATCGCACCACTGCCCACCCCGATCTCAAGACCGAATCGATATCCGTTCTCGTTGAGGATGTGCTCAATCAACAGCTCTGTCTCCGGTCTGGGGATGAAGACGCCGGGGGTGATAATGAGATCGAGCCCCATAAACTCAACCCGGCCGATGAGATACTGGGGTGGATAACCCCTCCTGATCAACTCCTCCAGTCTTCCGGTAAGTTGGGACCCGGCCGGTCTCCGATCGGTGAGGTAGGAGAGGAGGTAGGTGAGACTATGATTCATCTCCTCGCTCCCTCAATGCGGTGATGAGCGGGTCGAGATCACCATCGAGGATCTCGGGTAAGCGGTAGATCGAAAGGTTAATCCGGTGATCGGTAACCCGATTCTGGGGGAAGTTGTAGGTTCGGATCTTCTCACTCCGATCCCCACTACCAACCTGGGCTCGCCGGAGGTCCTTGATCTTCCTTTCCCGTTTCTCCTTCAGATGGGCTGACAGCCTTGCCCTCAGGATCTTCATCGCCTTGGCCCGATTCTTGTGCTGGGACCTCTCATCCTGGCAGGAGACGACGATCCCGGTTGGAAGATGGGTGATCCGGACCGCAGAATCGGTAACATTGACATGCTGACCACCATGGCCCGAGGCCCGGAAGGTCTCGATCTTCAGCTCTTTGGGGTCGATCTTGAGCTCGATCTCCCCAACCTCGGGCAGGACCGCAACGGTTGCGGTTGAGGTATGGATCCTTCCACCCGCCTCGGTGACCGGGATTCGCTGGACCCGGTGGACTCCAGATTCGTATCGGAGCAGGTTATAGGAGCCAGGACCAGCCGCAAAGATCACCTCCTTGAAACCGCCGATCCCGGTCTCATGTTTGGAGAGGAGTTCATATCCGATCCGTTTCTTCTCCAAGTATCTGATATACATCCGGAAGAGGTCCCGGGCGAAGAGACCGGCCTCATCCCCTCCAGCCCCTGCCCTGATCTCAACAATACAGCCCTTCTTCTCCTCGGGGGGAAGGAAATAACGGTCGATCTCATGGGCAAGTTGTTCCATCTCCTTTCCGAGCCGGGTAAGCTCCTGGGCCGCAGCCTCCCTCAGTTCGGGATCGGTGAGGAGCTCTTCGGTCTCCCGATACTCCCGATGGAGTCGTTCGTAGCGATCGATCCTGGTAAGGATCTCATTCAACTCCTTGAACTCCCTATTATACCGCATCTGCCGGCCGGGATCGGTGGCAACATCCGGACTGGCCAGAAAACGAGCCAGCTCCTCATGCCGCCGTTTCAACTTCTCCTTATCCCACTTCATGCTCAAGCACCGATTTCAGAGCGGCCTGGGCAATCCTGATCTCCTCTTCTGAAGGGGGGAGGGTGGTCAGATGCTGGAGGAAGCTGGGGATAAGGTGGAGGTGGTTAAGGAGGAGGAAGAGCTCATAGGAGAGGGAGAAGATGATCGGCAGGAGCAGGAAGCGGAGGAACAGACCGGCACCGGATATCGAGAAGACGAGGACCGATACGATAACGATGAGGAGGATGAGGTTGGTGCCACAGCGGGAATGGAAGGTCGAGTCTGTCTTCCGATCCTGCTCATAGGAGTTGACCACGACATGCTCGGCACCATGGAGGGAGAAGATCCGCCTCACATCCTTAAAGATCCGGATGATCAGAAGATAACCGATGATTACCACCACCTTGAAAATACCATCGACGAGGTGGAAGGAAGGGTCGGAGCGGCCGATTCCTACCAGAACAGTGAGATAATAGGGCACACCAATGAAGAGAAGAAGGCCGAGCACGATGGCGATCGGGATGCTGATCGGATCCTTCTTCTCACCCAGCATCTCACTCGAGTAGTTGAGAGCGGAGAGGGCGATGATGAGGAGCTCATAGACCGCAACAAGCCCCCGGATGATGGGGAGTCGGAAAGGGAAGTCCTTAAGTCTGGTCCGGTAGGGGAAGAACTTTACCACAATCTCACCATCTGGTTTTCGAACGCTGACCGCATAGCCGGATGGGGAGCGGATCATCACCCCTTCAACTACCGCCTGTCCACCCAGCGGTACCTTCCGCAGGGTTCCTCCTCCGGGCAGAAACCCAGATGTTGACAGCGTGGTTTGAGGAAGGCCCCCAGGGCCGGCTCAAATTCCCGCACCAGTTTCCTGATCCTTTGGAAGAGCGCCCTTATCTCCCACTGAGCGCGGTAGCAGAGGCGGAGTGATGAGGCATGGATCAGCTCCCTCAGATTCATCGTCATCACCAGGTTGGTCGCCTGGGCATTGGGGAGGAGATAGCGGGCATCCTCCTTCTCCACCCGTTTAAGGAGATCACGATAGAGCTCGTAGAGATTGAGCAGGGCGGTTTGAAATCGACGATCCCTTTTCAGATCGGGGGGGATGATGTAGCTGGTTGACTGGGTGACATAGCGCTGGCTCTGCTGCGAGTAGCTGGCCAGCCGATGGCGAACAAGCTGGTGGGAACAGGAACGGGAGATTCCCGCAATGGCAAAGGTGAAACTGACATGTTCCAGGACCGAGTGATGGCCAATGGCGAACAGCCTCTTGATCAACCTCACCATCTTCGGTTTGGATGGGTGCTCGGCCATAATCTCTATCGGGGAACGGGATGAGTAACAGGTGCGGGCTGCGGTATAAATAACCCGGATCGGATCCGGGGTCGCCCCGAGAAGCCTGACCTCCAAACTACACCTTTTCGAAACGCTCCTTCAGCGAGATATAACGGAGATAGTCTTCAAGCTCGGGGATCGACTTGACGATGAGACGGTTCGCTTCGGTCTTGAGCAGGCCAACCTTGCTAAGGCGATCGATGAAGAGCTTCACCTTATCCACATCAACACCAGCGACATTCCCCATATGCTCATAGTTGAGTCCGCCGGGAATCTCGATGCTCCCATCTTCCAGTTTCTTACCCGCCTCCTTGGCCCGGGTCAAAAGCATGGCAACAACCCGCCGCTCCTCATTCTTGATCATGAGGAGTTTGATCTGCTCATCGGCGGCTCGAAGCCTCTTGGTTAGAGTCTCCAGAACATATTCAATCAGTGGATTCTCTTTGATCTTGGAGAAGAAGGCATCCTTATCGATGATGATCAGCTTCACCTCATCGACTGCAATTGCCGAGGCCGAACGGGGGCTACCGTCGATAATCGCCATCTCACCGAAGAAGTCACCTTCTTTTAAGACCGCAAGGACCTTCTCCTCATCTCCTTCCCCTTTGGTGATCTTAATCTTCCCCGAGCGGATCAGATACATCTGATCACCAGGGTCACCTTCCCGGAAGAGGATCTCTCCGGGCTTCAAGATCTTTTCTCGACCAACTTCAGCCACCATACCTCCTTACTCTATTCTACTCCGGGTTGCTCGGCCGTCAACGGTAGATGGTAACAGCCAACTCCGGCCTCCTTCAGCATCGCCAGGGCCAGGGGATCGGGATACTCTTCAAGGTAGTAGATCTCGACGATCCCGGCATTGATCAGCATCTTGGTGCAGATGAAACAGGGTTGATGGGTGGAATAGAGGGTAGATCCCCTTATCGAGAAGCCGAAGTAGGCAGCCTGAATGATGGCATTCTGTTCGGCATGGATACCCCGGCAGATCTCGTGGCGGGAACCCGGTGGGATATTCTCCCGGAGACAACCAACCTCAGCACAGTGTCGGATGCCACGCGGGGCACCATTATAGCCGGTGGCGAGGATCCGCTTCTCCTTGACCAGGACCGCTCCTACCTTGCGCCGGAGGCAGGTGGAGCGTTGGGCCACCAGCTTTGCGATCTCCATGAAGTATTCGTGCCAGCTAGGTCTCATCCCGATATTATTGCAAAGTCGACAACCTTGTCATCTTCCTTAAGGGTGATCAATCGAACCCCCTGGCTGTTTCTCCGGCACCTCCGAACCGTCTCAGCGGCAAACCGGATGCAGATACCACCCCGGGTGATGAGGAGGATCTCATCCCGATCGGAGACGACCGCAGCCCCGGCCAGACGGCCGGTCTTACGGTTAATATTGGCAGCGATAACCCCACCAGCACCACGACTCGTCTTTCGGAATGACTCAACCTCGCTCCTCTTACCAAAACCATTTTCGGAAACGGTAATGATCCAGTCACCCTCCTTCACCCGGAAGCCGGCCACAATCCGGTCTCCCTGACTCAACCTCATCCCCCTCACCCCAGCCGCATTCCTCCCCATCGGTCTTACTAAGGACTCATCAAATCGGACCGCCTTGCCCGAGCGGGAGATGAGCATAATCTCATCACTACCTGAGGTCACGAAGACCGAAACGAGATGGTCATGATTGAGGTTTATCGCCCTGATGCCGGTGGCCCGGACCTTGGCGAAGGCCGAGGCGGCCACCTTTTTTACCCGACCGGAGTCGGTTACCATGAAGATATACTCGTGATCCGCGCCCGTGATCGGGAGCATGGCGGTGACCCGCTCTCCACTCTCCCAGGCTGGAATCAGATTGGCAATCGCCCTCCCCTTGGAGAGTGGACCCGCCTCGGGAATCTCAAAGGTCTTAATCCGGAAGACCCTGCCCCGGTCGGTGAAGAGAAGGATATCAGATCGAGAGTCGCAGATAGTGACGACCCGGGCGACATCCTCGGTCTTGAGATTGGTGATTGTCCGACCCTGACCGCCCCGGGACTGGCGGCGGAAGATAGTAGCGGACTGTCGTTTGATATAACCGTGGAGGGTAGCGGTGATAACATTGTCTTCCGGGATGATCAGATCCTCAATCGTGATCTCTTCCGGTTCGTGCTCTGAGATCTCGGTCCGGCGGGGATCCCCATACCGTTCCTTAATATTGAGGAGCTCATCCCGAATCAGCTTGAGGATATTCTCTCGGGAAGAGAGGATCTCCTTGAGCTGCTTGATCCTGGTCCGGAGTGTCCTTAATTCCTGAATTACCTTATCCCTTTCCAGACCGGTGAGACGAGACAGCCTCATCTCTAAGATTGCATTGGCCTGGATCTCGGTAAGACCGAATCTGGCCATCAATTCCTGACGGGCGGTCTCAACATCGGCGGCCCGCTTGATCGTCTCAATGATCTGGTCGATCTTGGCAAGTGCAATCCTAAGACCTTCCAGGATATGGGCCCGGTGTTCGGCCCGGTTCAATTCGTATCTCAGCCGACGGGTGACGATCTCGACCCGAAATTCGAGGAAGTGCTTGAGGATTTCAACCAGACCCATCACCTTGGGGATATTGTTGACTAAGGCAAGGAGATAGATCGGGATATTACTCTGAAGCTGGGTGTGATGATAGAGCAGATTGAGAATGACCTCGGGTTTGGCATCCCGCTTCAGCTCGATGACCACCCTCATCCCATCCTTATCCGATTCATCACGGAGATCACTAATCCCCTCGATCTTCTTCTCCTTGACCAGGGTTGAGATGCGGGTGATGAGGTTGGCCTTGTTCACCTGATAGGGGATGTCGGTGATAACAAGCTGCTTCCGGCCGCTCCGGATCTCCTCGATCCGGACCCGTCCCCGGGTGATCGCACTCCCCTTTCCAGTCCGGTAGGCCTTCAGGATTCCCTTCCGCCCCATGATGATGCCTCCGGTAGGGAAATCCGGACCCGGGATGATTCGACTCAACTCCTCAACCGTGAGATCGGGATTTTCGATCAGAGCAAGGATCCCATCGATCAGCTCGCCGAGATTATGGGGCGGAATACTGGTGGCCATCCCCACCGCAATCCCGGCGCAGCCATTGGCAAGAAGATTTGGGAATGGGGCGGGGAGCAAGATGGGTTCTTTCAGGCGGCCGTCAAAATTGGGAACAAACTCCACCGTCTCTTTATCGAGATCGGTAAGCATCTCGTCAGCGAGGGCGGTAAGTCGACATTCGGTATATCGGTAAGCAGCGGCCGAATCACCATCGATCGAACCAAAGTTCCCCTGACCGTCAACCAGGGGATAACGGAGGGAGAAGTCCTGCGCCATTCGAACCAGCGCATCGTAGACCGCCATATCTCCATGGGGATGGAATTTCCCTAAGACATCGCCAACAACGGTGGCACACTTCTTGTAAGGTCGGTTGTGGGCAAGACCCGCCTCCCGCATCGCATACAGGATTCGCCGTTGAACCGGTTTGAGACCATCGCGAACATCGGGCAGGGCCCGACCGACGATGACACTCATCGCATAATCGATGTAGGATCGTCTCAATTCCTCTTCGATAAATACTTCCTCAATTCTTTCCGCCATAAGTTATGATACTTAAATCCCCTGATAAGTCAAGGAAGCCGTGTAAACGTTAACAGATACCGTTACCAGTTTGGATTGGAGGTTCTACCGGTATGATCGGTTTCCGCTATCAGGAGATTGTCAAAGTGGCCCCGATCCAGGCCTTAGATGTGCGGACCCGGATCAGTTTCATCGCCTATGGTCGGGGGCGGAGGTGACGAAGAGGGAGCGGAAGCATCGGGCGAACGATGAGGAGTTATACATCCCCTGTGGTGGGGTGATCAAAGACCTCAAAATCCCGATATTGCCTTATTCCCTCCCATATATCTTGATAAATTAAGCCGCAGTATCCACTGGAAGGTTGGTAACGATGTGTGTAAACATTACAATCGTAATTGATTAGCTCTCACTGTTGACCCGGCCGATGGTGACAATATAATTGCCCATGAGACGGTTTCTGTTGATCGTTTCGATTATTATTGTCATTGCAATCGGGATCACCCTGAGCAGATCTGGTCAGCCCCGGGTCAAACCGATTGCGGTTGAGGAGAGTGAAGAGTGGATGGGGGTCTATCTTAAGGGGAAGAAGATCGGCTATAGCTACTCCCGAATCAAAGGGACAGAAACCGGCTATGAGATTGAGAATCGAATCAAATGGGATCTCTATGTGATGGGTGCCCGCCAGACAATAAACGCCTATGTCTCCGCCCACACCGATTCCGGTTTCCAGCTCTCCGATTTCTATCTCGACTTCCAATCCCCGGCTGGCCAGAAGAGGGTGAAAGGTAGCTTTCGGGGAAAGAGTTTTGAACTGTCGGTCTATGAAGGGGGAAACTGGCGGACCGAACACCGGACCATATCCCAGCCTCCGATTCTCCCCGAGGCACTGGAGAAACTCCTCTTAAGGGAAGGGCTCACCCCGGGCAGGAAATTCCACCTCTACTTCTTCGACCCCATCACTCAGGCAGTCCAGGAGGTCTCCGGTGAGGTGATCGGGAAAGGGACGACCAGGATCGGATCAGAACCGGTGGTGGCAACCCGGATCGACCTTACGGTTGCAGGTATGCCCGCCACCCTCTGGCTCGATGATAAGAACCGGATGATCAAACAGGAGACCTCTTATGGGATGGTTCTGATCCGGGAGGATCGGGCCCAGGCCCTGGCTGAGATCAAACCGGAAGAGGCGATGGATATCATCTTCCTCTTCCGGGTGAAGGCCGATCAGCCCATACCGAATCCGCGCCGGGTGCGATATCTCAAGGTCGTCCTCACCAATCTCGACACCACCGGCCTTGATCTCGAAGATGATATCCAGCGGATTGTCGCCACTGAACCGCTCACCCTTGAGATCGATCTGAACCGGGCCCGGATCGCCCATCCCCCTACCCTCCCGATTACCAAATTTAAGGAATCCCTGAGACCATCCCTCTATATCCAGAGCGATGATCCCGAGATCATCCAGACCGCCCGGAAGATCGTAAGGGAAGAGAAATCATCGATGGAGGCGGCCCGCCTTCTCACGAACTGGGTCTACCAGAACCTCCAGAAGCGGGCCACCGCCTCAATCCCCTCGGCACGGGAGGTCCTCAGGGATCGCTGTGGCGACTGCAATGAGCATGCGGTTCTGCTGGCCGCCCTGGCCCGTGCCCTTGGTATCCCGGCCAAGATCTATGTCGGGCTGGTCAACCTCGGTGATGCCTTCTACTACCATGCCTGGAATGGGCTCTACCTCGGACGCTGGATACCGGTTGATGCCACCTATGGCCAATTCCCGGCCGATGCCACCCATATCAAACTGAAAGAGGGCGGTATTGAGGAGCAGGTGAAGGTTCTGAAGGTCGTCGATAAGATTACCCTTAAGGTAGTCGGTTTTGAATAAACCCCTGGTCATCCAGGGACTCACCAAGTCCTTCAATAATAAACCGGCGGTAGTTGATCTATCCCTTGAGGTTGAATCGGGTGAGATCTTTGTCCTCCTCGGTCCCAATGGGGCGGGAAAGACGACCACGATCAAGCTGATCAATGGTCTTCTGGCACCGGATAAGGGCCGAATACTGATCGGGGGTATCGATCTTCTGGAAAAACCGGAGCTGGCCAAGGCGAGGATCGGCCTGGTCCCCGACATCCCTTTCCTCTATGAGAACCTCACCGGAAGGGAGTTCCTCTACCTCATCGGTCGACTGCGTAGATTGGAAGAAGGGGCGATCGAGCAGGGGATCGAAACATTAAATCCCTATCTCGACTTCGGCGACTGGTTCGATTACCGCTGCGGTGGCTACTCCCACGGGATGAGGCAGAGGATAATGTTTGCCCAGGCCCTCCTCCACAAACCGGAGCTCCTGCTCATCGATGAACCGATGGTGGGGCTCGATCCCCGGGCGATGCTCAAGATCAAGAAACTCCTGCGGGTTCTGAAAAGAGATGGGGTGGGGATCTTCATCTCAACCCATCTCATCCCTCTGGCCGAGGAGCTGGCCGATCGGCTGGCGGTGATTGATCATGGTCGGCTGAAGTATTGCGGAAACCGACCGGATTTCTCCGGACGGATTGAGACCATCTTCCTGAATGCCACCGGTGATTGATCCCCTGATCAACAGCTACCTGAAAAGGACCTCCCAGGGCCGATTTTCTTCCATCAAGCGGATAAGCTTCATATTTGTTGTCCTCACCTTCCTCTCCGGTGCCGGGATCTTCTTCTTTAAGGTCTATAATTACCTCCTCACCTTCAACCTCTTCGGTCAGTCACTCATCTTCCGGATTATGGAGAATCTGCTCCTCATCTTCTTCTTCATGATCCTCTTCTCCAACTTCCTGACCGCCATGACCACCTACTTCCGCTCCCCCGAGGTTGAACTTCTCTTCTCCCTCCCGTTAAGGCCGGAGCGGGTGCTGAGGCTGAGATTTCTTGAGACCGGACTCTATGCCAGCTGGGCCTCGCTCACCGTTGTAATACCGATGCTGTTAAGCTACGGGGTTGTGATCGGCTTTGGGATGGATGAGGCGGTCCTGATCCTGATTGCCGTTCTTCTCTATACCGGGATCGGTGCCGCCCTGGGCAGCCTCCTTCTCCTCATCCTCCTCAAGCTCTTCCCAGGATTAGGCAATCGATTCAGTATTGCGGCGATCATCCTGGGCGGAATCCTGGCCTACCTCTATTTCTGGTTCGGCAAACCCCAGCTCTTCCGCGTCTTTGAGCTAAGCACAGAGCTTGAGCTGGCCCGTTTTATTGAAGACCTGGGTGAGATCGGATCGATCTACCTACCCTCCAACTGGCTGGCATTCTTCATCCAGAGACTCTTCTCCAGTCAATCTTGGCTCATCTATCTCGCCCTCCTCTTCTTTACCGGACTTGCCCTCTATCTCATCCTGATTGAATTCGGCCAGCGGTTCTATCGGGAGATATGGCTCAAACAGCGGGAGTTCGTCACCGGTCGGGTGAAGACCTTCTCCAGACTTCTCGGGCAGAATCTCGGTCGCACGATGGCCATCGTGGCAAAGGATATCATCATCTTCTTCCGCAATCCGACCCAATGGGTCCAGCTCCTCATCTTCTCCATCCTGATGCTCATCTACATCTTCTCCATCTACCGATCCCGTTTCCTCTTCTCCTCCCCGTTCTGGAAGGCAGTGATCGGCTTTGCCAATTTTGCCTATGTTGCCTTCCTCTTCGCCACCTTAGGGGTGAGGTTCATCTACCCCTCAATCTCAACTGAGGGGAGGTGCTTTCTGCTTATGAAGGCAATGCCGATGAGGATCAGGACCCTCCTCTTCGCCAAGCTTATCATCTACGCCACTGCGGCCATCATTATTGGTGAACTCCTTATGCTCACCACCAGCCTCATCCTCTCTGCCGATCCCGGGATCCTCAGGATCTCACTGGTTGTAATCGGAATCGCGATCTTCACCATCGTCGCAATCAATCTCGGTATCGGCTGTATCATCCCCGACTTTGCCGAGACCAACCCATCCAAACTGGCTGCTGGTGGTGGTGGTGTGATCGCTGGCCTTGCCTGTCTCGCCTATACCTTCCTGATCATCGCCCTATTCGCCCGTCCCCTCTTCTTCTATCTGAGAGGGAATCCGGCCCAGGCCCGCCCCTTATTCCTTATCAGCCTCCTCATCTTCATCCTCCTCTCCTTTTCCATCTCACTTCTCGCCATTAAGATCGGCAGCCGCCGATTGGCCGGGACGGAATTTTGAAGGGGTTATCCACAGCCAGCATCGCCCGCCTCTTCCTCAAACTCGGGACGATCGGGTTTGGTGGCGGTCTGGCCATGATCGGTCTTTTGAGACACTATCTGGTTGAGAAGGAGAGGTTGATCGATGATACTAAATTCCTCAAGGGCCTCACCCTGGGTCAGCTCCTGCCCGGACCCTTCGTCACCAATTATGTCGAATACTATGGCCTACTTCTTAAGGGCTGGCTTGGCTCTCTCACTGCGGTCATCTCCCTCCTCATCCCATCCTTCCTCATCGTCCTCTTCCTCTCCTTCCTCTATTTCCGCTTCCACCACTATCCGGAGCTAAAGTCCGCCTTTGGTGGCGCCCTCCCGGTTGTGATCGGAATCCTTGCCGTCACCTGCTTCAGGATGGCAAGGGTCTTCATCAGAAGGCCGACCGACCTCATTATCCTGATCATCTCCTTCCTTCTCCTCTATCTCCGGATCGATCTCGCCCTGATCATCCTCTTCGGTGGTGGGATGGCCATCCTCTTCGATCGACTCCGATTCGGCATCTATGGCCTCGATCTGTTCACCATCTTCCTCGTCTTCGCCAAGATCGGTGTGGTCACCTTCGGTGGCGGTTATGGTGCCCTCCCGCTCATGGAGCAGGAGGTGGTCAATCACCACCACTGGTTGAACCTCACCGAATTTACTGATGGGGTGGCGATCGGCCAGCTCACCCCAGGACCGATAGCGATCACCGCCGTCTTCATCGGTTATCGGGTCAGCGGTATCATCGGCTCGCTCATCGCCACCATCGCCATCTTCCTCCCCTCCTATCTCATGCTCCTCATCCTCTGTTCGCTCTTGAGGAGGGTTGAGGATCAGCCCCTCTTCCAGATCTTCTTCTCCGGCACCAGACCGCCGATCATCGCCATCCTGAGCTTCCTTACTATCCGGCTCATCATCACCACCCCCCTCTCCCCCCTCCTCCCGATCTCGATCGTCCTCTATCTCCTGAGGACCCCGATACCTCTACTGGTGCTATTGGGTCTTGCCTGCGGCTATCTCCTGGCTTGACGGCGGGGAAATTACAAATATATTGGGAAGATGAAACGGCCTAAGATTGCGGTGGTGGGAATCGGGAGGTGGGGACCGAATATTGTCCGTAACCTGATCAGTATGGAAGATGGTGAACTGGTGGCAATTATCGACAGGGATAGCAGCCGTTTACGAAAGCTGAGTCAGATCTATCCCAATCTATCCTACCATGAGTCCCTCGATGAGGTGATAAAGAGGGTGGATGCGGTCTTCATCGCCACCCCCTCCTCAACCCACTACCACCTCACCCGAAAATGTCTCAAGGCCGGGATCGATGTCTTCGTCGAGAAACCTCTGGCGATGAATATTAGAGAGGCGGAGGAGTTAAACCAACTGGCCGATAGCGGGAAGCGGATCCTGATGGTCGGTCACATCCTCCTCTTCCATCCCGCCATCATTCGCCTCCGCCGGGAGATCGAATCGGGGAATCTGGGCGAGATCTATTATCTCAGCGCGGTCCGGGTCAACCTCGGAACAATAAAGACCGATGAGAACGCCCTCTGGTCACTGGGGCCCCATGACATATCTGCAGTCCTCTTTCTTCTTGATGAGTATCCGATTGGAGTCAGTGCCACTGGCGACTCCTACCTCAATAAGGACACACTCGATGTTGCCTTTGTCACCCTCTATTTCCGATCGGGTAAGATCGCCCATATCCACACCTCATGGCTCGATCCCCATAAGGAGCGGCGGCTCACCATTGTCGGATCGAAGAAGATGGCCACCTTCGATGATATGGAACCACAGGAGAAACTGAGGATCTATGACAAGGGGGTGGAGAGGGCCGATTTTGACAGCTCCCCGATCTCTGCCTTGAGTCTCAGGTTTGGTGATATCAGCATCCCGAAACTGCCCACGGTTGAGCCACTCCGGGCCGAGTGTCAGGCCTTTATCGAGGCGGTCCGGAATCGGAAGCGTCCCAGGAGCGATGGGAGGTTCGGCCTGGAGGTGGTGAGGATCATCGAGGCGGCCGAACATTCGATAAAGGAACGGAGGATGGTGGAGATTGAACCGTAGCTACTTTGCCCATGAGACAGCGATCATCGACGAACCGGTGGAGATCGGAGCCGGAACCAAGATCTGGCACTTCACCCATATCCGGAGTGGGGCGAGGATCGGGAAAAACTGTGTTATCGGTCAGAACTGTTATATTGCCGAGAAGGCGGTGCTCGGCAACAATGTCCATGTCCAGAACAATGTCTCAATCTATAACTTAGTGACCCTTGAGGACGATGTCTTCTGCGGCCCCTCCTGCGTCTTCACCAACGATCTCAACCCGAGGGCGGCCTATCATAAGCAGGGGCTTGATCAGTATCTCCCGACCTTGGTGAAGAAGGGGGCATCGATCGGGGCCAATGCCACCATCCTCTGTGGAATCACAATCGGTGCCCATGCCTTTATTGGTGCCGGTGCGGTTGTCACCAGGGATGTTCCCGACTATGCGATTGTGGCCGGTGTCCCGGCCCGGATCATAGGATGGATGTGCGAGTGCGGAATGAAGATCAAATTCTTTGAGGGGATCGCAATCTGCTCCAAGTGTCAACGCCGTTACCGTAAGGAGAAGGATCGGGTCACACCGGAATGATCCCCCTTCTCTTTCTCCTCCTCCCCCCATCCGGAGTTAGTGTCTTTGATACCCCCAACGATGGTGGTGGTTCGATCACCGTCCGCTGGGAACTATCTCCGGAAGACTCCCTCCTCTCCGGTTATCTGGTGGAGAGGAGCACCCATCCTGACACCGGCTTCTCAGCAGTTGGAAGGGTGGGAAGGGGGAGGGATGAGTTTGTCGACAACACCACCGAGGATGGCAAAATCTACTACTACCGGATAAGGGCCCGGATCGGAGAGGATCTCTCACCACCATCACCGATCTCAAAAGGGGTAAGCTCTTCTCCCCAGTGGTTCCATTTCGGCAAGATCAATGTCCTGATCGGAATCGTCACCTTCACCTTCTTCCTCTTCTATTTCATTGCCGCGGCCAAGGCGGGGAGGGAGCTCTTCATCCGGAAGATTGCCGGTCTCGATGCCTTGGAGGAGGCGGTGGGGCGGGCGACCGAGATGGGAAGGCCGATCCTCTTCGTCCCCGGCCTATCGACCATGACCGATGTTGCCACCATTGCCGCCATGAATATCCTCGGTGAGGTGGCCAAGACCGCAGCCCGGTATGAGACCCCGCTCATCGTCCCCAACTGCGATCCGATTGTGATGACCGTTGCCCAGGAGGTGGTAAAGGAGGCCTATACTGCGGCCGGCCATCCAGAGGCCTACAATCCGGATAAGGTCTTCTTCCTATCCTCATCCCAGTTTGCCTTCGCCGCCGGCATCGGTGGGATTATGATGAGGGACAAACCGGCAACCAACCTCTTTATGGGGATGTTCTATGCCGAATCACTCATCCTTGCTGAGACCGGTGCTGCCACCGGTGCGGTCCAGATTGCCGGGACCGATGCCGCCATGCAGCTCCCCTTCTTTGTCGTAGCCTGTGACTATACCCTGATGGGGGAGGAGTTCTATGCTGCCTCCGCCTACCTCTCCAGGGAACCGATTCTGGTCGGCAGTATCAAGGCCCAGGACTATAGCAAGATCATCCTCCTCCTTGCCACTCTCCTCGGTCCGATCCTCTACTTCGCCTTCCGTTTAGATCTGATCAAGCAACTCTTCCAGATCGCCCGATGAGGAGAAGGGTCCCGCTCACCATCGCCTTTGTCGCCGGTGTGGCCATGATCATCCAGTTCTTCATCCCCCATAAGGCATCAAAGGATTTCTACTTCTCAGTGCTCGACTGGTATATCATTGTTGCTGCCTTCAGTCTCGTGCTCGGGGTCCAGAGCCTGGTCCATGTCCACATCACCAGGATCAGGAGACGCCGGGAGGGATACCCCTATAGCATCCTCACCATCATCGCGGTTGCGGTCACAGCAATAAGCGGGATCTTCTGGGGCACGGGCAAGGGCTCCTTCTTCATCAGGATCTATCAGTTCATCACCGTCCCGATGGGGGCGACGATGTTCTCACTCCTCGCCTTCTTTATGGCCTCAGCCGCCTTCCGCGCCTTCCGGGCCCGGAATCTTGAGGCCTCCCTCCTGCTGGTGGCTGCGGTCATTGTCATGCTGGGCAGGGTCCCGATCGGTTTCTATCTCCTCCCCAAGCTCCCGGATGTGGTGGAATGGATCCTCTCCTACCCCAGCCTGGCCGCCTACCGTGGGATTGCGATCGGAGTTGGCTTGGGGATGATCGGGACCGCTCTCAAGATCATCCTCGGGGTTGAGCGGCGCTGGCTCGGAGAGAGGTGACGACACGAAGGGTGATCTTCCTCCTCCTCGGTATCGGGGTGACAA
>QNBE01000026.1 GCA_003645615.1 Caldifarciminota bacterium
CCCCACCCTCATCCCTCCACTTTCGATCCCCCTACTGGTCCAGTTCCGGTTTCCCCCGATCTCGATCCTGATCGTCCTCGCCATCCTCATCCTCTTCGTTACCACCATCCTCGCCCCGATCGATCGATTCCTGATCACCGCCCTGATCCCGTCCTTTTCCCTCATCTATCTCGGTCTCTTTCCGACCACCCTCCTCCTCCTTAGGAGGATCGATCTCTATCTCGCCCTCACCCCAATCCTCATCACCTGGGTGAGTGATACCGGGGCCTATCTCATCGGTGCGGCCATAGGTCGCCATCGGTTGGCACCGGTTTTGTCACCGCGGAAGAGCTGGGAAGGTCTCCTCGGTGGAATCATCACCGGTCTTCTAACCGCTCTCCTCCTCGGGTTGATCTTCCCCTACGAGACCTCCCCCCGCCTCCTCATTGCCGGAATCACCATCCCGATCATCGCCCTGCTCGGTGATCTCTTCGAATCCGGATTGAAGCGTCAATTCGGGGTGAAGGATACCTCCACCCTCCTGCCCGGCCATGGTGGTGTCCTGGATCGGATCGACTCGCTCCTTCTGGTCATACCCTACTTCTATCTCCTCGTAATCTTATGAGACCGCTGGCCGATCGGATGAGACCGGAGCGCTTTGATGACCTCCTCGGTCAGGACCATCTGATCGGTCCGGGTAAACCCTTAAGGGTTGCGATCGAGAGGGGCGATCTCCACTCGATGGTCTTCTGGGGACCGCCGGGATCGGGAAAGACAACCTTGGCTTTGATCATCGCCCGCCTTACTAATGCATCCTTCATCCCCTTCTCTGCGGTCACCGCCACCATCAAGGAGGTACGGAAGGTGATGAAGGAGGCGAAAAATCGGCGACACCTCTTTGGTAAGGAGGTGATCGTCTTCATCGATGAGATCCACCGTTTCAATAAGGCCCAGCAGGATGCCTTTCTCCCCTACTTGGAGAGAGGGGATATCGTCCTGATCGGTGCAACTACTGAGAACCCATCCTTTGAATTGATCGGCCCCCTCCTCTCCCGGGTCCGTGTCTATCTCTTAAAACCACTTGGGGTTGAGGTAATCAAGAAGATCCTGAGGCGGGCCTTGGATCGAGATCCCCATCTCCCCAAGGTCGAGATCAAGGATGAGATCCTTGGCCGGATCGCACACCTGAGCGATGGCGATGGGAGGGTTGCACTCAACATCCTGGAGATCCTCTGTTCTGCAGCCACCCATGGAAGGGTTACCGAGAAGTTGCTTGAGGAGGTGGTCCAGCGTAAATCTCTCCGTTATGATAAGAAGGGGGAGGAGCACTATAATCTCATCTCCGCCTTCATCAAATCGCTTCGGGGTTCGGATGCCGATGCTGCTCTCTACTGGTTGGCCCGGATGCTGGAAGCGGGGGAAGATCCCCGTTTTATCGCCCGGAGGATGGTCATCCTCGCCTCCGAGGATATCGGCAACGCCGATCCTTTTGCCCTTTTGATCGCCATCGCTGCAAAAGAAGCGGTCGATTTTGTCGGCCGCCCGGAGTGCGATCTCAACCTCGCCCAGGCCGCAATCTATCTCGCCCGAGCCCCAAAGTCTAATGAGGTATTGACCGCACTGAATGCAGCCCGTGATGACGCCCTCAAGACCTATGCGGAACCGGTGCCTCTCCACCTCCGCAATCCGGTGACCGATCTGATGAAGAAGTTGGGTTATGGTAAGGGCTACCTTTATCCCCACTCACACCCCGAGGCCAAGATCGATTATCTGCCCAAAAGACTCAAAGGCAGAAGGTATCTTAAAAAGAAGCGGTAGTGTCAGGAAATTCCCTACAGTGGAATTCCTATTTCCCTGATCATCCAATTTTCGATACTCTCTACAATATATTTTGGGCTTTCCAAGGGGAGTATACGCCCTCATTACTGGAGGTAAGGAGCGGCTATATGTCCCTCCCACTTCTTCTCTGGCCCGCCACCGGCGGGATGCGGGCGGAGCCTGTCCTTAGAAATGTCTAAGGTTCAACTCAATCTCCTCAGGATGTTGATCGTCCTCACGATGGTGGCGATGATGGTCTATAGTAATCGTGGTTTGGAGTTCGCATCCCCGCCCTACTACCTCGCCCTTGCTTATCTCCTCTTCAATCTCCTCTGTTTTCTCTTCCTCCCTCGCTCCATCTATCTCGGCACCATCTTTCACTATCTCCTCATCATTATTGACATTGTGGTTGTTACTACCGCAATGTATCTCACCAGCGGTTTTGAAAGCGATTTCTATCTGATCTATTTTCTGGTGATCTTTATCTCCTCAGTGGGTGGCGACGTCCGCTCCTGTTTCTATACCGCACTGATTGCAGCGGTCCTTTATGCCTGGATCTATTCCCGAGGCCGTTTCGATATGAGTCTCCTCCAATCACGCTTTCTGGTCCGGATCCCATTCTTTCTCGTCTTCGCCTTCTACACCAGCTTCTGGGCGGAACGGGTGCGAAGGGCGAATGAGGAGAAGCGACTACTGGAGAAGTTCAACCTGAGACTCAAAGAACAGGTCGATCTGGCCATCCAGAAGCTGGCCGATGTCTCAAGGTTCAGTGAGAGTCTGACCCGCTCGATCCGTTCCGGGATCATCGCCATCGACAATGAGAAGCGTATCGTCCTCTTCAACCCCTATGCCCGGGAGGTGCTCAAGTTTGAGGGGAATCCGATCAACCGTTTTATCGATGAGCTCGACCCCCTTGCTCCGATCGCAATGATTCTAAAACAGACCCTCAACGAGCATATAGAATTACGGAGGGAGGTTGTTGAGATCGTTGTGGGGTCGGAACCTAAGAAATTGGGACTTGCCTCAGCCCTACTCCGCGATCATAATAACAAAATCACCGGCAGCATGGTTCTCTTTACCGACCTGACCGAGGTCTTCAAGCTCCAGGAGAGGTTAAAAAGGTCGGAGCATCTTGCCCATATCGGTGAGATGGCAAGCTGGGTCGCCCACGAGATCCGGAATCCACTCTCGACAATCCAGGGCTTTTCTGAACTCCTTGCCCGTCAGGATGATCCCAAGAAACGGCGGGAGTATCTAAGTAAGATCAAGGAGGGGACGAAGCGGATCGACAACATCATTACCGATATCCTCTACTTGGCCAAGGATCGACCGAAGACCTTAGAGCCGGTCAGTCTCAATCAGGTATTGGTTGTCGTTGCTGAGGATGTCAAGGCGCTGAAAGGGTTTGATGTGAAACTCAACCCCCCCTCGGAGTTGGTCGTGATCCATGGCCATCGGGATCGACTCACCCGGGTCTTCGAGAACCTGATTATCAATAGTATTGAAGCTGAGGCGAAGACGATCGAGGTCGATCTTGGGACCGAAGAGATGGATGCACTCGTCACGATCCGGGATGATGGGGTTGGTATGACCGAGGAGGAGAAGCGACTCGCCTTCACCCCTTTCCATACAACCAAAGAGAAAGGGACCGGACTGGGACTTGCGATTGTTGAGAAGATCATCGTCGAGGATCATCGGGGAAGAATCGAGTGTGACTCCAAGAAAGGGGAGGGGACTACCTTTCGGATCTATCTCCCCCTTGAGGGCGGTCAGAGTGGCTAAGAGATTCACCATCCTTATCGTTGATGATGAGCCCAACGATCGGGCCCTGGTTATCCGGATCTTGGAGAAGGAGTTTCGTGAGGACCTTAAGGTTATTGAAGTCTTCGACCCCAGGGGTTTAGAACGGGCGATAAGGGAGAAACAATTCGATCTGGTGATCACCGATTACCGCCTCCGCTGGTCCAATGGGATCGAAATTTTGAAGTTGATCAAGGCCTACTTCCCCGACTGTCCGGTGATAATGAACACCGGCTCCGGGAGCGAAGAGATTGCGGTTGAGGCGATGAAGATCGGGCTCGATGATTATGTCATCAAATCCTACCGCCATCTCTCCCGCCTCCCGGTAGCGGTGAGGGAGGCGCTCAAAAAATACGAACGGATCAAAAAGGCAAATGAGGTGGAACGTCGCTATCGGGAACTGGTTGAGAACATTGCCGAGGTGATCTACTCTACCGATCGGGAAGGGATTATCACCTATATCAGTCCGGCGGTCAAGAACTTTGGCTATGAGCCGGAAGAGGTGATCGGCCACCATTTTGCCAAACTGACCTATGAGAAGGATACCCCATTGGTTGAGAGACAGTTTGAGAAGGTGCGTTCGGGTGACAATACTCCCGAGGAATTCCGGATCCTCACCAAATCCCAAGCGGTGAGATGGGTCCGTTCTTCACTCCGACCGATTTTTAGAAATGGTAAACTGATCGGGCTTTATGGTATCCTTACCGATGTGACCGAACCGAAAAAAATCCAGGAGCTCCTCTCGAGGGGGAAGAAGGAGTGGGAGGCCACCTTTGATGCGATAACCGATCCGATTATGATTGTCAATCGGGACTATACCATCCAGAGGGTAAATTATGCATTTATCCGGAGGCTGAAGTTGAACTTCTCCGATGTGATCGGTAAACCATGCTATCAGATCGTCCATCCCGAGGGGAAGAGGCCCCTCAATTGTCCGCTCAAGGGCCCTTCCCACTCCTATCCCGCCATAGTCACCCTCGGTGGCCTCAATCTGCCTGGATCCTATCTCTGTTCTATCTATGTGCTCGATTTCGAAGGGGAAGAGCTCTTTATCCATTACTTTCGAGATATCACCAAGGAGAAGGAAGCCGAGGAGATGCTCCGGAAACTCAATTGGAAGATCCTGAAGGCCCAGGAGGAGGAGCGAAAGAAGATCGCTCAGGAACTTCACGATCAACTGGCCCAGGATCTCGCTTATCTCCGGCTCAATGTCAGCCGATTAAGAGGGAGTTATCCCGAGAGGGATCAAGAACTATTTGTCAAACTGATGGATCTGGTCGATAACCTGATTGAGAAGATCCGGAGGATCTCCTACCAGTTGAGGCCGGTGGCACTGGAGCGTTTTGGTCTCGCTACCGCCTTAGAGAAACTGGCCGAGGAGTTTACTAAGACTTCGGAAATCAAGTGTCGGATCGATCTCCAGATCGATGACGATCAGATCCCCAGAAGGGTTGTCCTCCCCGCCTATCGGATTATTGCCGAGGCCCTCACCAATGTGATAAAGCATGCTAAAGCCACGGAGGTTGTGATCCAGATCCAGCGTGAGGATGATCGGGTTGTCTTCAATATCATTGATAATGGCATCGGTATCCAGAGGGGGATAGAGTTACAGTCCTTAGGTCTCTTGGGAATGCTGGAGCGGGCCCGGTCTGTTGGTGGCGATCTTCAGATCGGACCCGGTCCCATCTGTGGCACAGTAGTTACTGCCCTGCTTCCCTGCCATGATTAGGGTCCTCATCGTCGATGATCATGACATCGTCCGGGAGGGACTGAAGCGGATCCTGGCTGAGTATCGGGATGTTGAGGTTGTTGGGGAGGCTACTTGTGGGGAGGAGGCGATCCAGCTGATCAGGAAGTTGAATCCCGATGTCATCTTAATGGATATCTCAATGCCGGGTATGGATGGACTGGAGGCAACCAAACGGATAACCGAACGGTGGCCAAAGGTGAAGGTCTTAGTCTTAACGGTTCATCCCGAGGATACCTATGCAGTCCGGATCCTCAAGGCCGGTGCCCTCGGTTATCTCCAGAAGAACTGTGGTCCCGACGATCTCATCACTGGCATCAGGACCGTCTACCAGGGGGCGCGCTTTCTCCTCCCGGAAGTGGCCCAGCGGCTTGCCTACCGGTTGCTGGAGGAGAAGAAGGACCTCGGTCCAATTGAGTCCCTTTCCGATCGGGAACTACAGGTCCTCCACCATCTCGCCTCTGGATTGGAGATGAAGGAGATTGCCGCCAAGTTGAGGATAAGTTATAAGACGGTGGAGACCTATCGAGCGCGATTGATGGAGAAACTGAAGCTGCGCAATGTTGCCGATCTCACCCGTTTTGCCATTCAACATAAATTAATCTGTCTGTAGAAGAATCTTGATCGAAAAAGAAACTACGACAGTGCTGGTCGTTGATGATGATGAGAAGCTCTTAGACCTTTATGAGGAGCTTCTCACCAGCCATGGTTTCAGGGTTGTCCGAGCTCAAAATGGTAAGCAGGCCTTGGAGTTGGTTAAGAGCGATCTGCCCGATGTCATCCTTCTCGATGTGATAATGCCCGGTTTCGATGGTTTTGAGGTCTGCTCCCGACTGCAGCAGGATCCGCGCACCGCCTATATCCCGGTCATCTTTGTCACCGCTTCTCGAAAACACCAGGATAAGATCAGGGCCTTTGCCGTTGGTGCGGTTGACTACTTAGTAAAACCATTTGAGGAGAGGACGCTGATTGAGAAGATAAGGTTTTATTGCGACACCGGAATCTGGTGGAATGAACTACGTCCTCAAAAAGAGAAGCTACCATTAAGCATTGTCACCGATGATTTCACCCGCTTCCGGGATTATCTCATCGCCCGGATCGGACCAGATCCTGAGAAGGCCCAAATCATCGAGAAGATGACCGCAGCACAGCTCTATCCAATGGCTCGAAAACTCGGCCTCAGTGATTCTGAGCTGGTGCAGATGATATCCCAATTTGTTGGCATCCCTTATATTGAGAGGATCGATCCGGCGGAAATCGAACTGGGGAGGCTTCCCGTTTCCTTCTGTCGGGCCAATCAAGTGATCCCGGTGAAGAGGAACGAAACCGATGGCTTGCTAATCAGCAACCCATTCGACATAAATATCATCGACCTTATCGAACGGTTAGAAAAAGATGGGCGTAAAGTATCCCTTTTTCTGATTGAGCCTGATAAGATTGTGAACCTTCTGGGGAGAAGAAAGATCACTACTTCTCCAGTTGGAGAGGCCGGGTCGGATCAATCGATCTTATCGGTAGCCAATAAGGTGCTCTATGCTGCAGTAAGGGAGCGGGCAAGTGATATCCATATCGTGACAAGGAAGACCGATGCCCTCGTCCGATTCCGGATCGATGGTGATATGCGGACCTACTTCAATCTCAAGAAAGAGGTCGGGATTAAACTGATAAATCGATTTAAGGTGTTAGGTGATATGGACATCGCTGAGAAACGGAAGCCCCAGGATGGCACCTTTGAGGCAGTCATGGGGGAGAAGAACTTCCGGTTGCGACTGGCGTCCACCCGCACCCCCGAGGGCGAATATCTGGTGATTCGTATTCTGGAACCCTATGCTAAGCCGCGAGGCCTGAGTGAACTGGGGATGAGTGGGGATCAGGTGGAGATGATGCTCGATCTCATCAACCGGACGCACGGACTCATCCTTGTGGTGGGTCCCACCGGATCTGGTAAGACCACCACCGTCTATAGCCTGCTCTCTCAGATCGACTGCCAGTCCCGAAACTTAGTGACCGTGGAGGATCCGGTCGAATATCGCATCCCATTCGCCAATCAGCAGCAGGTCGATGAGAAGGCCGGGATCACTTTTGAAATTCTGCTCAAGTCGGTGGTGCGCCAGGACCCCGATATCATCTTCATGGGCGAAATCAGGGATCAGTATTCAGCCAGGATGGCGATGGATTTTGCCAGCACCGGCCATCTCACCCTCACCACTCTCCACACCTCCAATGCTACCACAGCGGTATTCCGGCTGGAAAGGCTCGGTATCAATCGATGCGTGATGGCCGAGGCGATTCTGTGTATCGTCGCTCAGCGATTGGTCAAGAAACTCTGTCCAAGGTGTAAGAAGTGGCGATGTGTCACTGATCGGGAGAGAGAGATTCTGGCCCAGTTTACCCCCTCCCCACCGGATGAGGTCGCAGTTCCAGTCGGTTGCCTGGAGTGCGGCCATACCGGTTATCGGGGACGGGAAGGCATCTATGAGATCCTCAGGTTTGATACCCGGACTGCGGAGATGATCCGATCGGGCAGACCCATCTCAGAGATCCGCAACCACTTCCGCAACTCCGGGGTCTATCTTATCAGCAACCATGCGGTGGAAAAGGTGAAGAAGGGTATCTTCGCACCGATGGATGTCTATCGGGCGGTGCTCGCTGAAGAGATCGAGTTGTTGCAAAAGCCAGTCCGATAATGTCGAAACTCGGTTTCATCCTCCTCGACCAACGGGGGAAGTTGAGATACTGGAGTCAGGAGATGAGAGAAATCTTTGGCCACGATCTCGAAAGTCGCCTCAAGGAATATCTCCTTTTACCCAGCACTCAGAAGCTTGTTGTGGATGGGAAGGATGGTGTTACCCATCGACTGAAGCTAACCAAGCAGTGGCTCTCCTTGGAGAGAGGTGATTACCTGTTGGTCCTCATCGAAGATAGCAGAGAGAGAGAAAGGCTTACCCGATTCTCTGCCATACTTGATCAGATTTGGATTGGAGTGATCGAGACCGACCTCACCCGCATCACCTATGCAAATAAGTGGGCGATGAAACTCTTTCCCGATCTAAAGCAGCATGGTCTCACTCATCCTCTCTGGCAGGGAATCCGAATCGATGAGTTGAAAAAAAGCGGCATCATTGAGCGGACCCTGCTTCACAACAATCACCGTTACCACCAGAGATTGGTCTATCACCCGGGCTCCGATTCGATCCAGTGTTTCATTTCCGAAATTGCTGAAGCTGGGATACCTGGCGATGTCATCACTGAGTTGGATTATATCGATGGGACTACCAAGTTGTATAATCAGCGAGGATTCGAGGTGATCCTCGACCAACAGTTAAGATTGGCTGAGAGGTTGAAGCGTGGATTTATCCTCTTTCTCTTCCAGTTGCGTAATCTGAGGCCGGTAGCTGATGTCTTCGGACCCCGGACCAAGGAGAGGGTGATTTTGGAATTCAGTTCCTCACTGAGAGAGACCTTTCGAAAGACCGACATCTTGGCTCATATTAGTGAAGACCTCTTTGCAGCAGTTGCCATTGGGGCAAAGAAGGGGACCGCATCAATAATGATCGATCGACTCAATGAGCGATTGAAATTCGTCACCCTTGAGGTTGCCGTCGGTTATGCCTACTTCGATCCGGAAGATCCATGCTCGGGAGAGGATCTTCTCAAAAGAGCAAGGATGTCGCTCCATGCCGGTATTTAGAAATTCGATACAGATTGCAGTCCTATTACGCAAGCCAGGGGAAAGGAAGAATATTGGCCAGATCCTTAATAAGATCGGCTATTCACCCCTTATCCTTGAGGATGTTGAAATCGATAGACACCCATTCGATCTTGCCATTGTCGATCATTATTATGCTCAGAAATTTCAGGATCGGCTTATCGGATTGAAACAGAAAGCCGAGATTTTCCTCCCCATTATTGTTCTCCTCCCCCGCTATGCCTCAATCTCAGCCTGGCTCGATTCCGGCTATGATGAATATATTAAATTTCCGGTGGAGATCGGGAATCTCCGGAATCGAATTCGGGTGCTCCTTGCTCTTCGAGAAAAAACCGCTCTGGTGACCCAACGGGGAGGGACAATGTTTGAGGCTCTGGTGGAGCAGTCCTTAGTTGGGGTCTACATGTTCCGAGGAGATCGATTTCTCTATGTCAATGAGGCCCTGGCCCGGATGTTTGGCTACCAGGTTGAGGATCTGATGGGAAAGAAGGGTCCAATGGAGTTGACCCATTCTGAGGATCGGGAGAAGGTGAGAGGGGAGGTTGAGAAACGGCTCCAGCATAAGACCGACTTCAGTCGGTATCAATTCCGCGGTATTCGTCGGGATGGCACAACTATCCACTGCGAGGTCTTTGGCCGTAGGATCGAATATATGGGTGAGGATGTTATCCTGGGCACCCTGGTCGACATCACCCCCCAGAAGATCTTAGAAGAGGAATTGCTCCGCTCGGCAGAAAACTGGCAGCGGACCTTTGATGCAATTGGTGATGCGGTCTCATTGCTCACTCCTGATCGAGTGCTACTCCATTGTAATCGAGCAATGGCCCGACTCCTCGAACGCCCGGTTCAAGATCTGATCGGCTATCGTTGTTGTGCCCTTGTGCATGGCCGGGATGAGCCGATTCCAGGTTGTCCCTTTATTCAGATGGTCAAATCCCGGAGTCGGGCGAGTGCCGAACTCTATCTGGGGGACCGGTGCTTTATGATTACCGTCGACCCGATCTTAAAAGGATCTGATCTGATCGGTGGGGTCCACATTATGGCTGACATTACCAAGATTAAGAAAGCGGAGCTGGTCTTGAAGAGACACAAGAGCAAACTCGAGGAGGATGTTGCTGAGCGGACCCGGGAATTGAGGCGGATCATCGATCTCATGGCCGGGAGGGAGTTGAGGATGGCGGAGTTGAAGCGGATCATCAGAAAGCTACAAAAACAGCTGATTGAGGCTGGTCTGAGGCCCGTGGTTGATGATCTGATCGACTGGAAGTGAAGGCCGATCCACTTCATACGCTCAGTCTTTTGGAAGGGATCCTCAGTGATCTCGAAGCCCAGACCGATCTTAGGGATATCCTTCAGCGAATCACCGACGGTTATCTCCATCTCTTTGATTGCAATACCGTTGGTATCGTCCTCAATGACGATCGGAGGAAGCTCTGTCGGGTTGTGGGACTCTCCAATCGGAGTGGTCTTCTACCCGAGATCGATCGGATCTTGGGTTTCTCCCTTAAGGAACTCACCATCCCAACCGATCGAAAGGTGAATGAGACGATTGAGCGGGTGAAACGAGGAGAGGTGATAGTGTTCCATCGGCTCTGCGAGCTCTTTTATCCGTTGATCAGTAAAAAGGTGTGTGAGCAATTGGAGCAGAGGAGCCAAAGTCGATGTTATATGGTGGCTCCAATCACAAGCGATGACAAGATTGTGGGTGGCATCTTTGCTTCTCACTCCCGATCAGAGGTTTCGGAGCTGGATCTGAGGTCGATCCGTCTCATCGCTGGCGTGGTTGGACTGGTGATCAAAAATCGGATGTTGATTGAAGATATAAGAAAATCGGAACAGAGATTCCGCATCCTGGTTGAAGAGAGCACCATCCCCCTGATCATCCTTCAAGAGGAAAGAGTCGTATTTGCCAATCAGGCCTTTACCAAACTATCTGGCTATCCCAGCAGTGAGCTCCTCGCCCTGGATAAAAGAGAGCTCCTTGGGTTGATCCATCCCGACGATCAGATTCTCTGGAAGAGCCAGTTAAATGTCCTTCCAAGAGGTCAAGCAATAGAATTGCGACTAATCCGTAAGAACGGTGAAGCCCGTTGGGTCTCAGTCTTTATAAGTCCCATCACCTATCATGAGCAGGTTGCAATTCAGATCACCTTCATCGATATCAACGAAAAGAAGGAGAACGAGCTTGAACTGAGACGTTATCAAGAACAGCTTGAGGAACTGGTGACTAAGAAGACGGAGCAGCTTAACATCAGGATCGAGGAGGTGGAGAAGCTCAATCGGGCCATGCTCAATCTTCTTGAAGATTATAAAGCAGTAAATGAAGGCCTCACCGAGCTGGCCAAGAAGCTGCACGACTCAAACGAGGACCTTGAGGCATTCACTTTTACTGTCTCTCATGATCTGAGGGCCCCCCTACGTGCGGTTGAGGGTTTTGCCCATGCCATTGTTGAAGACGCTGGTGAGAGGCTTGATCCTGCTACCAGAGAATACTGTGACCGGATTATTACCGCTGCTCAGCATATGGAAGGGTTGATTGATGACCTGCTCAAGTATAGTCGAATCGGAAGGAGAGAGATCACTCTTTCTCCCATCGCCTTGGAGGAAGTCCTGACCGAGGTGATGGGGGCTTTCCAGATGGAGATAAAAGACAAGAAGGCAAGGGTTGAGATCGAAAGACCACTGCCGGTAGTCCTGGCCCATCGTGCTACTCTCACCCAGGTCCTTTCCAATCTCCTCTCCAATGCCTTAAAATTCCATAAGGATGGCATCCAACCTTGGGTGAGGATCAGAGTGGAGCCCTATGGTTCCCGGGTTAGGATCTATGTTGAGGACAACGGCATCGGCATCGATCCCAAGGACCATAAGCGGATATTTCGGCTTTTTGAGCGCCTCCACGGCATCGAATCCTATCCGGGCACTGGAGTCGGTCTTGCCATCGTCAAGCGAGGGGTTGAGCAGATGGGAGGGAAGGTAGGACTCGATTCGGAACCGGGTCGGGGGAGCCGATTCTATCTTGAGCTGAGGAGATACCTACAGGTTGAGGATGAGACTTAACCGACTGCTCCTAATCGATGACAATCCCCTTGACCGTGGATTGACCTATCGGATCTTAAAAAAGGAGTTTCCCGAGGTCGAGGTGGTAGAGATCCACGGCCCTGAGGATTTTGATCGCCATCTCAAAGAAGGCGACTTCCAGTTGGTTATCACCGATTACCACCTCCGATGGGCCAATGGTATTGAGATTCTCCATCAGGTCAAAGCGGTTTATCCTGATTGTCCGGTGATCATGTTCTCCGGCACCGGTAATGAGGAGATTGCGGTCGAGGCGATGAAGGCGGGTCTTGATGACTATGTCATCAAGAGCCCCCGCCACTTCGTTCGTCTTCCGGCGGCGATTAGAGGTGCGCTTAAACATCGGGAAGAGAGTGCCGCCGCTCATCAGGCTGAGGCCCGATACCGGATGCTGTTTGAGCATGCGGGTAATCCGATCTTCACCTACGACCTCGATCTCAGGATCATCGAGATTAATCGGATCGCTTGCGATCTCTTTGGTAAGAAGAAGAATCAGCTTTTGGGGAGAAGACTCTTTGAGCTCGGCCTTATCCATCCAGAGGACCGCAAGAGGATCGAGGAGGATCTAAAGCGGATCCTTACTGGCGAACGGATTGTGGTTGAGAAGCTGAGATTCCTCCTTCCTAAGGGTGAGAGCGCCATCTTTGAGATAACCGAGGCCCCAATCTATCAAGATAAAACGGTGGTGGCAATTATAACGATTTGCCGTGATATCACGGAAAGGGAACGACTGTTAAGAGCGCTTAAGGAGAGCGAAGATAAATATCGGACCTTGGTGGAGCAGAGTCACGATGCTATCTTCATCTCTCGCGGTAACCGGTTTCTCTTTGTAAACGACCGCGTGAGTGAGATGACCGGCTATACCAAATCGGAACTCTATCAAATGAAGATAGATGGATTGATCCATCCAGAAGATCAGGTCTTATTAGATACCTCTGGAATCCCAAAGCGATATGTCGCCCGGATCATCACCAAGACTGAAACAACCCACTGGGGTGAGTTTGCCGTTACCAGGATCAACTACCAGGATCAACCTGCAGTAATGGTGGCGGTTCGGGATATCACTGATAGGGTCAAGGTTGAGGAGAATCTCAAGCGAAGTCTGGATCAGCTCCGACGGACAATTGGAAATACTCTCCAGGCAATGGCCAAGATCTTAGAGACACGTGATCCTTTTACTGCAGGCCATCAGATCAAGGTTGCCGAGTTGGCTAGAAAGATCGCCCAGCGGCTGGGGCTTAGTGAGAAGAGGATCGAAGGGATTTATAACGCCGCACTGATCCATGATATCGGAAAGATCTCCGTCCCAGCCGAGATTCTGAGTCGTCCTTCCAAACTTACCAAACCGGAATTTGACCTGGTTAAGAACCACTGTCGGATCGGATATGAGATCCTAAAAGGTATTGATTTCCCTTGGCCGGTGGCCGAGATCGTCCTTCAACACCACGAGCGACTGGATGGCTCCGGTTATCCGCAAGGGCTGAAAGGTGATCGAATCATGCTTGAGGCCAGGATCCTCGCGGTTGCTGATGTCTTTGAGGCGATGACCTCCCATCGTCCCTATCGGCCAGCACTCACTACAGAAGCAGCAATCGATGAATTGAGACGCAATCGAGGGATCCTTTATGATCCTAAGGTTGTCGATGTCTGTATCGCCATCGTGTTGAGAGGTATTGACAATCAACCGGATACGGTTAACCTATCCCATGGCCTCCGAGGGTAGCGAACGAGCAAGAAGGTTTGTCCATGAGGATATCTTTCTCGATACCATCCCTTATTTGGTTTATGCCCTTAGTAATAAATTCAAGATCCTCTATTGTAACGATGCCGGTGCCCAGTTCTTGGGTAGGGCTCAAAACGAGCTATTGGATAGCCATCTTTTTGAACTCTACCCGGAATTGGATGATGGTGCATTCCGTCGGGCAGTGAGGACCCACCTCCCTCAAGAGGCGGATATCACCTACGGCGGTAGATACTTCCGGCTCCGTATTTTCCCCCTCTCCTGGGGTCTCCTCGTGGTTGGTCACGATATCACCCACTGGAGGAGGATCGCTGAACTCTATACCAACTTGGTGGAACGCCCCCACTACGGAGTGGTAATCGTCCAGGGACGAGAGCCCAGGATCGTCTTCGCCAATGAAGTTATCGTTGATTTCCTCGGCTATTCCAAGGAGGAATTGCTGAATTTGAACCCAAAAAAGCTTTTAGAGATCATCCATGAAGACGATCGCCCCATGGTCCGGGAGCGATATCAAAAAAGGCTGGTCGGTGAGGATATCCCTTCCCGCTATGAGATGAGAGTGGTGAGGAAGTCTGGTGAGGTCCGCTGGGTTGAGGTGTCCTCAAAAGGCATCACTTATAACGGAAGTCCGGCAGTACAGGCAACCTTTATCGATATCACCGAGCGTAAGAACCTGGAGGTCGACTGGAAAGCCCTCTTCAATGCCATGGACCATCCTGCCCTGATACTGGATCGAAATCATCGAATTATTGATGCCAATACCAAAGCGGTTGAATTTTTAAACAAAACGATCGGAGAAATTATTGGGGAACCGTGTTATAAATTATATCACGGGAATGAGAAACCTCCGGAAGAATGTCCATTTGAGAGGGCGGTGAAGACCAATGCCCCGGGGACGGCCGAGGTCTCCTTCGGTCCGGAGGGAAAGGGATTTCTGATTACCTGCGTCCCGATCTCAGATCGAATCCTCCATATCGCGAACCCGATAACGGGAGAGATGGAGACGGAAAGCGAGCTGTCTCGGGAACGGGCCTATCTCAAGAGTCTCTTTGAAAGTGCCCAGGAGGCGGTGGTTCTGGGCGATAACGAAGGTAAGATTATCGACGTCAATCACGAGTTTACCCGCATCTTCGGTTATTCTCGGGAAGAGGCGATCGGACGAAATGCCGATTACCTTATCGCCGGTCCGGAAGAAAGAGGAGAGGCCCGAAGGTTGACCGAGGAGACCTTTGCCGGTCGGAGTGTTCGACTCGAGACGATCCGCCGGAGAAAAGACGGTACCCCGATCTATGTCTCACTTATTGCGGCACCGATCAAGGTTGATGACGAACAGATAGGGGTTTATGCCATCTATCGGGATATCACCGAACGGAAGAGGATGGAGCAGGCACTTTTGGAATCGGAGAGGAAATATCGGACCTTGGTCGAGCAGTCCCTTCAGGGCATCGCCATCATCCAGGATAAGAGGATCGTCTATGCCAATGAGGCCTTAGCTAAGATAAGCGGTTATACGGTAACCGAGTTGCTTGAGCTATCCCCGGAGGGGGTCCAGGAGCTTGTCTATCCCGATGACCGGGGGATGGTATGGGGGCGGATGGAAGAACGGCTGGCCGGTCGAAAGGTCCCGAGCCATTATGAATTCCGGGTGATCCGGAAGGATGGAAAGGTGAGGTGGCTTGAGGTCTTCATCCAGCTTATCGAATACAATGGTCGACCCGCGGCCCAGACGATCGTAATCGACATCACCGACCGTAAGCAGACCGAGGAGGTGGTGGGAAGACTGGCGACCTTCCCGGATCAGAATCCCCATCCGATTATCGAAACCGATCTCGAAGGTAATATCACCTATCTCAACCCTCGAGCACGGCACCTCTTTGGCGATCTTCCTCAGCTGGGGATGAAGCATAAGATCCTCCAGGGACTCCGCTCGATCATCAACGATTTTAAGAAGGGAATCCACGATTCGATCTCGCGGGAGATCGATACCGGTGAGGCAATATTTGAGCAGACGATCTGTTATGTGCCAAAATCGAATCTGATTCGGATCTTCTGCTTCGATGTCACCCAACGGAAGAAAGCGGAAGAGGATCTCCAGCGGAGTTTGGCCAAGTTGGAGCAGACGATCAACAATACCTTAGAGGCGATGGCCAAGGTCTTGGAGGCCCGAGACCCCTACACCGCTGGCCATCAGAATCGGGTTGCCAAACTGGCTAAGGCGATTGCCGAAGAGATGGGCCTTTCCAGGGATCAGATCCAGGGCCTCTTCACTGCGGCCATGATCCACGATATCGGTAAGATCTATGTCCCGGCCGAGATCCTCACCCGGCCCAAAACCCTCAGCGAATCGGAATTTGCCCTGATCCAGACCCACCCCAATATCGGCTATGAGATCTTAAAGACGATCGACTTTCCCTGGCCGGTGGCCGAGATCGTCCTCCAGCATCATGAGCGCTGGAATGGCTCAGGCTACCCTCAGGGGTTGAAGGATACCGATATCATGATCGAGGCCCGGATCTTAGCGGTGGCTGATGTGGTGGAGGCGATGTCCTCCCACCGGCCCTATCGTCCCGCCAAAGGACTTGAGGCCACCTTAGAGGAGATATCTCAGAAGAAAGGGATCCTCTATGATCCCGAGGTTGTTGATGCCTGTTTAAAGGTGATCAAGAAACGGGACTTTAAGTTTTAAGGGGGATGAGGTGATTCCCCTATTCTTATTCACCATCGGTAAGTCAGTCTTAAACCCCCCAGTCTTAGCCGAATCGACCCACACCTATGATGTCCTACACTACTATATCCGGGTTGATCTCCCCCTCGATTCACGCTACCTCGATGCGCATGTCACAATCGCAGCCAAGAGCGAGGTCGCCAATCTCGATTCGGTTACCCTCCACCTTGTTGGTTTTACGGTCGACTCGGTTCTGATCGATGGCACCTTGGCCAGTTTTTCTCACCCCACCGGCGAGGTCCGGATCAAACTCCCCTCCCCGCAACAGGTTGGCGACTCCTTCAACATCGACATCTTCTATCACGGCTATGCCACCGGCTCTCCTTATGCCGGCTATGTCTACTTTTCTGCTGGAGGAGAGGTCCTCCATCCGATCGGTTATACCATGGCTGAGCCCTATGATGCCCGTTATTGGCTCGCCTGCTTCGATGAGCCCTGGGACAAAGCCGAATATGGCTGCGATCTTGAGGTGACGGTCCCGGACTCCTTCACCGTCTGCGCCAATGGAATCCTGGTCTCGGTAGCAGATGGAGAGGGCCGAAGGACCTTCCACTGGAAGGAGACCCATCCAATTGCCACCTACCTGATCCATTTTGGCGCTTCCATCTATGTCCGGGTCCCGATCTACTACCATTCTCTCCTCATCGACAACTATGTCTGGCCGGAAGACTCGGCCAAGGCGGTTAAGGCATTTGCCAACCTCCCCCATATGTTCGATCTCTATGACTCCCTCTATGGGCCTTATCCCTTCGGGGATGAGAAGTATGGCCATGATGCGGTCTATCCATGTGCCTTCGGTGGTATGGAGCACCAGACGATGACCACCCTCCACCGCTATTATATTGTCAATGGTGGGGATTGGGTTATCGCCCACGAACTCTCCCATCAGTGGTGGGGAGATATGGTGACCTGTATCGACTGGCGGGACATCTGGCTCAATGAGAGTTTTGCCACCTATTCTGATGCCTTGTTTGTTGAGTACATGAATGGCCATCAGGCCTTCCTCGATCGGATGAGAGAAAGGGCCAAGATCTACTTTAGGGAAGACTCCACCTATCATCGCCCAATCTATGATCCACCGATGGACAGCCTCTTCAACTACGCCTATACCTATTGTAAGGCATCATGGGTTCTGCATATGCTCCGCTATCTCGGCGGCGACTCCCTCTACTATCTTGGCTTGAGAAACTATCGCGACTCCTTGGCCTATGGGAATGCCTCCACCTATGATCTCTGCCGGATTGTGAGCCGGATCTATGGGACCGACCTCACATGGTTTTTCAATGAGTGGATCTTCTCCCCGGGCCATCCTGAATATGATGTCGATTGGGGGGTCTATCCCGAGGCCAACCGGTATCGCACCCGGATCCGGATTGCCCAGGTCCAGACCAACTCCCCCATCTTCCATCTCCCGGTTGAGATCAGACTCCGCTTTGACAGCGGTGATACCCTGATCAGGTTTCCAATCCAGGATTCGGTTGAGATCTTTGAGGTTATTACCACCAAGCGACCGATTGGTCTTGAAGTCGATCCCAACGAGTGGATCCTAAATCTGGCCGATGTCGAGATCGGGGTTGCCGAAGAGCCAAGTCCTAAGCCGGTTCGAATTATCCTCCCCACCATCTGTGCCGGTCTCATTACCATCACCGCCGACCGGGCTACCGAAGTCCAGATCCTCGATCCCTCCGGTCGAGTGGTGGATCGGATCCATCTCAAACCGGGCAAAAACTGCTACCGACCTCGATTCTCAAGCGGCGTCTATTTTCTCCGAAAGGAAGCGACCATACTCAAGAAGTTTATCTACCTTGACAGATCGGGGCCACCGCAATATACTGTGCCGTGATTCTGGCTCTCTTTCTCATTTCGGAAATTGCCCAGCCATTAGAAGCGGTTGAGGTGAAGATCTGGCGTCAGCCAGACCTCTCCGGTCGCTTCATCATCGACCAGGATACCATCCTTACCCTCCCGCTGATCGGCAAGATCAATTGCGGCTGGCATTATCATGCCGAGATCGAGACAATGATCATAAATGGCTACAACCGCTATCTTCGCGATCCCCATATTGAGATCGAGTTCCTCTTTCCGGTCCGGATCCTTGGTGAGGTGAATCGGCCCGGTGTCTTCTATCTCAAACCTGGCCAGACCCTCGCCGATCTCTTAGCCGAAGCGGGTGGTTTTAACGGTCAGTCCAATCCCAAAGGGGCAAGATTAGTGCGGGGCGGAAGAAGCCGGAAGATAAACCTCATCTCGATTCTGGAAGGGAAGGATGATTTTGAACTTAAGTCTAACGACCTGATTATCGTTCCCAGATCATTCTGGTCCTCGCTTCAGAAGTGGGGGGTCGTCTTCTCCGGCCTCACCCTTCTGATCAGCGCTTATAACGCCTTTGTAAAATGAATGAGAAGGAACCAACACTGACCGATTATCTCGATGTCTTATATCGTTACCGTTTCTTCATCGGGATTGTCGTCCTCATCACCACCCTCTCCGCCCTCATCTTCTCCTTTACCGCTCCCAAGATCTATGAAGGGGAGGTGACCCTGAGGGTTGCCCTCCGTAAGGTTCCCACTCCTCTCTTCACCGAGCTGGGACCGGTCCCCCAGATCGATCCGGTTGCCAGTGAGATTCAGATTATTAAGAGCCGGACGATCGCCGGGATGGTGGTGAGCCGGGAGGGGCTCAATCTCAGATTCAACAATGGTCTCTCCCGATCCGACTTCGATACCATCTGGGTTAAGAGCGATGTCCGCCCCGGTGTTTACCTCTTGACCTCGGCCAGTCCCGGCTACTACCTCCTCTCTCTGGAGAAGGATACGATCACCTCTTTCTACCCCTCCGACACGGTCATCCTCCCACAGGGCTTCGGTTTTGTCCTCAGTAAGGGGGGGCTCTCTGGTCAGATCGAGATCGGTGACTTTTATCGGACCACTGAGAGGGTCCGGAGTGAGATAAAGGTCTCCCGGATCAGGGATACCGATATCATCTCACTAAAAGCCAAGGCCAAATCGCCCACTTTGGCCGCCCGGATTGCCAATGCCTATGCCAACTCCTATCTTGACTATACCTTAAATTATATGAGACGGGAGGCCCGGACCTCGAAGGAGTTCATCGAAAAGCAGATCGAGAAGATGGGTAAGGATCTCAATGAGGCTGAGGCGAGGTTGAAGGCCTACAAGGAGTCAACCGGTATCTTCATCTTGGATGAGGCGGCCAATCAGCTCATTGCCGAGATCGCCAAGCTTGAGGCGAGTCGGGCCGAAGCGGTCGTCAGCAAGAAGGAGGCCGAGGCGAGACTGGCCAACCTCAAGGCCGAGCTTGAAGAGAAGGATCGGACCTTTGGTCGGTACCGGCTGGCCGCCTCCTCCCCAGGTCTGAGCAACAACCCTCTGATCCAGGCCTTAAAGGATCGGCTCATCGATCTTGAGGTGAAGAAGGCATCGCTTCTGCGTGATTACACCGAGGAGCATCCCGATGTCAAACGGATCAACGATGAGATCGGCCGGACCAAGAACGAGATCTCCAGTGCGGTGGAGAAGGCACTCAGTGTTGGCCCTTCAGCTACCGATCCGGTCTATCAGAGCCTCGTATCCCAATTGATCCAGACCGAGGCCGCTCTCAATGCCTATGAGGCGAAGATCAAGGCCTTCGACCGGGAGATTGCCCGTCAGAATAAGAAGCTTGCCAAACTTCCCGAGACCGAAGTGAGATTGGCCCAGCTCAAGCGTAATGCCAAGGCCAATGAAGAGATCTACACCATGCTCCTCAATAAGAGGGAGGAGGCGCGTCTTGCCGAGGCCTCGGAGATCGGGGATGCCCAGATCATCGACCCGGCCCAGCCGCCTCGCAGTCCGGTCAGTCCCAAGAAGAAGCTCAACACCATCCTCGGTTTCATCCTCGGGCTGGTGATCGGGGTTGGTGGTGCATTTCTCTTAGAGTATATCGATACCTCGGTCCGGAGGAAGGAGGACTTAGAGGAGCTTCTGGGCCATCCGATTCTGGCGATGATCCCGGAGATGGTGGAGGGATCTCCGATCATCGATGACTCCTCCCATTCCAGTCTGGCCGAGGCCTATCAGATCCTGGTAACCAATATCTCCTATACCGGTATCAAAAAGCCCTGTGCCATCCTGGTTACCTCACCGGTTCCCCAGGATGGAAAATCGACCGTTGCAGTCAACTTAGCCAAGACCTTAGCTAAGTTGGGTGATAATGTCCTCCTGCTCGATGCCGACCTGAGGAGGCCTCTGCTCAGGAGATTGTTTGGGATCGAGAAGAAACAAGGTCTGACCGAGCTCCTCCTCCAGAGGGTGAAGCGAAAGAGCGTGGTCAGGA
>QNBE01000027.1 GCA_003645615.1 Caldifarciminota bacterium
ACCCAATGGCCGACGGTGCCGGATCTTCGACAGTTCCGGACGGGAGGTGAAGCCGGAGTCGATCAGGCCGGGCATCTACTTCATCCAGGTTGATGGTCGGATCGAGCAGAAGGTGATAAAGGTAATCGCAACCCAATGATTTCCACCATCGACTGAGGCAATGACTGGAAAGCCCTGCTTGAGATAAGTCTCGATATCAGCCCGGCTCATACCTGAGTAGCGGTCAACCTCGATATTCTCAATCCCGTTATCGGCCAGGATCCTCTCCAACCCCTTCCTCAAATCACTGGGATATACCGCTATTCCGCAGCCAACAACCCTTGTATCAGCGTCTTCCTCGCTATAGAATAGGGTATAGTCGTAAACACCGGGCGCCTTCATCACCGTTTTGAGGATCCGCTTTATGGTCCCATTTTCTCTTTTGGGCCGAACCACCAGGCAGGTTGGGAAGGCTACCGATAGTCATAGACCTCGGCATCGCAGGACCGCTTAATCGTCTTCGCTTCAACCCCGATAAGGATAAAAATGAAGACCATAAGGGTCGAAAAAAACATTATAGATTGATCGCCTTCTCTCCATCTTTTCCTGGAATGATTTACCCATATCGGTTCTGTCCCGACTTCCGTGCCTGCCTGCGCGCTGGCAGAAAGGCACTTGAGTGCTGCTACTAATATCGGTGTCTTCCGATACCCCCTGATCCGCCGAAATCGCTTCTCAACCTCAATACTAATTAGGGGTGGGGTCAGATACCTGAATCTCAACAGTCAATGGGACATTCTCATCAGGGGTGGTGGTAGAGTTGGGGTTATTTATCACTCCGGTGATGTCTTATGATATCTCCGGTTACCGTGTAGACCGACTCCTCGGCGATATTTGTCGCCAGATCAGCGATCCGCTCTAAGTCTCGTGCGACAAGGATGAGTTTTAACGCCCGTTCGATTGTGGATGGGTCACCGATCATATAGGTGAGTAGTTCCCGGACGATCTGATCATAGAGTCCATCCACCACTTCATCCTTCCGGCAGACCCTGATTGCTAAATTTTCATCTCCCTGTGAGAAGGCATCGAGGCTCTCCTTTAACATCACTCCGGCAATCTCGGCCATCCTGGGGAGATCTATCAGTGGCTTCACCATAGGCCTGGGCAGTAGATACATTGCATGTTCTGCAATGTTTACCGCATGGTCACCAATCCTCTCTAAATCGTTGTTTATCTTTATTACCGCCATGATCGTGCGGAGATACGAGGCCTCTGGTTGATATCGAGCCAGGATGGTAAGGGCAAGGTCCTCGATCTCTACCTCCCTCTCATTTACCCTGATTTCGTCCCTCTCTAAGATTTCGGTAATTATGCTCTCATCCCTCTCCAGGAGAGCTTTTATGCTCTTTGACACCATCTCTTCTACCTGACTGGCCTGGAGCAGGAGCTTCTCCTTCAGCTCGGTCAGTCTCTCTTCGAACATCCCTCCTCCTATCCGATCCTTCCGGTAAGATAGTTCTCAGTCCTTTGATCCCGAGGGCTTTTGAAAATTCGGTCGGTGGGACCAAATTCTACAAGCTCCCCAAGCATGAGGAAGGCGGTATAGTCGGCAACTCTTGCGGCCTGCTGGAGATTGTGGGTCACAATTACTATGGTGTAGTCCTTTTTCAAAACTTCCAGAAGTTTTTCGATCTTTGCAGTGGCAATGGGGTCTAAGGAGGCACAGGGTTCATCAAAGAGCAGGATATCTGGTTTAACCGCGATCGCTCGGGCGATGCATAACCGCTGCTGCTGTCCACCTGAGAGTTCGAGGGCTGGCCCGTGGAGCCTCTCTTTCACCTCATCATAGAGGTGAGCATCCCTGAGTGCCTGCTCAACTTTCGTATACAGCATATTTTTATCTCTCAAGCCATGGATTTTAAGCCCGTAAGCCACATTCTCGAATATCGACTTAGGAAACGGGTTCGGTTTCTGGAAGACCATCCCGACCTTCTTCCGCAACTCGTAGACATCGACCGACCGGGCGTAGATATCCTGACCATCGATGATAACCTTTCCGGTCAACCTCGCCCCATCGATAAGATCATTCATTCTATTGAGACACCGCAACAGGGTGGATTTACCACAGCCTGAAGGCCCCATTATTGCGGTGATCATCTTAGCCGGGATTGAGAAGTTTATGTTCTTTAATACCAGTTTCTTCCCATACCAGAAGTTCAGATTGATAATCGTTATCTTATCTTTTACCACCGTTTCTTCCTCCTTCCCCGGAACCTGATCATTATGGCGCCAAAGTTGATCGCCAAGACCAACAGTAGAAGAACTAAGGCCGTGCCATAGGCTATGGGGATCTGGTATTCTGGCTTTGTCCCCTCGGTCATCAGCGCATAGATATGGTAGGGGAGTGCCATTACCTCATCTAAGAACGACCGGGGTAGCCCTCTCCGGTAGAAAGTCGCCGCAGTGAAAATGATCGGGGCGGTCTCACCGGCAGCCCGACCGATACCAAGGATGACGCCGGTAAGAATCCCCGGTAGTGCGGTTGGTAGAACCACATTTTTTATCGTAGTCAGCCTGTCCGCTCCTAAGGCAAAAGACGCCTCACGGAAATCAGCCGGGACCGCCCTTATCGCCTCCTCGCTCACCCTTATTATGGTGGGGAGGATGAGGACCCCCAGGGTGAGAGAGCCGGACAGGACCGAGACCCCCAGGCCAAAAAGTTTTACAAATACCGCAAGACCAAAGAGGCCAAACACAACTGACGGGACACCGGACAGAGTGTTTACGCCGGTTCTTATTATCCGCACCATCCTCCTATCGCCGGCATATTCGACCAGATAGACTGCACTCAACACCCCGAGTGGCAGGGCAAAAAGCACCGCCCCCGAAGCAAGGAGGAAGCTACCGACCAGGGCTGGAAATATCCCTCCCCTTGTCATATCCGCCCTTGGTGACTCAATCAGGAAGGAGATACTCATCACCTCTGCTCCATTTACAATTATGTAGACGATGAGAAATAGGAGACAGCCGAGGGTCGTGACGATGCACAAGACGATCAGCGAGAGCCAGAGGAATTCTAATACCCTCCTCACCTCCGTATCCTCTCGGCCAGTACCGAAAGGCTTAGAGTCACCAGGAAAAGGATGAGTCCGATACCGAAGAGGGCATGGTAGTGGGGGCTCCCCATCGGCGTCTCACCCATCTCCGCCGCGATGGTGGCGGTCATGGTTCGAACCGGTTCAAGCAGGGATTTCGGGATCACTGCGGCACCACCAGCAACCATCAGAACGGTCATCGTCTCTCCGATCATCCTTCCGCTCCCCAGGATGATGGCGGTAATAATCCCTGACCTTGCGGCCGGGATGACCACCTTGGTAATGGTCTCCCATTTCGTTGCCCCCAGGGCCAGGGATGCCTCTCTGATGCTCTGAGGGACTGCGGTAATGGCGTCCTCGGCAATGCTCGCGATCGTTGGCAGAGCCATAATCCCGAGAATGATAGCGGCGGTGAGTCCGGTGAGTCCAACCGGGATCTGAAAGAGCCGCTGAATGAGGGGGGAAAGGAATACGAGACCGAAGAAGCCGTAGATGACCGAAGGTATTCCGGAAAGCATCTCGATGAAGGGTTTGATCGACTCCCTCACCCTTGAAGGGGCAATCTCGGAGAGATAGATGGCACATCCTAACCCCAAAGGGAGAGAGACGGTTAGTGCGCCTACAGTGATTAGGAACGAACCGAGGATTAGAGGGAGAATGCCAAATTCTGGTGGTTCATCAACCGGATACCAGTTCTGACCCAGGATGAAATGGAACAGGGGGACCTTCCTGAAGATGGGCAGACTTTCCGTAATGAGGACAGCAACTATGCTGAAGAGCAATACCCAGGTCAAGAGTGCAATTGGTAGTAACAGCCTTTCAATTATCCCCCTCCTCACTTCCGTTACCTCACCGGCAGATATCCGGTCTCCTTAACAATCTTCTGACCGCTCGGACTCAGGATGAAATCTATAAACCGTTTGGCAAGACCCCTTGGTTTCCCATTCGTATACAGAAAGAGAGGCCGGGCCAGTCGGTATTTACCCGAGGATATCGTCTCGGCATCAGGCATAACCCCATCTACTTTAAGGGCCTTCAGATGGGGGGAGAGATAACCAAGTCCAATATACCCAATCGCACCTGGTGTCTGGGCCACGGTCTGGGCTACCGCCTTGTTAGAGGCAAGCATCAGGGCATCCGCTCTTACCCGCTTACCCTTCAGAACCATTTTTTTGAATACCTCGAAGGTGCCAGATGCGACATCCCTTGAGATGACCACGATCGTCCCCCCTTCACCACCAACATCCTTCCAGCTGTTGATCTTCCCGGTATAGATCTCTCTAAGTGTCTCGGTCGAGATCGAGGTTATCGGGTTGGCCGGGTGGACAACTATTACCAATCCATCCCTTGCGATGACAGTTTCACAGGGGTTTATACCATCTGCCCTTGCCCTCTTTATCTCCTTTGTCTTCATCGGTCTTGAAGCCATCGCGATATCGCAGATGCCGTCGATGAGCGCGGCGATCCCCACCCCGGAACCACCCCCCCTCACCGTAATATCCACCTCGGGGTGTTTGGCCATAAACTCCTCGGCCGCGGCCTGAATTATCGGGAAGACGGTGGTTGAGCCGGTGAGGGTGAGATCTGCCCCGGTTGTGGGTAGCCAGGCCAGTGTCAGGATTATGGTCAGGCCAAGAATCCCTTTCATCTCTCCTCCTTTCTATAAGGGTTTTGTGACGAACTCCCAGCGGAGCTGTGCCATTACGGCATCTTCTGGGCCCTGGTCAGGATCTTCATAAATCGTCCGCACCCAGTTTACCTGGAGGACCACCCCGATCTTCCCTTTCTTTCCGCGCAGGAGATGCCAGTTGAACCCACCGGTAGCTCTGATACTGGCATCTCCGATCTCCTCAACATCCTCATCCCATCTATCCAGTCTGGCGATGAGATCGATATCAATCCCGGTGAGCTCTCTCAGTCGCAAGGCCGGCATCACCATAAAACCAGAACCTCTGGTCGTATTACCCTCGGGCCCCAGCTCTGCACCGAGATACTCAGCCCAGATGGTTAACGGTCCGATCACTACCCGAGCGATACCGGCATGAAGCAATCTCCGATCATACTCGGGACCGGATCGCTCGAACAGGGCCGAACCACCGATGGTGATGCCGGGGATGGGGATGACCCTCAGATTTACTAAGAGGGCTGGGGCTAGATTGACCAGGCTCTTATATTTCTTATACCCTTCTCCATTGACAACCTGAATTGCATACTCGCCATACCCTTTCGGGATATTACCGTTAAGCGATATTCCGTAATCCGCACTGGCAATAACCTTCTCTTTATCTTCCAGACACTTCTGAATTGTGGGATATTTCCAGTCGTAGATGAGACCGAAGTAAGATTTCTGGAGCCCGATTGTAAGTTTGGCATCCCTTATCAGACCCTTGAAATTCAAATAACCGTATTTCAACTTCAATCCGGCACCAGCAGGATATTTATCGGTAGAGTAGATATCCACATTGACTCTTGAATCGATCCTGTCGGTAAACCGGTGATTCCAGCGTAGATACCCGCGCTCAAGACCGAACCTGCTCTCTCTTAGCTCGTCCGTCTCCATTTCGGCAGTATAACGGAACCAGGTATAGGCACCGATGTTGCTCTCCCCAGGTGCCAGACCGGCAAGGAGCAACCGTGTCGATACCACCGCGATTACCACGATTCTCGCCATCATCACCTCCTTTCACCAATATTCTACCAGGAAGTATTAATTGGTGATGAAGCCGATGTTAATTTTTGGTTACGGGAGGGTGATGATGAAGGTTGTCCCCTCAGCCAGACTGCTCTCCACTTCGATTTTGCCCCGGTGGAGTTGAACGATGTGTTTCACTATCGATAAGCCCAGACCGGTCCCCCCCAGTTTTCTCGACCTGGCCTTATCGACGGTATAGAACCTCTCGAATATCCGGGGGAGATGTTCTTCCGGTATTCCGATACCGGTATCAGCGACCTTTATTATCACCCCACCATCGGCAGGGGAGGCCACTATCGTTATCTCCCCCTCTTCGGTATACTTCAATGCGTTGTCGAGAAGATTAATCAATAATTGCTGTAAGAGGAAAGGATCAGCCTTTACAACCAGATCCCTGGGGATCGAGATTTTAAGTTCCAACCCTTTTCTTTTTATCCGCTCATTATACATTACCGAGATGTCGGAGACGAGCTGAGCCAGATCTACCTCTTCTATCTCAAGCATCTCCCTGTGTCTTTCCAATCTTGCCAGAAGCAGGAGATCGGCGACAATGTTTATCAACCGATCGGTATGCCGCTTGATAATGGCTAAAAAGCGGCGCTGCTTCGAGGGTATCTCTCGCTCTAAGGTCTCAACGAACCCCTTTATTGCGGTCAGCGGCGTTCGCAGTTCATGGGAAACATTGGCGACAAAATCGGCCTTTATCTTCTCGACCTGTTTAATTCTGGTAACATCGTGGATTACGACCACAACGCCACCATCCGGCAAGGGGGCACTGTTGGCGATAAATATCTTACCCGCCACTTCAATCTCTCTGGTCCTTGGTTCTTCCTTATCAATCACCGCCTCGATAAGCCTGTTAAACTCGACATTCCTTAACGCTTCCCAGAAGTATTTGCCGACCGGATTCTCAGTCAGACCACATAGTTCATTGAAGTTTTCATTGGCCAGAAGAATCTTCTTGTCGGAATCCAACACGACCAGCCCCTCTCTTATTGATGTGAGGATGGTGTGAACCTTCTCCCTCTCCATCTCGATCTCTGAAAATAATCTCCCCAGATCCTGGGCCATCCGGTTCAGGGCGATGGATAGCTGGGCCAGCTCATCGCCCCCCTCAAGATGCAACCTGCTTCCAAAATTACCCCTTGCGATATCCTGAGTGACTTTTATCATCCGGCTTATGGGTCTTGTCAGTGATCGAGAGGAGAAGAGGGCCAGAACGAGGGCAAAGATGGTTATGATTATCGTAATATAGAGTATCCTGCTATTCAGCGATCGGAGGAGGATATTCACCTCTCTTAATGAGAGGCTGGTCCGGATCACCCATGAGCATCTGCCATCTTCCTCCACCGGGATGGCGACATAGAGCATATCCTCTCCCATCGTGGCACTGAACCGGATGGATTTACCGGCTCCACTTTGTAGTGCCTGGATGATCTCCGGTCTATCTGCGTGGTTCTCCATTTTCTCGGGATCTGCTCTCGAATCTCCCAGGACCCAACCACCGATCCCGATCACTGTGATCCTGATCTCCATCCTCTTACCCAGAGCATCCACGATACTATCAATCTCTCTGCTATCCTCCGACCGCAAAGATGGTAGCAGACGATCTTTTATCGCCTCGGCTTCGGCCTTAAGGTTTTTCTGCAAAACTGTGAGATAGTGGACCCGTATCTGCCGATTGACCAGAAGAGCGAGGAGAGGCGAGGTGATGGCGACAATCAGGCAATAGCAGAGGAAATGCTTGATAGTCAATCTCATTCCAGTTTGTAGCCCATCCCAGGCACCGATCTTATATATCTACCTTCCGCTCCCAGCTTTTTCCTCAACCTTGCAATATGGACATCCACCGTCCTTTCCAATACCATCTTATCATAACCCCACAGCTGATGGAGGATCTGTCTTCGGGTGAAGATCCGGCCCCGACCCCTTGCCAGGATTTCGAGAATCCGGAACTCGGTGGTGGTCAAAGCTACCTTCTTATTCCCAACTCTCACCTCGAATCTGGCCGGGTCTATGGTCAGCTCCCTTATTCTCACCAGCGGTGGCTTCTCCTCTTTCCGCTTATACCTCCTCAGCACCGCCTTCACCCGGGCGATCAGCTCTCGAATACTGAACGGTTTGACCAGATAGTCATCTGCGCCCATCTCCAGTCCCACCACCCGGTCCACCTCTTCTCCTTTAGCGGTAAGCATGATAATCGGAACTGATGAGGTATTTTCATCAGCCTTCAGCCTTCTGCATACCTCTAAACCATCGATGCCGGGGAGCATAAGGTCGAGGATTATCAGGTCAGGTGGATTTTTCCTGACAAAAAACAGGAAACTCTCACCATCTTCAAACCCTTTCACCTCAAAACCCTCTTTTTTCAAGTTATGTGATACCAGCTCCAAAATATCAGGTTCATCATCGACGATAGCAATAAGAGACCGCATGATACAAAGGTTATGCATCGATCTCTTCCGGTCAAGTGTTCAAATGTTGGGGAAGATCGAGATAAATCGCTTTCGAAGTTGCTCTACACATCACCCCCCACCCGACCTCCCCCATATTTGTTTATGGCTCACGGCTGATATCAACCTGTTCGAGACCGTCCCATAGCACCAAGTCCACAGCCGATCTCCAACCCTCAATCCGACATTCCGGTAATTACCGGATTGACGGAATGAAATTTGAGGGCCAATGCTCCCGGATGGGTTAGCTTCAGATGATCAAAGCGATAGTTTCTGATTTTTGGGGTGACCCACTGAATTTTCGAGACACTCTGAAGGCTGGGGTACAGGTCAGGACGGCTTTCTTAATAACTCCCTCGAAATTGGAACAGTGACGTCAATGCAGCGATTCGGCAACTTAAAAAATCAATCGCTCAGATGCCCTGACTGTAACTAAATTCTTTCGTTCCGATATCAGCTGAGCAAATTCGCAATCGCATCAGATATCTCACTTGGCCACTTTTCTGACATGTATATAATCCCGCATTATTCACATACCTGAAGAAAAATGTAGAAGATTCAATCGAAGCTGGGAAGCCTCTACAGAAGTATTGTTCCGATGGGATCATGACTCGACAAATGAAAGCAGAAAAACAGAGTGTAAATTTTCCCATGTCAGGAGAGGCATTACCCCATGTTGTTAGAAAATGGTATGAATAATGCGGGATAATATACCAGACCAGTGGGAACTGGATAGTCTTAACGCCTTAGAGCGCTCCATGCTTTAAGCCGCCTCAATCTCAAGCCGCCCCTGCGGCAAAGATTCAGTCAGCTCCACTGGTCTTGGTCATTGCGGCTGAATTCTATTATTGGGAGGAAGACTATCCTCTCTCGTTTCCAACCTGACCTGGTTAGCTAAGCCTTAGCTACCCATCCTCACCCTAAGATCACCGGGAGCCGGAGGAGGTATTTCCTTATCAGGTTTTTGATCTTTCCAGTAACTTCTTTACCCATAAACTCAGACTATCAACCCGGATTATTCATACTAATCTTAAATAACTTGACCCAAAGCCTCTAACGAAGAGAAGCTATTACGCATGTGCTTACCTTTCGAGAGAAAAGAGCAGTCACTTCTGCGGATCTATAGGATTATTACCGCTTTACTTCGCACCGCCTGCTCACCATCCGGGGGTAGCTTGACATTGTTGTTGCCGGCCGGTAGCAATCGGCACCAGAATCATCTGAAAATCCAGTATATACAAAGATATATCTTTCACCTTATCGTGGAAGTCGATAAAATCATCCCGTAATTCACCCTCAGGTGGAATGCCGAACACAATCAGGGCATAATCCTTAACTCATCGACATCCGTCCACTGTAACCACTTTCTAAGCCATTCAGCCACATTTCGGATGAGGTTCTTATACCTCCTTTGTCCTTGATGTTTTGACCGCCTGATAGCCCAGCCGGCAAAAATAAGTGAGTAGAATTCCTTGAAGGATTGGGAAGAGGATGTAGTAGGGTGGGTCTTTGGGAATCCCCGCTATGATATATGCAACGGACAGGGTTATCACAGCAAAGACCATCGGATGAGCAGTTGTCCCGGCAAGAGTCATCGCCCCCGGTAATTCTGCCACCAGTTTGTGGGCAAGCTGGATAAGAATCAAAGCAGCCGCGGCCTGAACCTCGATCGGTAATCCCTTTGATTCAGTCATAACTCCTCCTTTACCTCCATCGCTCTTTCTTAAAACCGAAAAGCTTATCTATCGGCCAGCTGAGAAGCCTCCGTTTAAGTTTTTCCTTGGCTGATTCAAATCTTTCTTTCTCTTCCGCCGTTGCGGTCTTCTCAAACTTCACCTTCTTTCTTAAATCGAAATACCTCTCGGGTCCCCCTGGAAATACCTCCTCTTTTAGCCAGATCTTGATCCGCTCCTTGGTAGGTTTTCGGGCAATTATGAAGACCCAATTATCCTTGGAGATATTTGCGATATCTGTTCCCTCGGGCAACCCAAGCTTAAAATCTCCTCTTGTTTTCGCTCGTGTGATGAACTCAAAGGCATCCTGAGAACCCTGGCCAGGGAAGGCACTGATTATCTTGAAGTCTTCCCTCCTCGGTATCTCATCTTCCCAGAGCTGTGATACGGCGAGCTGAATTGCTCTGAAGCCAACAATCAGGCAGGGGCATATATCCCCGTGATACTTCCCCACATCCTCGATAGATATATGAAGTAGATTCTCCCCATCGTAGACCGAGATAGGGGTTAACACATCTTCACCCCACGCAATCGTTACTCCCAGTATCAAAGTCATTACCACCACAGCTATCTTCATTTTCGAAAATCCCATGATATCCTCCTTTCCTTTGTCGCAGGCAATTCCATCCCTGCCTTTATAAGCCAGGGTCCGTAGTGCAGAATTTTTGTTGGGCCCATCTTGTGATGCACCTTCCCCTTCTCAATACACATGGGCTTCAATACAGCTCAAAATTTACCCGTGTAGCCATAAATCCTCCGGAGTGTGGGCAGATGCGATCGCCGGCAAAATGATCAGTAAACCGATCATTATTTTTTCTTTCTCCATCAGAGCCTGAGGGTTAAACCCACTTTATATATCGCTCGATCTTCGCCCGAGTATTTATCCTCATATTCTTTCCCAAAGAGGTTGTTTATCGTAAGAAACAGAGCAACCTTCTTGAACAATAGCTGACTAATCTTCAGATGGGTCAAGAAGTATGAAGGTAATTCCTTTTCATTATCCTGATCCTCGAACCTTTTGCCGACATATTCCTCGATTAGAGTCAGATTAAGCCCGAGTTTTTTGTTAAAATAGCTTAGTTCCCCATTTATTCGATGCCGGGGCGTGTAGGTAAGTTCTTTCTTGGTCTCCTTATCTTCGGTTTTTAAGAAGGTGTATCTTACCGCACCGATGAGGCCTTCGATAAAGATCTTAGTCTTTATCTCTGTTTCTACTCCTTGGATAAGAGCACTTCCAATATTCCGGTAGGAATAGACCGAATCGGGCACAGCCCAATAGCCCTGGATCATATCCTTGAGGTCGTGCCTGAAAAGCGTTATTTTGCCATAGAGGTTGACCTTAAGTTGGGTCTCTAACTCCAGTTCATAGCCGGTTGATGATTCGGGTCTAAGATCGGGGTTCCCTTCTATCCAGAATCCCCATCCACCGTGTCCATGCCAGGTCCTCCGGTAAAGATCTTTGAATGTCGGTGCCTTGAATGCATCCCCGACTGATGCTCGAAGAAGAAGTCGATCGGAGAACTTATATAAGAGTGCGACCTTGGGGTTGAAGTTTAAGCCCCAGATCGAATGGGCATCAAGACGACCGGCGACCAGCAGAGTCAGCGGATGGAAATGTAATTCATCCTGGAAATAAGGGCTCCCCATATATTGAGTCTTCGCATCGGGTAAATCACCGCCTTCGATTCTCTCGAGTAGACCTTCGGCCCCAAGTGTCAAAAGGTGTCTTTTGAGCATTTTCCCACTCCATTGTATCTCGCCACGATTCTTCTCCTCATCCGTGACCGTAGCAATCAGCGAACCTCCGATATTGGTCTCATCGTGGTACTCCGCCCGATACACCTTCAACCTGAGTTTAGAGAGATTTGGTAGGCCAATCTTCCCATCGGCACCGAGATCAAATCTCTTCCCTTTTCTGAGCGAGAGGTCTTCATGATAATAACCACCTCTGAAGATCAGGCTATTCTGAAGGTCACTTTCCCAACCAAATTTCGCAAAGATGTTTTCGGCATTATACCAGCTTCGCCTCTTCTCTTTTCCCTTGGTTCTGTTTCCGTAAGCCGAGATCAAATATCCAAATTTCCCAGCGCTTGCCCCATGGGTCAAAGCAAGGGTCTTGGCGCTGTAACTACCATAAGAGAGAGTCGCATTGAGAAAAGGTTTGTTTGGTAATGACCTGGTAATCACATTGCAGACCCCGCCAATCGCATCACTCCCGTAGAGGACAGAAGAGGGGCCCTTTACCACCTCAATCCTTTCTACAACATTGGCGGGAATCTGAGTCAGGGGATAACGACCCCAGACCCTCTCTCCATCCAGGAGGATCAGTGTATATCCCGAAGGCAGACCCTGAATTCGAAGCCCGTCGCCAGCCATTGGAGCAAAGCTCGTATTGAATTCGATCCCGGTTAGATTTCTGATTGCCTCTCCAGCATCGAGTGCATTATACTTATTGATCTCCTCTTTACTCACAACCATAGATGGGATCGGCAGATCATCCCGCAGGTGCGTTGTCTTTGTGGCAGTTGCTATAATCTCATCCATGAGAATCGGAGATTCCTTAAGCTTAAAATCGACAATGACCTTCTGATCAGGTATTACCTCTATCAGCTGAGTCTCTTTTCCGTAACCAACCCTGGAGGCTACGAGTTCGTATTTCCCGGGAGGAATCCCGGTGATAACATACCTTCCGGCCAGATCGGTTACAGTGCCCAGGCCGGTCTTGGAGAGAAGAATATTGGCAGCGACAAGCGGCTCTCCGGTATCGATATCGATAACCTTCCCCATGATGATCCCCCACGGTCCTGCTCCGGCGAGTTTTGATAGAGCGAAGAGAAAAACCACCATCGGGAGATTGAACCTTATCATATCCCTTAGAGTAGCCAATTACTCGCCAAGGTTGCGACTCCCATCGGGCTGATATGAGTATCTGAAGGTGATGAATCCGCTATGACCTTCCTGATCATAGTAATCCAGGAGTTTTATCTTCGCATACTTACCATCAGCTGTTTTGATTACAAAAACCGTATCCTTGGCAGTAATCGTCGGTGGCATCCCTCCGGACATGTTGAACCATTCCATCAGTTCGGGATTCATGCTGACCGTATCTTCGTGTGGACTTCCCGGCATCCAGATCACCATGGTATCTACCACATAACCCTCTTCCGGAGCCTCGATAAGGGAATCGAATTCTATCGCACCCATGTTTATAGCTCCACCACTCCCCGGGCCGCTTGTGCCGGAGTTCGTCCTGATCTTGAGCCGCTGGAAACCGAGATCCCAGCCATGCGAGCTTTCGGGATTAGCAACCGAAACAGATCCGGCTTCTGAGAAACTGAAATATGCCCATTCTTCGTAGCTTGAGGCGTTTATCGTATAGGTGCCGCTCTCGGGTGGATTTAGCTCCTCCTCTTTTTGACAGTAGAAAAACCCGAGGGCAAGAAGCACGGTGATCGGGGTTACTTTCTTAAACATCTTGCCTCCCTTCATTCTGCAAAGACCCAGGGGCCGGGCAAAAGTCGCCAGCCCCAGATGTACTCCAATACGGACCATGCCACCAGTAGCAGGGCCAGGGCATAGGCCATATTTTCATTATCTCCTTTCGATCCCTTCATCCGGAAACCAAAGAACACAGCCAATGAGAGAAAAATGGCCGCACCTAAATATGTGCTCCAATGATCTCTACCAAGGAGTTCAAACTGATTGATCATAATCGCGTGCAAGAACCATATCCCGCCAAAGTGGCCCAAGGAAAACATCACCCCTGTTGGGAGATATCTCTTGACACCAAACGATACCAAAAGAAAGACTACCAAAATCGGAAACATCCGCCAGTTTGCTATCTCCAGAATGCCCAGGTGTTCGAATACCTCACCGAAAACTGCCCAAAGAAAAAGTCCGGAGAAGATCCCATAGTAGTTTCTTTTACGTTCATCTTCGATAGTTATTGATTTAAGGAGAAAAGCAATCCCCATTGTGAGAAATACCAATGCCGCAACAATTGTCGCGATGATGTTCATCCGATAGACCGCAACCAGTGCCATATAGGCGCAAGCGAAGATCAACAACACAAACAGAAGAGTTTTTAATCCCTTCTTACCCATATCGCCCCGAGATGGATTCAAGTCAACATACCCGATCTTCCCTGTGGGTCAGTTTGCCAGTCAGATAAAGGGAAACAGCCTCTTCGATATCCTTGACATCGGTACAAATCACCTTCAGCCCGAAGCCCTGCATATCGGTGTATGCGCCAAGACCCATTCTTCCAGCGATGAGAACATCGCAATCCTTGATCGCATCAAAGATCTTCTGATGCCTCTCTGATGCCCTCGGTCCAAAGCCATGCCTTCCCTTCTCATCGGTTGGAGGATGTGTCTCTTCACCAGCGAATTCCTTGTGTCCTATTTTTTTCCTCGTCTCCCTATTTACCACCTTGTCGCCTTCTATGGTTACCACCATAAAGTATGGTGCACCACCGAGATGTTCACTTATCGTTGTTTTGTCCTCGGTTACGATCGCGATCTTCATCCTTTCCTCCTTTCATCAGAATTTTATCCTTCCACAAACGGTTGGCATAAAAACGGGAGCAAAGGCGGCCTTATCCGCATAAGGTATCCTGACACCGAGGTCAATGGATCCCGCCTCCTCATCACCAGATGGTTGCCAGCGAAACTTTGCTACCATCCCGTGGGAATATGTTTCGCTGTCCTCAAGTTCGCTTCCGTCTCTGTCTTTGTTACCTCTGGCGATCCAACCCTGTGGGCCAGCGACTATGGCGAATTTTCCAAACTCATAGCCGATGAAGCTACGATATCCAAACCTATCTCCCAGATCCCAGCCCGACCTGGAAAGGCCATCTATCTCTTTAACCTTTCCCCTGTATTGATACCATACATCCCCACACAGAAAGAGGTTTTCGGTAAAGTGAGGATGAGAGAGAATCACAACTTTGAAATCATCTGTTCCGCTTCCTATACCGTTTTTTATCTTCTCATCCGAACTGATAGAGGGCTTGTAACTGAAGGCAAGGAAAAGGCCATCCTTCCAATCAAAACCCCACAGACCAGGGGATTTTGAATATACCAGATATTTGGCCGAGAGCCAGAGATCTTCAAGGCCATCATCCCTGACCTCCTTCCATACGGTCTTTTTCGCTTCCTTCGACCAGACCTGCCTCTTCAGATCCTTCATCACATACGGAAGAAAGATCCCCACACCCAACCTATCAACGATCCCATACTCCAATCCCATAGCAACTCCGGTCTTCCTCAGGTGCCAGTCATCGGGCAAATCCACCATTTTGTCATAATCTTCCGGGTATGGCGAATCCTTGTGGAGTGCCTTCCATACTTCATCAGAGTAGCATCTTTGGGCCTGGAGATATACTACTTTACTCCGAATCTTGAATTTGCCCTTGCCGACATCATGAGGACAGCCTACAGTCTCTTCCGCCAGGACATTCTCAATGGCTGAAAGGATGAGAATGCCCAGAATCATAATCAATGCATGCTCTTTCATCCCACCTCCTTTTCTGAATCTCCCAACTTTCTTGAAAATTTTTTCAAAACAGCCCTCCTATCTGATAGATAAGCACCGCGACTATCCAACCCAAGATCAGGGAGTAACCTACTGCAAGGCCGGTCCATTTCCAGTTCGTCTCTCTCTTTATTGTTGCTATCGCCGCAATACAGGGGATATAAATCAGAGACATAACCATAAAGGCATAGGCAGAAAGCGGGGTAAAATATTGCAAAAGTGCGGATCTCAAACCCGCCTCTTCAACGCCATAGAGTGTTCCCAGGGTGCCGACGACAACCTCTTTGGCCACCACCCCAAAGAACAGGGCTACCCCCGCCTGCCAGAATCCAAAACCGGCCGGCGAGAGGACTGGGGCCAGGGCTGACCCGAGCCTGCCGATCAGACTCTCCTCCGATGCATACTCAACACCAACTGGGAGAGATGCCAGAAGCCATATCAAGATTACGCCAGCAAAGATTATCGTCCCGGCTTTTTTCAAGAATAGACTGCCCCGCTCCCACATGTGGATGATCACCCCTTTTACCATCGGTAGTCGATAAGGTGGCAACTCCATGATCAGGGGTGCGACCTCGTGCCTGAAGAAGATGGTCTTAAAGATCCTTGCGACGACGACCGCCAAAATGATTCCCAAAAGATAGAGTGAGAAGATGATCGAGCCCTGATTTTTCGAAAAGAAGGCACCAGCGAACAGGGTATAGATTGGGAGTCTTGCCGAACAGGACATCAGGGGATTGACCAGGATCGTCAGGATCCGATCCTTCCGGGATTCCAAGGTCCTGGTCGCCATGATCCCCGGGATGTTACAACCAAAACCTAAGATGAGGGGGATGAATGACTTTCCATGGAGTCCTAAGGCATGCATAAATCGATCCATGACAAAGGCTGCCCTGGCCATATAGCCGGAGTCCTCAAGGATCGCGATGGCCAGAAAGAGGAGCATAATATTGGGCAAGAATACCAAGACCGAACCCACCCCAGCGATGATGCCATCTGAGATCAGTGAAGAGAGCCATCCCGGAGCGTTGAGCACGGTCAGTCCACTCGCTGCCGCCGTTCCCAACCATCCAAAAAAGGAGTCGATAAGATCGGCCAGCGGTGTTCCGAGAGCGAATACGAACTGGAAGGTAAGCCACATCAAGGCCAAAAAGATCGGTATTCCCAAAAATTTGTTGGTCACCACGCTGTCGATCCGATCCGAGAGCTCAAGCCTTTCTTCAATGCCCAATCTCTTCTCGCTGCATTCCCTTACCAGCCCCTTTAAAAAACCGTATCTCCTTTCAACCATCGCGGTCTCAAGGTCGTAACCAAGATTTCTCTCCAAACTGGCTGTCGTCTTTAAAACCGCCTCCTCGATCCCGCTTCCCTCGGGTAGTTTTTTGACTTTCTCTAATATCTCAGCATCCCCTTCAAGAAGTTTTACGATGAGCCAGCGCAGAGGATATTCTTTTGGCAGACCTTTATTCTTTAAGGTATCTGATAAACGTTCAATTGCGGCTTCGATATCCGGGTCATAATCGATCTGAAACGGACCGGGCCTCTTAGGCGGAGCGACGATCGCCTTTTTCAAATCCTCGATACCATCTCCTTTATTGGCAACGGTCTTTACCACCGGGATGCCGAGAACACGGGAGAGCTTTTCGGTATCGATGCTGATCCCTTTAGCCTCAACAAGATCCATCATGTTAAGGTCGAGAATAACATTCACTCTTAGCTCAAGGAGTTGGGCAACCAGATAGAGATTTCGCTCGAGGTTAGAGGCATCGATAACTGCCACCACAACATCCGGAGTTTCTTTGATCAAGAAATCCCGGGCGATCCGCTCATCTAAGGAATAGGCGGTCAAGCCATATATTCCCGGTAAATCTACAACATCGACTTCACAACCACCATAGCTAAATTTACCCTCTTTTCGTTCGACGGTCACACCGGGCCAGTTCCCAACATGCTGACGAGATCCGGTAAGACTGTTGAAGACCGTGGTCTTCCCAGAATTTGGATTTCCAGCCAGCGCGATCTTAATTCTCTTCATCGGAGGATCCTCACCCATATCTTATTGGCCATGCCAAATCCAAGCCCAAGCCTTATCCCCTCTCTGGCGATGATCAGAGGACCTCTTCCGATATTGGAAATTACATCTATTACTGTTCCGGGATAAAATCCCATAGTAGCCAATCTCATTATGAGACCCCGGCCCGCTCTTATCTCTACTATCTCCACCCTCCTTCCTGGTTCTACCGCACTGAGCGGTAACATTCACTCGATTACCTCGATCGTAATTGCTGATGCTTCCTCTTTCCGCAATGAAAGATGATAGCCCTTGACTAATATATCCACCGGGTCACCAAGGGGTGCAGTCTTCTCGATCTTAATCTCAGCACCGGGGACAATTCCCATATCGAGGAGTCTCCTCTTTACCTCTGAGGTTAAGATCTTTACCACTCTACCCTTCTGTCCCACCTTGAGTTTGTTGAGCGTTGTGATCTGCTTCATCTTACCTCCACTCCCCCATCTCTTACCACAGGATTCTGGCCTCCTGCCCGTTTTCAGAAAATGGTAGAAGTGGCTAAGCCACAACGGCTCTCCATCTGGTGAGGTCTCTATGAACTCGATAAATTTCACGATCCTCTCAAGGGTCTTCTTATCAATATAATGCTCAATCTTGCAGGCATCCTTTGTTGCTATCCCTAAATCGACACCCAAGATCTCATGGAAGAATTTGGTCAAGACCTTATGCCTGTGATAAATATTCCTGGCAATCCCGACACCCTTATCGGTAAGATCGACATAACCATACCGCTCGTGGACTACCAGACCTCGATCAGCCAGTATCTTCATAGCACCGATTACTGAGGCCGCTTTTACCCCCAGGTGTTTTACGATATCCTTGATCCTGACCACCCTCTTTTTCTGACCTATCACCCATATCGCCTCGAGGTAGTCCTCAAGGCTTGGCGTCAACGCCATCATCGCATCCTCCTTTTAGGCAAGACAATCATTGTTAGGCTACCCTAATATTATACCGGAGAATCCGGTTTTGTCAAGACCCCTTTCGAAATTTTTAAAATTATAAAGCTTCGAAACGGCGAAGGGGGTTACTCCTCTCCCCCAGGTCTTCCAATCTCCCTTTTTATCTCCTCAATCACGCTCCGATTATAAATTTCCTTCCTGCCACCCTTCCTGATTGAAAATACAGTAAATACCTTCCCCCCGAAATCTGCCTCAAATTTCTCATGTGTCTTCCTTAGCCATTCCTTCCACCTGTAAATCTCCGGTGTCTGTTCGTAAGTTACTGGCTTGATTTGAAGACCGATGTATTTTTCTCCAACCTGAATATAAAAATCCACATTGTAAAGTCTATCCCATTCATCAGGGGCAGGTCTTATCTCAACCCCCAGTTCTCGCTGTAATCGGCCATATATTGTTTTTATCTCTGTTTGATAACCCTGGTAGGTTCGATTGACCACAAGATTACGAATATACTGGATACAATCTATCTCCGCCACTTCCTCGATCTCGGCCTGGATAACTTCGGTAATCTTCACATATAATTTTCTTCCCAGATCTTCAATATACTCCTCAGGAGATAAAGAAATCCCTCTCTGCCTGAGAAAATCGCCGAGTTTCCGGTAATAAAATTGTTCCCAATCTCCAATTTTCTTCGGGCCGCATTCTCAAATCCATTGAGATACCGGACCGACGCTACTCTTCTTGTTTAAACCCCATCGGTTTGTTGCCATATTTAAAATCCACTCCTTCGCCATTTAATGTCGCTCTAATTCCAGAAACCTCGCTTTATATTTATATTCTTCTTCTCTATCGGCAGAAGCCAGGTGAGATTTAATCAAATAAGCATTCACAAATATTCTGTTTTTCAAATAGACATAAGCACTGACGGTATTCTTATTCAGGACGGAGCCATCGTCAAATTTGAGGTAAACCTCCTTCTTCAGAATACGGTTCCGCAAGTATTCCAAGGCTTCTTCCTTTTTAGTTATCTTCACCCCCTCTGAATTTAACAAGCAGGCCGGTATTTAATTTAAGGGTCTGCTCATCTATGATAGCAACCACCCGGTAAAGCCTGTCATTCTTAAATTTGAATTTCTTTGGATCGATTTTCGGCCGGGCATCCTTAATTTCGGGCACATAGTCGACCTCATCCACTTCTATTGATCCCGGTCGTTTTACTATCTCGATGTCCCGTCTGAATTGCTGCGGATTTTGCTTCAGGCCGAGTTTCTTTCTGATCACCGCCAGGAACTTCTCATTTATCTCATATCCTACTGCATTTCTATTTAGATTTAGAGCCACTTTTACCGTGGTCCCGCTCCCGAGAAAGGGATCAAGGACAGCATCACCCATAAATGTATACATTTTTATCAACCGCTTCGGTAATTCTTCGGGAAACATTGCTTCATGTTCTATCTGTCTTGCACCACCGAAATACCAGTGCCCCGAGAAATACTCCTTCCATTCTTCCTTGCTCAATCTGGATTTCTCCTTGATCTCTTTCGAGACCCTTTCACTCCTCCCCGGTTTTTTGAAGATGAGGATGAATTCATAGTCAATCTCAATCATCCCGTTGGGAGGATAAGGGTAGGAGCCCATTATATTTGCTCCACCGGTGGTATTCATTGTGGTCTTCTTCTGCCAGATTATTGAGCCCATATAATCAAAACCGATATCCTCGCACTGGGCCACAAGCTCCGCATGCAGGGGTATAACCTTATATCTGCCATAAATAATGGAACGGGCGAATTGGTCCCCTATATTCAAGCATAATCTCCGTCCTGGCTTAAGCACCCGATGGCATTCTCTCCAGACCCGGTATAGATCTTTCAGGTATTCATGCAGGCTCTGTCCATACCCGATCTGCCCCGGGACACCATAATCCTTAATGTGCCAGTAAGGAGGCGAAGTGACGACCAGATCGATACTGTTATCCCCGACCTCGGTCATTCTTCGGCTATCGCCGATTATTATCCTTGCCCGGTAGGTCATCAGTTATAAACCGGGAGAGAAGGAATAAAAGACAATGCCTCCCCTGTTACCCTCACATATATCCTTAGCCATCAGCATCTTCAGACAATCCGCAGGTAGTATGAACGACCTCTCATATCTCCACGGTTCGAAAAGAAGATTCAGAT
>QNBE01000028.1 GCA_003645615.1 Caldifarciminota bacterium
CCCCACAAAAATCATTTTAAGAGGATAAGTATGCCCGATGCCTTTGTCAACTCTGGAATCGATTAAAATCGAACTCCCTCCTTAATTTTAAGGCAAAATAGAGAACTTCATTCGGCAGACCTGGGTTGCAACGACACGGGCTTGACTAAAAATCTCTGATAAATAAAATTAGCTATGTCAAGTGTACCATGTAACCTTCCAAAGGTTTTGTGGATATCGGTTATAATGCTCCTTATTACTTGCGGAGAGAAAAAAGGGGGTAATCACCCCCCTCGGATCGATATGGTAAGGATCAATCCAGAAGTAATTCATACCCTCGATAGGGTGATCCTTAATCCGGTAGTTTCTGACCCTGATGGAGATGAGGTGACCATAAGTTACCAGTGGCGTTTAAATGGTTCCCCAATCCTAACAGCAAAATCTTCAACCCTTTCGGTTGAGCTCAGAAAGGGAGATCGGATCGAAGTTGAGTTAACTCCTGATGATGGTAAAACTAAAGGAAAGATTTATCGTGTTGGCCCATTGATTGTGAAAAATTCCCCTCCCCAAATTATTGAATATACTCTTTCCCCCATCAATTTAACATCAGATACCACCCTAGCATTATCGGTAAAAACTGAAGACATTGATGGCGATCGAGTGGAGGTGACAGTAGATTGGGAGCTTAATGGTAATATCGTCGACGATCTGAAAAATCATTATCAAATTTCCCCTCCAAATTTCAGGAGAGGAGATAAGATCGTTTGTATTCTTACCGCTACTGATGGCGAAGATTTCCATAGGGTTAGATCGACTGAAATTGAAGTCAAAAACGCCCCTCCTAAATTCGTGGATTTTAACTCAGCTTATCAGAATGGAAAGATCACCGTCCAGGTGACAGGATCAGATCCCGATGGAGACCCCATAATCTTAGAACTCGTCTCCGGTCCCGCTACTACAAAAATAGACCGAAAAAATCTCAGGTTAACCTGGGAGGTTCCTGAGACACTTAGAGATGCTTACACCGACACTCTTCTCCTTAAACTCTCTGATCCTTTCGGTGGCAACTCTGAGGTTAAGCTCCCAATTACAATAAGTTACTAATACACGATCACCGTCGTTCTTGCCGGTTGAGAAGCGTAACGGTGGAAAGCAGTGATATTGGTAACTCCGGGAGTCTTGCCGATAAGTTTTACTTTTGCATTACCCGCAACATCGGTAATTGCATATCCAGCGGTAAGACTATCTTTATCTGCATTAAAGAAGATGGTATCTCCTGAAATCGGATATCCGCTTAAGTCGGTGAGGTTTCCCGTAATCGTAGCTTCACCACCGACCGGAATGCTCTCCGGATCTACTGAAACCGAAACATAGGTTTCTTTCAGCATATAGAGTCCAAAGTCACCGCTTATTGTATCTTCTTTGCCATGACCGTAGGCATCTTCGATAGTAAAGAAAACCTTGGCCTTGGCGCCACTCTGCCCCGTCTCTTTCAAGTAGTCGGTTACATCGCTAATCGGAATTCCCAAGTTGAGGATATAAGTTGTTTCGGGAGCTGATGTATCCACTCTTCCTCTGATGAAAAAATTTAACTCGATCGGCTCGGTTCTGGTACCGATCTGATTATCCTGAGAATCGTAGAATTCGTAAAATGCGGAACTGATGTATCCATCGACAGAATTCAGTGGGACGAAGGCTGCTGTATCGATGTAGACTGTGCGAGTAGAATAATATATATATCGAGCGAGTGGGGTGAAACGCAACAGTCGAACATCAGGGGCCGGATAATGCTCTTCGAGAAAATCACAGGCCACAATGGCGAAAACAATTATCGGGACTATCAAGGCCAATCTCTTCATCACAACCTCCAGACGATGAGAGTAGCGGGGGCTGGATTTGAACCAGCGACCTTTGGGTTATGAGCCCAATGAGCTACCAGACTGCTCCACCCCGCGATCATGATAGAAATTCTACTGGATTCTCTCATTATGTCAATATTTTTAATCGGAATCCAATAATACCTCTTGGGATGAGGATTTATAAAGAAAGACCTTGACAAATCCCCATCATACCTATAAAATTCAGCATCCTTGATGTCTCAAGAAAGGAGGTGAGCTGAATGACTAAGGCAGAACTGGTAGAAAGGATCGCCAAGAAGGCGAAGATAACAAAACGCCAGGCTGCCCTCGCTGTGGACACCTTCATCGATGGTGTTACCGCAGCACTCAAGAAGGGCCAGAAGGTATCCTTAGTCGGATTTGGGACTTTCTCGGTTGCCCGGAGGAAGGGAAGGACCGGATTTAACCCCAGGACCAGAAAGCCGATTAAGATTCCGGCCAAGAGGGTACCGAGATTCCGTCCCGGTAAGGCCCTTAAAGACGCAGTCGGCCGATAGTTTGATGGGGGGCGCCAGCCCCCCTAAATTTTTACTCCCTGCGCAACCAGAAGAAAAAAATGGGAAGTAAGAGAGAGAGGATACTGTAGCTTGCGATTTTGAACCCTCCCCAAAGTTGATCGTAAATGATACCGCCCAAGGCTGGTCCAACGACCGCCCCCAGATTTGTTGCCATATTGAGAAATCCAATACTCATACCTACCCCGCTCTTTTGAGCGGTTGCATAAGAGCGGGCGATGGGGATAAATCCGGTGACAGTAACCCTGGTCAGGAACCAGAAGAGAAGTGATAGCGAAGCGATTCTTTGAAAAGGGAATCCAAGCCCAGCAACAACACAAGGGATAATAATAAAAAGAAGTGCCGGCTTAACTCCATACCGATCGGCAATAAAAGAGAAGAGATAAGTGGTAACCAATATCACCAGATCCATAATCAGAAGAATGGCGACGATATCGACTGGTCTGATTGAAAATTGCTCGTTAAAATAGAGGATGGCAATCGATTGGAGTGAAAGAAGTCCACCCATAATAAAAGCAATCGGTAGGATGGGGTCAAAATGGAATCCACCGGCATCCTTCGGTTCCATCTCCTTCTCCTTTCCTTTAAGGAACCAGCTTTCCAGAAAACCCCCCATCAAAAGAATTGCCGCAAAAAGAAAGACCAATCGGTATCGCTCATGGGCGGAATAACCCAATCTCGTGCCGATCATGAGAATACCGATTAAAATCCCACGGCTTAAGAGCATACCAATCCTTCCCGTGATCTGATAGATCGATAGTGCCCGAGTCCGATATCCTCGCTCTGAAAATCCACCCACCATTATCTGTGCCGAAGGCCAGATCATTCCTGAACAGATCCCCTGACCAACACGGATCAGAAGGATCCCTAAATAACTCTTTACGGAGAGGAAAAAGAAGGTGAGGATCACCACCAATCCAAAACCGATCCTGATCAATTTTCTACTACTGTAGCCAAGATCGATCAACTTACCACTACCGATTGAAACAAAAGCCCGGGCAATCATAAAACCTGATGTGAGAAGACCAATTTCGAATCCAGTGGCACCAAAGGCACGTGTAAAAATGGGGAGGATAGGCCGAAAGAGGCTCCCTCCGATCATACCGATACCTGCCAGTCCGTAGAGAAGCAGGAGTTCTCGGCTAAAGAGCATCTATGTTAAGGACCGGGATGGAAAATCCGGCCAGGCTCCCGGATCCTCCTGATCAACCTCCTCAGCCGTTGTTCAAACTCATCCTGAAAGATAACAAATTTCACCCGTTGCTCCAAACTGAGGAGCTGCTCGATCCTATCTTTAAGTTCTCCTTCTTTTTTAATAAACTCTATCCTCATCTTCTTTAGTTGGGAGAGCTTCTCCCTTAACAATTTCTCATCCGGTTCGGTCTTAAGAATAATCCGCAACTCCTCAATCATGCGCCGCTTCTTACGATGAAAATCAAAACGCAACCTTTCCAATTCTCTCACCATTGGGATGATCTTAGCGATCTGCTCATCATCTAATTCTAACAATTGGGTCAATTCCGCAATCTTGATCGAAGTTATGGTCCGAAGATGCTCCTCTTCAATCTGTCCAAACAGAATTGGTAGAAGAAAGATTATCATTTTAACCCCTTTCGCAACCCATCGATGACCTGATGAAACTCATCCTGATTTAGATCCAATACCATGGCGTAAGGGTCACCATCGATCTCAACCTCAATGTCGGGATATTCATAATAATAACTACTCAAAACATCATAATCGATGAAAGGATTGGTAATCTCCCCAGTCCTGGTGAAAAGGGAGAGGATGATGATCAGCACCACAACCGGAATCAAAAATGGCCAGCGGGGTGAAGGTTTCACTTTTCGCATCACGCGGTGATAGATGAGACTATAATCAGGAACCGGTATCTCTTCGTTATCAAGGAGTCTGAGGATCTTCCTTTCTTCTCTCATAGATACCCCTTCAGTTCCTCCCGCAACTTACGAATCGCATAATGATAGCTCGATTTTGCCGCCCCTTCGCTGATATCGAGCAGTCTACCGATCTCACGAAACTTATAGCCATCCTGGTGCATTATAAAGACCATCCGCTGGCGCGGTGGTAAGGATGAAATCGCGCGATCTATCGCCATCCTGAGCTCCAGATCAGGAGGTGGCGGCCTCGGAATCGCCACCGGTTTTCGCTCTTTTCGCTTGAAGGATAGGCAGTGGTTAACCACCAGTCGATAGAACCAGGTGTAGAAGGCCGACCGACCGTTGAAACTACCCGCCTTACGATAGAGCTTAATAAACACCTCCTGGCATAAGTCCTGGGCATCATCGTAGTTGCGGGTATAACGGTAACAGATGGAGAATACCCGCTCCCGATAACGGCGGAAAATTTCCGCAAAAGCCGATTCTTTTCCGGCCGCGATTTTCCGGACCAGTTCCTCATCGGACATCCTTCAAAATTTAGACGCTTAGAAGACCAGTAAGGTTCAAACCGCCTCGGCCTCCGTCTTCTTCTCCTCTTCCACCAGCTCTAAATACTGATAGCGTCTCAGTCCGGTACCGGCCGGGATTAGCTTACCAACCAGAACATTCTCCTTCAGACCCTCTAAATAGTCGATCTTACCTTCCATCGCCGCCTCAGAAAGGACCCTGGTCGTCTCCTGGAAAGAGGCAGCCGAGAAGAAGGAATCGGTGGAGAGGGAGGCCCGGGTAATACCAAGCAGAATATTATGATAGGTTGCTGGTTTACGCCCCTCCGCCACCGCCTTCTCATTCTCCCTCATGAGAGCGCGTTTATCAACGATCTCCCCCGCAACAAATGCCGTGCCACCGGGATCCTCAATCTTCACCCGCTGGAGCATCTGACGGACGATCACCTCAAAGTGTTTGTCGTCGATCTTAACATCCTGGATTCGATAAACTTCTTTGATCTCGTTAACCAGAAATTCCATCACCGCCATCGTCCCTTTTACCCTTAAAATGTCATGGGGATCGATCGAACCGCCACAAAGAGGATCTCCAGCTTTGACCATCTGATTCTCGGTCACCTTAAGATATTTGGTATAAGGGATCTTATAGGTTTTCGATTCACCGGTCTCAGGTATCACCTTAACTTCCCAATAATCCTTCTCCTCTCGGATCTGGACCACACCATCGATCTCCGAGATTATTGCTGGATCCTTCACCCGCTTACACTCAAAGAGTTCCTCAACTCTGGGTAGACCACCGGTAATGTCCTTACTCTTGGTTATATCCTCCGGTATTTTGGCAATAAGATCACCCGGTTCCACCCTATCCCCCTCCTTAACCATAAGATAGGCACCGGTAGGGAGAGAGAACCGCTCGATCACCTTTCCTCTCTCATCGAGGATATGAACCCATGGGAAGACCGACCGTTTCCGATCCTCAACGATCACCCTCTGTTTACGCTCTGAGAACTCATCAACATAGTCCTCCCTCATCGTCACACCCTGGATCACGTTGTGATACTTCACTCTCCCCTCTTTACTGCAGATGATCGGAGTTGAGTAGGGATCCCATTCGAACACGGTATCACCAACCTGGACCTCACCCCCCTCCTTGACGAAGATCCTCGCTCCCAAGGGGATATTGTAGTGATACTTACGAGAATCAGAAGAGAGGACCAATCTTCCCGAGGCATTAAGGGCGATGGTAGTTCCATCCTTCCTCACCACCGATTTTAAATTTTCAAACTTGACCTTCCCGCTGATGGTCGCCTGTTTCTGAGTTGTCTCGGCAATCCGAGCTGCAGCACCACCACCATGGAAGGTCTTCAGGGTTAGCTGGGTTCCAGGCTCACCGATCGACTGGGCCGCAATGATACCGACCGCCTCCCCAATCTCTACCATCCGACCGGTGGCAAGATTCCGGCCATAACACCTGGCACAAATCCCCGAAGGTGCTTCACAGGTGAGAACTGAACGGACCATCACCCGTTCAATCCCGAGATTCTCGATCTCCAATGCCGCCTCATCGGTAATCTCCTCATTCGCCTTGACAATCACCTCACCAGAAACCGGATCAACAATATCCTCGAGGGCAACCCTTCCCCGGATTCGGGTTGAGAGGGGCTCAATCACCTTTTCACCTTCTTTGAGGGTAGTGATTGGTCTGCCCAGGATTGTACCGCAATCTTCCATCGTAATAATGATATTCTGAGCCACATCAACCAACCTTCGGGTAAGATAGCCCGCATCGGCCGTCTTGAGGGCGGTATCAGCCAGGCCTTTTCGTTGACCATGGGTTGAGATGAAGTACTCGAGGACTGAGAGTCCCTCCTTACAGGAACTCTTGATCGGTGTCTCAATAATCTCCTGACCGGTCAATCTCCGCTGGGGACGGGACATGAGACCCCTTAGACCGGAGATCTGAGCCGCCTGGAGTGAGGAACCTCGGGCCCCGGAGGTGACCATCATATGGATCGGATTGAAACCATTCTTATCCTTGCTCAGTATCTCCATTAACCGGTCTTCAATCGCAACGGTGGCCAAGTGCCAGGTATCGATCACCTTATTATAACGTTCGGTCTCGGTGAGGATTCCAGCCCGTGCTGCTTTGTTATACTTATCAACCTCAATCTGGGCCTCCCGCCAGATCTTATCCTTCTCCTTGGGCACAATCATATCGTCGATACCAATTGTGAGCCCCGAAGTTGTGGCGTAGTCGAACCCTAACTTCTTGAGCTCATCCAGCATCTCAACCGTCCTCATCGTCCCATACCGATTGAGACATTCGCTGATGAGGTTGGCCAGGCTCTTCTTATCAAAGCACTCGTTCCGGAATCTCATCCCCTCGGGAAGGATCTGGTTGAAGATCACCCGGCCCGGGGTCGTGGTGATGATCTTCTTTCCAAAATAGTACCTGATCGGGGTATGGAGCTTGACCACCCCTTGATCCAAGGCATAAAGGACCTCCTCATGGGAGGCAAAACTCTTAACCGGCTCCCCAGGCACCTCCTTGGTGAGATAGTGAATACCGATGACCATATCCTGGGTCGGGGTTGTAAGTGGACCACCATGGGCCGGAGAACGGATGTTGTTGATCGAGAACATGAGCATATAGGTTTCGGTGATCGCCTCGGGTGAGAGGGGAACATGGACCGACATGGTATCACCATCAAAATCGGCATTATAGGGGACACAGACCAGAGGGTGGATGGCAATGGCGCGACCCTCAATCAGAACCGGCTCAAAGGCCTGGATCGAGACCCGGTGGAGGGTTGGGGCACGGTTTAGTAATACTGGATGATGTTTGGTGATCTCCTCCAAGGTCTCGAAAACCTCAGAAGAGCCCATCTTCACCAGTCCTCGGGCCTGCTTCTCTGATTCGACAAAACCTTTCTCCTCCAGCTTCCGCATGACAATCGGCCGGAAGAGTTCCAAGGCCATCTCCTTGGGTAGACCACACTGATGGAGCTTCAGCTCCGGTCCAACCACAATAACGGAACGGCCCGAGTAGTCGACACGTTTTCCCAGAAGGTTCCGGCGAAACCGCCCCTGCTTACCCCTGAGTGAATCGGCCAAGGACTTGAGCGGACGGTTACCCCGTCCCCGGATCGGTCTCCTCCGCCGGGCATTATCGAAGAGGGCATCGACCGCATCCTGGAGCATCCGTTTCTCATTCCTCAAGATCACCTCCGGGGTCTTGATCGCAAGCAGGTTCTTGAGCCGATTATTTCTGGTGATTACCCTCTTGTAGAGATCGTTGAGGTCCGATGTTGCATATCTCCCCCCTTCCAAGGAGACGAGCGGTCTCAGATCGGGAGGGATGACCGGGAGGCGGGTGAGGATCATCCATTCTGGACGGTTACCCGAGAGCCGGAAGGCCTCGACAACCTTCAGCTTCTTAAGCAGGGCAAGCTTACGGGATGAGATCTCCTCCTTCTGCAGGAGGACCCTCAGTTCGGTGGAGAGTTTATCGAGATCAAGTTCGGTCAAAAGCTCCTTGATTGCCTCTGCCCCCATCCCGGCTCGAAACCCCTCATACTTCTCCACCGCATACTGGTGTTCCTCATCGGGAAGGAGATCATACTTCCGATAGGGAGAGGTGCCGGGATCGATCACGATCCAGAGTTCGAAGTTCAAAACCGCCTCAAGCTTCTCGATCGTAAGATCTAAGAGGAGGCCGATTTTGGAGGGGGGGATCTTGTAATAGAAAACGTGGGCAACCGGGACTGCGAGATCGATATGCCCCATCCGTTCCCTTCTCACCGAAGAAGAGGTCACCTCGACACCGCACCGATCACAGATCGTCCCCTTGTATTTGGGACGTTTGTACCTCCCACAACTACACTCGTAATCCTTGACCGGTCCAAAGATACGCTCACAGAAGAGCCCATCCCGCTCCGGCTTCTGAGTCCGATAGTTGATCGTATCCGGCCTGGTCACCTCACCATGAGACCAGGAGAGGATCGTCTCCGGTGAGGCCAGTTTGATCTGGATATGATCAAAATCGAGGAAGCTTAACTCATTCAAGCCCTCTAAGGGCTTAAGATCACCTTTCAACCCCTCGATCATTTCTTCTCCTTACCTAAGATAACATCAAAACCTAATCCCTGGAGCTCCTTGAGCATGACGGTGAATGAGGCCGGAACCCTGGGACGAGGTGGATTCTCTCCCCGAATCATCGCCTCATATAATTCCGCCCTCCCATCGACATCATCCGACTTCACCGTCAACATCTCCTGGAGTGTGTGGCTGGCGCCATAGGCCTCCAAGGCCCAGACCTCCATCTCACCCAATCGTTGTCCGCCCAGCTGGGCCTTACCACCCAAGGGCTGTTGGGTAATTAGGGAGTAGGGACCGGTGGAACGGGCATGGATCTTATCGTCGGCAAGATGGATGAGCTTGAGCATATACATATACCCCACAGCAATTGGGTAATCGAAGGGCTCACCGGTCCGGCCATCGTAGAGGATCGTCTTACCATCCTCGGGCAGGCCACACCGCTTCAACTCCTCCTTTATCTCCTCGATCGTTGCCCCCTCAAAGACCGGAGAGATTGCCTGGAACCCTCCTACTTTACATGCCCAGCCGAGGGCACACTCCAGAATCTGACCGACATTCATCCGGGATGGCACCCCCAAGGGGTTCAATACCATATCGACCGGTGTTCCATCAGCAAGGAAAGGCATATCCTCAACCGGCATCACCTTGGCAATTACGCCTTTATTGCCGTGTCGACCCGCAACCTTATCACCCACAGAAATCTTCCTCTTCTGGGCAATAAAGACCCGGATGATCTTCAAAACACCATGCGGTAACTCATCCCCACGGGAGATCTTCTCCAGTTCCATCCGATAGGTCTCTTTTATCTCATTCAGTTTGATCTGGAACTCGCCAATCAGCTTTCTCACCTTCTGATCCAGTCTCTCGTCCTCGACATACTTCCCCTGGGCGGTGAGGAGATCGGCCTCAAGATTCTCAAACGACCTTTCCGACAGAACCGTTCCGGTCTTGAAGACTACGATCCCATCTTCATCACGGATGGTGCTGGCGACCTTTCTGCCTTTCAAAAGCTGAGCCAAAAGTGTGTTCCGTTCTTTGAGGAAGGCATCGCGGAGGAGGTGATACCGCTGTTCCGCATTCGCCTTTCTTTCCTCCTCAATCTTTATGGCCAGGGGGTCACCGGTCTTCCTGGTCAGGATCTCATGACCGATCACAACCCCATAGACACCGGGGTCAACACGGAGGGATGTATCTCGAACATTGGTCGCCTTCTCAGCAAATATTGCCTTGAGTAGCCTCTCCTCAGGGGTCAGTTCCGTCTCCCCCTTGGGAGTAATCTTCCCCACCAGAATATCATCTGGACCGACCTCTGCCCCGACATAGATGATCCCGTGTTCGTCAAGATTCTTGAGTCTCTCTTCACTCAGACCGGGGATATCGCGGGTAATCTCCTCCGGACCAAGCTTCGTCTCCCTGACCTCACATTCGAAGGAGAGGATATGGATTGAAGTATAAACATCATCCTTCACCAGACGTTCGCTGATCACAACCGCATCTTCGAAATTGTATCCCCTCATCGGCATAAAGGCGACCAGGACATTCTTTCCCAGGGCGAGTTCTCCCCGGTGGGTGGCATAGCCATCGGCCAGAAGAGTCCCTTTCTTCACTTTATCACCTGGTCGGACAACCGGACGTTGATTGATGCAGGTATTCTGATTGGAGCGGACAAACTTTTTGAGTTCATGGTTGATCCTCCGGCCATCGTGTTTCCTGATCACAATGTGGGCCGCATCTACCGATTCAACGACACCCGATTCCTGGGCAATAAGCAGGACACCGGAATCATGGGCAATCTTCTTCTCCATCCCGGTGGCCACAAGGGGTGGTTCGGTGATAAGAAGGGGGACTGCCTGACGCTGCATATTGGAGCCCATAAGAGCCCGATTGGCATCATCGTGTTCTAAGAATGGAATCAGGGAGGCCGCTGGTGAGACCACCTGCTTGGGTGAAACATCCATGAAGTCAACCTCATGGGCGGGGACGATCGGAAAATCACCTTTCCGGCGACAGAGGGCCTCTTTGGCCTTGATCCTACCATTGCTATCGATTGGGGTATTGGCCTGAGCAATGGTATAATTATCCTCCTCATCAGCACGGAGATAAACAATCTCACCGGTAACCTTCCCACCCTTTACTTTCCAATAGGGACTGGTGATGAAACCAAGCCGATCGACCTTGGCATAGTTGGCCAGGGTAGAGATGAGGCCAATATTGGGACCTTCTGGTGTCTCAATCGGACAGAGCCGACCGTAGTGGGTATAGTGGACATCCCTCACCTCGAATCCCGCAGTTTCCCGGGTTAGACCTCCGGGTCCAAGTGCTGAGAGTCGCCGTTTGTGGGTAAGCTCAGAAAGGGGGTTGGTCTGTTCCATAAACTGAGAGAGCTGATTGGTGGTGAAGAACCGGGTGATAAGGATGGAAACCAGCCTCGGATTGGTGAGCTCCTGTGGGGTAAGCAGTTCTTCCTCAAGGAGTGAGGCCCTCTCCTTGATATTCTGAACCAACTGGAGGATCGCCATCCGGAACTGGTTGGTGAGCATCTCACCGACCCTCCGGACCCGCCGATTACCGAGATGATCGATATCATCAGCGGCTATCAACCCTTCGGTATAGTCGATCAGACCCCGATAGGTATCGACGATATCCTCGGGGGTAAGTCGGGTCTGAGTGAGCGGCTGATCTTTCTTCAGTTTGAGATTGAATTTAAACCTCCCCACCTCACCAAGTAAGAAGCGGTCGGGGTTGAAGAGGAGGGAGTGGAGAAATGACTCTCCCAGCTCTGGCGTCGGTGGTGGCATCGAACGGAGGGTAGTATAGATCCGCCTGATCCCATCCTCCTTAGAAGTAGAACGGTCCCGTTTCAAGGTGGCAAGGACGATCTCCAGTCCCCGGCTTCCCCTTTCGATAAGCTCAATCTCTTTTATCTTCCGTTCTTTAAGGACATCGACGGTGGTGGAGGTGATCTCGTCACCAACCTCGACTAAGGTGACATCCTCATCCTTGATTTCCTCGGCCGCATAGTGGCCAATCGCCTTCTCAACCGGCAAACTTTTCGGTTCGTAAAATAGACGGATGATCTCCTGGTCGGTCTCATAACCGAGGGCACGAAGGAAGGTGAAACCATTTATCCTTCTTCTCCGATCGAGGATGGCATTGATGACCTGGTTATCAACACGAAACTCGAGCCACTGTCCGCGTTCCGGGATGATCATCGCCCCTGGCTTACCTTTCTCGGTGGAAAAATAGAGGCCGGGGGAACGATGGAGCTGATTGACCACAACCCGTTCGACACCGTTTACGATGAAGGTCCCCCGCTTGGTGATGAGGGGAATATCACACAGGTAGATCTCCTGCTCGATCGCCTCCTTCAGAGCATCCTTTTCGGTGGCGACCAGACGCAGCTTAACCTTGAGCGGGATCGAATAGGTAGCACCTTTCTCCGCAGCATCTTCAGGGGTATATTGGACCATACCGAATTCATGACCATGGTATTCGAGGGTGTAACGGTTATGGAGTCCAGTTACGGGAAAGGCCTCCTTGAAGACCTGGGTGATCCCCTTCTCAAGAAACTCCCGGAAAGACTCTAATTGAACCTCTAAGAGGTGGGGAATCTCAAACCTGGTCCCGATCTTAGAAAAGTCCTTCACTTTCATGTCAGTTCTACCGTTGCCCCGGCTTCCTCTAACTTGGCCTTGATCTCCATGGCCTCCTCTTTGGCTACACCCTCTTTCACCTTACTCGGGAGATTGTCAATTAATGCCTTCACCTCTTTGAGTCCCAAACCGGTGATCTCCCGCAAGGCCTTGAGGACCTGGATCTTCTTATCCCCTGTGGCAGTAATCGAGATATCGAATTCCGTCTTCTCCTCCTTCGCTTCACCCTCAGCCGGAGCACCAGCTGGAGCTGGGGCCTGATAAACCGGCTGGGCTGAAACACCGAATTTCTCCTCAAGCGCCTTCACCAATTCTGCAAGCTCCAACACGGTCAACCCTTCAATCGCCTTGATGATGTCATCAACTGACGACTTTTTCTTGGGTGTCATCGCTCCTCCTCTTTTTTACCTCATTAAGAACCACCACCAGCCCACCAAGGAGCTGGTTAAGGATAAAACCTAATTTAATAATGGGATTGGCCAAAACACCAACCAGCCTTCCCTCACTCTCCTTTCTGGTCGGAAGAGAACAGAGGGTCTTGAGCCGATCCTGAACAAAGACCTCGCCCTCAATGAGGGCACCCTTAATTCGGAAGGAAGGGAAATCATCCTCGAGCTTACTTAGGATCCGAGCCGGACCATAACCATCGCTAAGGCCAACCGCAAGACCGATTGGGCCCCTAAGCAATTCTTCGATCGGAGCCAAATTCAACCCGATCTCTTTAAGCGCAAGTTTTAACAGACGATTCTTCACCACCATATAATCGATATCCTCCTCCCGCAATCTTCGACGGAGATCGGTCATTGCGGCAACATTGAGACCGGTAAAGTCGGTAAAGTAGAAACCCTTCCCTTCCTTTATCCTCTCCTTGATCCTCTTGAGATAGTCAATATTCCTCTGGTTAGGCATTATAGCACCTTCCGCATCCGCTGATTGAGATCTCCAAGATCGAGCTTGATCCCTGGTCCCATTGTTGATGAGATGGTAACACCCTTCACATACTGACCTTTTAAACCGGCCGGTTTTAGCCGGAAGATCTCCTTAACAAAGGTGATTGCATTCTCGATCAGCTTCTCGTCATCGAAGCTCACCTTACCGATTGGGGCGTGGATATTCCCCGTCTTATCAACCCGGAAATCGACCCGACCACGTTTTAACTCCTCAATGATCTCCTTGACATTGAAGGTGACGGTTCCAGTTTTTGGTGTTGGCATTAACTTCCTGGGTCCCAGTATCCGGCCCAATTTACCAACCATGGGCATTACATCTGGAGTTGCTACTACGGCATCAAAATCAAACCAGCCCTCGCTGACCTTCTTTATTAGATCCTCACATCCGACATAATCGGCTCCCGCCTCCTTGGCCTCCTTCTCCTTCTCCCCTTTAGTAAAGACCAAGATCTTCCTCTCCTTACCCGTCCCATGGGGGAGGGATACCGAACCTCGTACCATCTGATCCTGCTTTCTGGGATCAACCCCCAATCTCAATGCGATCTCTACCGTCTCATCAAATTTGGCACTGGCCATCCTCTTGACCATTTCGATCGCCTCATCTAAGGGATAGGTCTGTTTCTTATCGAAATTTTCCAGCAGGGCCTGATAGCGTCTTGATCGTCTCATCACTCCACCTCGATTCCCATACTCTTAGCGGTTCCTTCGATAATCTTCATTGCGGCCTCTAAGGAGCTGGCATTGAGATCCTTCATCTTCCGTTCTGCAATTCTCTTGATATCCTCCCTTGTCACCTTTCCAACCTTGAGTCGATTCGGCTCTCCCGAACCCTTAGCAATGTTCGCGGCCTGTTTCAAGAGCACCGAAGCGGGTGGACTTTTAATAATGAAGGTGAAACTCCGATCCTTATAGATGGTAATAACTGCCGGCACAATGATCCCACCCATATTTTTGGTCTTCTCGTTGAAGACCTTACAGAATTCCATAATATTGACCCCATGCTGACCGAGGGCTGGCCCTACAGGTGGTGCTGGAGTAGCCTGCCCGGCCGGGATCTGGAGTTTCACCTGGGCAATCACTTCCTTCTTGGCCATGATCCCCCTTAAAAACTCTTCACCTGATCAAAGGAGAACTCGACTGGTGTCGTCCTTCCGAAGATGGTGACTAAGACCTTGACCCGGGCCCGATCCGGAAATATCTCATCGACGATGCCGATGAAATCGGTAAACGGACCCTCAGTAATCTTAACCCGATCACCTTTATGAAAGGGAATCAGCGAGACGATGCGATCGCGGCTCCGTTCGAGTTGTTCCATCAACTCTTCAACTTCCTTCTTAGAGAGAGGTGTTGGTTTCCGCCTGGGTCCCAGAAAATGGGTCACCCCTGGGATTGATGTCACCAGACTGAGCGTCTTTTGATTTGCATTCATCTCAACAATGATATAGCCAGGATAGATCCTCCGCTCCTCAACCACCTTCTTACCTTCCTTAATCCGGGCAATATGTTCCTGAGGAATAATGATCTCACCAAACTGATCCTCACATCCTTCGCTCTTGATCTTCTCTAAGAGCATCTTCTTTACCTTGGCTTCATGGCCGGTGTAGGTATGGACAACATAGAACTTCATACTAACGACTGATGAGTGCAACCAGGCCATGGGCGTAGATGTAGTCGAGAATACCAATAATAATCGCAACGATGATGGAGAATATGATCACAACCGCGGTGGATCCGACCAGTTCCTTCTTTGCCGGCCAGCTCACCTTCTTCATCTCGAAATAGATGTCCTGAAAATAACGCTTCAGCTTGCTGATCAAATCCTGATCCAGGCCTGGAGGGATTCGAACCCCCATCCCCCGGATTTGGAGTCCGGTGCTCTATCCGTTCGAGCTACAGGCCTATTTAACTTCCTTATGAACGGTATGATGGCGACACCGAGGACAGTATTTCCTGAGCTCTAACCGTCCGGTATTCTTCTTCCGGTTCTTGGTGGTGGTATAATTCCTCGACTTACACTCGGTGCAACCGAGTGTGACAACCACTCTCAACTCCCCTCCTATTCGATGATCTCAGTAACTACACCGGCACCAACCGTCCGACCGCCCTCGCGGATAGCAAACCTCATCCCTTTCTCGATCGCGACCGGGGTAATCAGTTCCACTTCGAGGTTGATATTATCGCCCGGCATCACCATTTCCACTCCCTCGGGGAGTTTGATCGTTCCCGTGACATCGGTCGTCCGCAGATAGAATTGGGGCCGGTATCCGGTGAAGAAGGGGGTATGTCGACCGCCCTCTTCCTTCTTTAACACATAGACCTCGGCCTTGAATTTTGAGTGGGGATGAATCGAACCCGGCTGAGCCACCACCATTCCACGATAGACCGAATCCTTATCGACGCCCCGGAGGAGGATACCGATATTGTCACCGGCCTCTGCTTCATCAAGGACCTTCCGGAACATCTCCAGACTGGTGGCAACCGTCTTGATGTGCTCGCCGAAACCGATTACTTCGACCTCGGTTCCCGGTTTGATCTTACCCCTTTCGACTCGTCCCGTAACAACGGTACCCCGGCCGGTGATCGAAAAGATGTCCTCGATCGCCATCAGGAATGGTTTGTCGACCTCCCGTTGCGGCTGAGGAATGTATTCATCAACCGCCTTCAAAAGCTTGTGAATGGATCCACACCATTCGCAATCCTCTTTGCCACAGCCGCACTGAAGTGCCTTCAGGGCACTGCCCCGGATGACCGGGGTGTCATCACCGGGGAATTCATACTTGGTTAGAATCTCCCTGGTCTCAAGCTCCGTAACATCAAGAAGTTCGGGATCATCAACGAGATCGACTTTGTTGACGTAGACCACAATTGAAGGGACATTCACCTGTCGGGCCAGCAGAACATGCTCTTTGGTCTGGGGCATGGGACCATCATCGGCGGCAACGACCAGGATCGCCCCCTCCATCTGGGCGGCACCCGTGATCATGTTTTTGATATAGTCGACATGACCCGGACAGTCGATATGGGCGTAGTGCCGCTTTTCGGTCTCGTATTCGATATGGGCGAGCTGGATCGTTATCCCCCGCTCCCTCTCCTCCGGGGCCTTATCGATATCCTCGAAGGGAACAAACTTGTTGATCTCGGGGGAGATGCCCGATTTGGAAAGGACCATCGTGATCGCCGAGGTGAGAGTCGATTTCCCATGGTCAACATGGCCGATCGTCCCTATGTTGATATGGGGCTTAGTTCGCTCAAACTTCGGTTTGGCCATCGCACCTCCTTGGGCCCAATCCTTTAGCCCACGGCCGGAATCGAACCGGCGACCCCGTCCTTACCAAGGACGTGCTCTACCGACTGAGCTACATGGGCAGAAAAATAGAATAAGTATCTTAATAATTTTGGCAAATCTGTCAACCCTGTAAATAAAAAATTTCTTCACCCCCCTGATTGACAGCCGAGAGCCATCGATTAATATTAGCTTATGCGGATTCTTCTTCTCTACCCATATTATCCGGAGACATTCTGGGGATTTCAGTATGCATTAAAGTTTATCTCCAAGAAGGCCTCCTCTCCTCCCTTAGGTCTACTCACCGTCGCCGCGATGTTGCCCAGGGATTGGGAACTAAGGCTGATCGATCTCAATGTCCAGAGGTTGAAAGCAGAGGATCTCGAGTGGGCTGATTATGTCTTCATAAGTGGTATGGCGATCCAGCGAGACTCGGCCCGCCAGGTTATCGCCAGATGTAAGCAGATTAAAAAGCCGGTTGTGGCTGGAGGCCCACTCTTCACCACCGAGTATGACAATTTCCCCGAGGTCGACCACTTCGTCCTTGGTGAGGCCGAAGAGATCATGGATCAGCTCGTTGAAGATCTTGAGAAGCGTAACCTTAAGCCCTTCTATCGCGCCTCCCGCTTTCCCGATCTTACCCGCTCACCGATACCGCGTTGGGATCTGGTCGATCAGAGAAAATATGCGGTGATGTGTGTCCAGTATTCGAGAGGTTGTCCATTTAACTGTGAATTCTGTGATATTACCGTCCTGAATGGCCCTCGTCCCCGGACCAAGACCAGGGAACAGATGATTGCCGAACTTGATGCCCTCTATCGCTGGGGATGGCGGGATTCGGTCTTTATCGTCGACGATAACTTTATCGGTAATAAGAGGAAGTTGAAACAGGAGGTCCTGCCCGCCATTGCGGAGTGGATGAGGGCCCACCGCTATCCCTTTACCTTCTCAACCCAACTTTCGATCGATCTGGCCGATGATGAGGAGCTGATGGAACTGATGGTCCGGGCCGGTTTTCAAACCGTTTTTGTCGGGATTGAGACTCCTCATGAGGAGAGCCTGTATGAATGTTCTAAATATCAGAATATTCATCGCGATCTCCTGGAGAGCGTCAAAAAGATCCAGTCCCATGGTCTTGAGACCCAGGGTGGGTTTATTCTCGGTTTTGATCACGATCCTCCCACCATCTTCGACCGGCTGATCGAATTTATCCAGGAGAGTCGGATTGTTGCGGCCATGGTTGGCCTTCTGAATGCCCCCCGGGGATCAAGGCTCTATCAGCGCCTGGTGAAGGAGAATCGCTTGATAAAGAGCACCTCGGGCGACAATACCGATTTTACTCTAAACTTCATTCCCAAGATGAACTGGAAGGTGCTCTTGGATGGCTATAAAAGGGTCCTCTCCACCATCTATTCACCCGCACAATACTATGACCGGCTCAAGGACTTCCTCGCCAACTTCTCACCTCCCAGATTGAGACCCCCCTATCTCCGTTTCCATCACATCAAGGCATTCCTCCGTTCGATCTGGCATCTGGGTATCCTGGGCGAGGAGCGGTTCCACTACTGGCGTCTTTTCCTCTGGTCTCTCTTCAAGAAACCATTCAGTTTCCCCTCCATGCTCTCCTTCGCCATCCAGGGCTACCACTTCCGGAGGATCTTCTCCAAATATATCCGAAATTTAACTTCTCCCTTTGCTTAGTTTAGCCTCCAACCGAGAACTGGAAAAGCACCGAGCATAATCGCCATCCCGGTCGTCCTTCTTGGTGCCGGGGTTGGTGGCTGGCAGTATGTGAATAGTCCGCGGGGTGTATTAGCCCATGACATGAGTATCGGTAAATACAAAAATGTCCTTTTATCTTTATGTCGCGGATAACTCAGCGCAGTTGTATCGCTCCACCAATCTCGGAGCAAGCTGGGATTCGATCATTGCAGACTTTACCGACCATCCCACCTGTGTCGTAACCCATAAGGATAACGGCTGGATTGTCTTCATCGGGAGATGGGACCCGGAGAACATCGTGATGAAGTCGGTTGGGAGCCGAAGGACGAAGGCATCACCAACGATAGCCCCAACTGCTTTGCCATGTATCCGGAGGACAATGATGGTGGTATCGATGAGATCTTCAAGACCACCAATGGGGGCGCCGACTGGTCGGTCCTTAGCTCAGGACTGCCGGCCGACAACACCATCAATGATCTTGCCATCACCACCACCCCCACCAAAGGGATAAAGCTTCTGGCGGCAACTGATGATGGTGTCTACTACCCAAGGCCATCGGGGTTGTCAGCACCAATGAGCTCTATATTGCGGGAGAAGGATATAAAGGGAAGGGATTTATCAGATCAGTCACAATGATATATCATTCTTATCTGATCATTCTGCCCGGAGGATCGTGGTCGGTCCGGATGGGCGGGTATATGGTTGCACCTCGGGTCTTACACCCCCGAGGTGTCACCTCGGGGGTGTAACTTCGATGAGATCTCCCATCCCTCAAGAGGGAATCCAGCAGTTTCCTTCCCTCGATAGAGGTAAACTTCACTCTTCTCCCCTCCCTCGATGTGGCTCCCCTTCTTCTCCCCTCCCTCGATGGGAGGGGCTGGGGGAGGGTGAAAAACCGTTGACAGGGAGGAGGTATGATGATTAGACTGATATTGATGTATAGAAAGGGGATAATACTCCTTACTGCCTACTGCATAGTGCTTAGTGCTCTCTCCGCCGATCCACCGGGCTGGGGTCCGGATGTCAGGCTGGTATTTTTGCCTGGTGGGGGGCTAAATCCTCGGGCTGACTGCTGGGGTGATACGGTCCATCTGGTCTGGAAGCAGGAATATGGCCACATTGAGGTCTTCTACAAGCGTTCTACCGATGCTGGTAATACCTGGTCGGATGATGTTCTTTTAAGCATTGAGGATGAGATCAGATCGACCATGCCTGACATTGCGGTCAAGGGGGATACGGTGGTGGTGGCTTGGAATGAATATAATCAGGCAATGGTATGTTACCGCGTAAGTGAAGATGGCGGCGAAACATTTGGACCTATTGATAGTATTGTAGGACCGGGATTAGCCTACCCTTCCCTAGCAATAGTAGGAGATACTATCTATATGTCAATTCGTAATACGGCAAGCAATCCCGGGATAATGTTCACTTGTAGTAAAGATGGAGGAGTTACTTGGGATTCACTAAGACAGTTATATAACGATGCCTTTCAGCCCTCCCGCATCTCGGTGTCCTGGCCAGATGTTCATATCGTGTTTACGGCGGATGATCCTGATTCGGGCAATACTGAGGTCTTCTATATCGGTTCTCACGATGGTGGCCGGACCTGGGATGATGCAATTATTATCTCTCATCGGGATGGAATCCATTCCCCCAGGCCCTTCAACACCTCCTGGCCCGGAGGGACCGCAGCGAGTTGGTATGACTACAAGTATTCACCCTATCCCTGGACCGGGGACATCTTTGTCCGGCGGCGGAACAAGTTTGGCGAGTGGTTGGAGATCGATTCTTTAACCACGGCTCATCGGGCGGTCTGGTCGGACATCCTGGCGGAGCGGACTCATCTCCATGTCGTCTGGGAGGACAGTCGTCATGGACCGAGTGACAACTTTGAGATCTACTATCGGGAGTCACCGGATCTGGGTATCACCTGGTATCCGGAGGTGAGGCTGACCAATGCCCGGTATCATTCACGCAGGCCCTCTCTGGCCTGTGGGGGCAGGTATCTGCACTGTTTTTGGGCTGATGCCCGTGATGATACTATCTATCCACCTGGTATCGTGACTCAGATTTACTACAAACGCAAAGATCTTTCGATCTCGACTCCG
>QNBE01000029.1 GCA_003645615.1 Caldifarciminota bacterium
CAGTTCCCTGGATGCCTCCAAGAGGGTTGAGGAGATGATCAGGGATGTCTATCGTTCGAGCGATGCGATGTTTGAGACGGTGGATCAGGAAGTAGCCAAGGTGAAGAAAAATCAGGCGATCACTTCCGATTCTCGAAAGCAGTATGAGGTGATTGCCAAGACGGTCAGTCTGACTTCGAACCAGATCAGACAGATCGTCGATTCTACCGGTCGGCAGAGCGAGGAGACGAAGGAGATCGCCCAGCAGGTTGATATCATTACCCAGGTGGCCGAGGAGACGGCATCTTCGACCGAGGAGGTTGCCGCTGCAGTTGAAGAGCTGACCGCTTCTCTTCAGGAACTCACCACCGGGGCCAACGATCTGGCCGACCTGGCCAAGGAGTTAAGTGAACTCGGTCGATCGGTATCTTAGATTCGGGGTTGGCGCTGGGATCTTCGCCGTCCCACTTGACCAGGTGATAAAGGTCATTCGCATTGGCAAGTTAGAACCGGTGAGAAGGGGACCAAAATTTCTACTGGGTCAGACCCCGGATAAGATCCCCCTGGTGAGCCTCGGTCGCATCTTCGACTTTCCTCACCGGGCTGACTCTACTCTGGCGATTCTCAGCTATCTCAATGATCAGCGGATTGCTTATCAGATCGATCGGATCGATGGCGTCTTTCGCTATATCGAGGTGACCCCGCTGCCCCGGAGGTTAAAGCTCCCCGGTTTTCTCCGTGGTGTTGTTGTGGGAGCTGAGGAGATGATCCAGATCGTCGACCTCTTCCGTCTCCTCTCAAAAAAACAGCGGGAATCCCTTTTGAGGATGGGGGGATGAATTGAGATCGATGGTGATACCCCTGGCCTTACTTATTGGTTGTCAGGAGCCAAATCCCGTTTTCACCAACATCGTCGGGATCACCAAGGATACCCTCACCATGGAGGGTATAGACTCGATCATCGTTATTCTGAGGGATATCGATCCGGTAGATAGGGTCAACTGGAGACTGAGGAAGGATACCACCGAGAATGAAGGATGGTTCCGGTTCGATTCGGTCTGCTACGGGGATGAGAATTCGGTTACTTACATCATTATCGGTGTCGACTCCTCCGATAATAAGAAGTATCAGACCCGTCAATACAATGTCACCGTTTCAGGCCCTATCGATACCGTCCCGACCATATGGTTGGTGAGAAAGTGAGGTAATCATGAAAGAGCGGAGAAAGAAGGAACGGAGACGGCTTCTCTCCGAAGCCGAATTCCGGAGATTGATTGAGACCGGCAAGACCTCAGAGAAAGATCGGAGATCCTGGAAGGATCGGAGAAAGAAAGGGAAGAAGTAACTCAGTAGGCATTGGAAAGGAGATGGACATTGCCGATATTGACATTCTGGAGGTGGTATTTCTTAGCGATATCCAGGGCGATCTGTGCGTGGGAGTGGGAGGTTCTGGGTAGATCATCCAGTTTGAACTGGGGATAAAATCCTAAGAGACTCCAGGGGATCATCAGATCGATTGAGCTCAGAAGCTTAGCAATACTTTCCAGTTCCCGCTCATCCAGATAGCCGGGAACGAGCAAGGTGCTGACAATGAGGGGTGGTGGATTGGGCCGGAGATGGAACCTTTTTCCGAGCAGACGGATGTTTTCGATCGTGTTCCGATTGGAACTACCACAGAGGGTGTAGTGAATTTCAGGACTATAGGCCTTGAGGTCGATCTTGACACACCCACCACTCTCCAAGGCAAGATCAAAGATCTTTGCCGCCAGCTTGGGATGCATCGATCCATTCGTTTCCCAGCAGATCCTCAAGAAGTCTCGATTCAACCCCTTCGCCCGTCTTGCGATCTCAATCGTCTGCTGCAAAAAAGGTGTTGGATCACCACCAAAGAAACAGACACAGTTGGTGAGTGGATCGATCGCCCTGATGATCTCCTCGGTGGTCACCCTTCTTCTCATCGTCTTAAAATGCCAGTTCTGGCAGAAGAGGCAGTTGAAGGTACAACCCTGATAGAAGATGGCAAGATTCTTATAACCATACTCGGGATGATTTACGGGTGAGAATCTGGGATACCCGGATCCGGTTCCCGCTGGACAGACAAAGGATGCAACACAGTTGGTGGGAAGGGGATCATGATAATAGGAAAGATAGGCCCAGTCCCTTCCAGGCCCATCCTCCCGGACCCGACAGTAGCGGTGGCCCTGATCACCACACTGGTTGACACATTGCCGGCAGATTGTTTTCCCCGAGGGTATCGATTCCGGGAGATTGAATTCCCGTCTCGTCTCCCGATGTATCTGTTCAATCTTTGGTTTGAGTTCCTCAAATCGATTTCGGATACATGAAGCACAAAAACCAATCAGTTTGGAATAGACACGTTCTCTGCCACAGCCCGGGCAGATCATGGATTAAAGAAGAAGGGGATCGGGATAAAGGAGAGGGCAAAGATGGTAAGTGGAATCAGGGCAAAGATGCGGTAGCGGGATGGTAAAGGGGTGATCCGATCCTGGATGAGCGGTTCCCTCATCCCGAGGATGATACTGATAACGAGCCAGATATACCAGCCAATCCAGTGGATACCCAGATAGGCGAGGGCGGCGATCACGAGATAGGAGAGAAACCTCCTGTTCTTAAGCAGGATCGAGTAGGCGATGTGACCACCATCAAGCTGACCCATGGGGATGAGGTTTATTCCGGTGACAAAAAGTCCCACCCATCCGGCAAAGGCCATGGGATGGAGGATGATATCCATACCCTCCGGAATTACGGGATGGGTCAGTCTGCTGATCAGCCAGAAGAGGAGGGAGTTCCCAAATCCAATTGCCCCAGGATAGTTGGCAATCGGTTCCACCCGCGATGATTTCAGGCCGAAATAGATGATCGGGATCGAGACGAGAAAACCGGTCAGGGGTCCAACCAGCCCAATCCAGAAGAGCGCCTTCCGATTCGGTATTACCGAATCCATCTTGATGATCGCCCCCAGGGTTCCAAATAACGAGAGCGGGATCGGGAGAAAATAGGGAAGGGAGGTAAAGACCCGGAAGCGGCGGCTGGTGAAATAGTGGCCCAATTCATGACTGGTAAGGATCGCCATCAAGGGGAGGGAGAAAGGTATCCCGAGCAGGATGTCCTTGGGATCAACCCATGGCATACCGCCATTATACCGGCTACCAACGAACATGGTGGTGAAGACGGTCGCCAGGAAGAGGAGAAGGTTTAGGAGTGGGTTTCTCTTCTTTGGACCCGGTCGCATAGCAATAAGATCGATCACCTCCCTCTCCTCTTCGGTAGTGAAGATCGGGAAGTAGGGGGTCTCGGCGACGACCTCCTTAATCCTCTCAATCGAATGGGCCTTCGGTTCGGTCAGGCTGCCATAGAGCCTGGTGTGGGTTATTCCAGGTGATATCTCATCGATAGTAAACCAGAGGCTGATCTGACTTATCAGTTCTTCCATCTTTTGATCGCAAGTGCTAAATTGAGAAGGTCGGCGGGGGTAATACCGCTGATCCTGGAGGCTTGGGCCAGACTCCTCGGTCTCACCCGTGATAGCTTCTCTCGGGCCTCATTGGTGATGTTGGGGATGAGCTGATAGTCGAAACCTTCTGGGATCAGCTCCTTCTCCATCCTCTCCAGATGCTCAATTGTTCTCCTCTCCCTCTCAATATAACCATCATATTTAATATTAATCTCAACTTTCATTTCCAGTTCTGGATCTTCGATCGGCCGAGGATCGACCGACTTCAGATCACGATACCTGATCTTGGGTCGCTTGAGCAACTTAAAAAGTGCCTGGGGTTGAGGGATTGGGTTTTCGCCTAAGTGATCGAGGATGGGGTTTACCCTCTCCGGTCTCACCCTTGTCGACCTCAACCTACTGAGCTCGGCTTCCAATCTTCTCTCCATCTCGATGATCGGATTGAGTTCCCCCTCCTCAATGATACCGATTCGGGCCGCGATCGGGAGTAGCCGCTCCTCGACATTATCTATCCTCAGCACCAATCGGTGTTCGGCCCGAGAGGTGAACATCCGGTAGGGTTCATCGGTCCCTTTGGTAACCAGATCGTCAATCAGGACTCCAATGTATGCCTCCGACCTTTTGAGAATAAGCGGTTCCTCCCTCATTACCTTCCTTGAGGCATTGATACCGGCAATAAGCCCCTGAGCTGCCGCCTCTTCATATCCAGAGGTGCCATTGATCTGGCCGGCAAGGAAAAGATTCTCAACCAGCTTCGTCTCAAGGGTCGGTTTAAGCTGGATTGGGTTGACAAAATCATACTCTACCGCATAGCCGGGCTGGGCAATTTCCGCCCCTTCCAATCCCCGGATGGTATGGAGGTATTGATACTGAACATCGATGGGAAGCGAGGTGGAGACACCGTTGAGATAATAAAGATCAGAATCGACTCCATCCGGCTCGATGTAGACCTGATGGGAGTCGCGCTGGGGGAATCGGACCACCTTCACCTCAATCGATGGACAGTAGCGGGGTCCGGTGCCGATAATCTTGCCCGAATAGAGCGGGGAGCGGTCGAGATTGGCCCGAATTACCTGATGGGTCTTGGGATTGGTTCGTGTCAGATAGCAAGAGAGCTGGGGTAGAAGAGGCATCTTCGTCTGTCGGGAAAAGAAAGGGGGTGGATCATCTCCATTCTGAACCTCAAGGCCATCAAGATCGACCGAATCTTTATAGACCCGGGGTGAGGTGCCGGTCTTAAGCCTCCCCAAGATAAATCCCAACTTCCTTAACGAATTGGAGAGATCGGTCGCTGGCGGTTCACCATATCTTCCACCCGGTTTCGAATCCATCCCAAAATGGAGGAGGCCGTTTAGGAAAGTGCCCGTGGTAAGAACACAGGTCCTGGTCTCAATCTCAGTGCCATCGGCGAGTTTTACTGCCCTGATCTTGCCCTCGCTGGTTAGAAGATCCACAACCTCACCTTCCACAATCTCAATTCCACTCAGTATTTCCTGGGCCTCCCTCCGATAGATCTTGCGGTCATTCTGTGATCTCGGCGACCATACTGCTGGACCCTTACTCCGATTCAGCATCCGGAACTGGATACCAGAGCGGTCGGCCAGGATCCCCATCACCCCACCAAGACAGTCGATCTCCTTCACCAGATGTCCCTTGGCCAGTCCACCAATAGCTGGATTGCAGGACATCTCTCCGATCCGATCCTTTCGAAGGGTGATCAGTAGACAGTCGAGCCCCAGTCTCTTTCCAATCCAGACCGCCTCGATGCCAGCGTGGCCACCACCGATAACGATGAGGTCTCTCATCAAGATAGTTTATCGCCACGGCGATATCGGTCAAGACTGATTGACGGTGGGATGTTATAAATTAAAATTGTTGTTGATGTTCCCATTTCTTATCCTGGGTTATTCTCTGCTCCTGGCATTTGCCTATGGTTTCCCCCATCAATTATGGTCTTTCTCCGCTATTACTGTCCTTCCCCTCTGGCTCCAACTCCTCTTCTGGACAGCTCTTATCCTCCTCCTCTTTAAGGAAACCACCCGCTGGTTTACCCGTCTCCTCAGCCTTTTTGGAAAGGCCATCTCCCACCGCCAAACCCCCTACCTGATCGGTGCTGGCACCGCCATTTTCTTCCTGATTGTCGGACAAAAGCACTTCCTCTACGGCGATAGTTATCAGTGTTATGGTCTGGTTAAAAGGTTTCCTCAGATTGGTTACCATCCCCGGATCCTCTCAATCGCAGTCTATAAACTATTCTCCTCAATCTCGCCCTTCTCTCTCCATCGGGATCTCCTCATTCTCCATGCTCTTCTGGCTGGACTTTTTGCCTACCTCATCCAGAGGCTCGTCACGCTTCTTTTTGATCGATCGACCGATAGGGCTGCCTTGATCATCGTCCTCCTTTCTGGATCAACCCTCCTTCTCTATAACCATATCGAGTTTTATGCCCTCCCGACCATCTTTCTCATCCTCACTTACTACTACTTCCTCTCGAAGGACTCCTTTCTTTTCCTCATCCCGGCATTACTGGCGGCCCTCTTCCATCCTCTCCTTATCTATCTCTTAGGACTCAGCCTCCTCCGGGACGAGATCGGGCGGAGGTTCCTCTACCCCCTAAGCATTTTCATTCTGATCCTAATAGTTCATCTCAACCTTAACAATCTCGGCATCCTGCTCCGTGATGAGCCAACCTACTTTTTCTCCTCGGGACACTGGCTTCAGATATTCAACCATCTCATCCTTGCCTCTCCCCCTCTCCTCTTTCTTCTTCGAGGTCAAATCAAAACCAGGCTGGCCATCACCTGGGGAGCTATCGTTTCCCTCCTCATCATCTCCCTTCTCAACTTCACTCTGGGTGGAGGTGACTGGGACCTGAGTGGTATGATCCTATTTCCTCTTGCCCTATTGGTGGCCCTATCCTTACCCCGATCCGAGCTACCCCGAATCGGTCTCCTCTCCCTCCTCCTATTCCTTCTGAACAGCGGGATCGGACTCAACCGGACCTGGGAGATCCGTAGTGCAATCTTACATCTCGATCATCAGGGGACCCCTTATCTTAGCCATCAGTTCCCGGGACCCATCCGCCTCACCTATCTCCTCAAGGCTCAGTATCTGGAGACAGATGATCCCTATTATCGAAACTGGGCAATCCGGCTTGGGTGGGAGGCAATCGATCGATTCCCCCACGATGATCGGGGCTACCTCTTCTTGGCCGATCTCATCCCTCCGGGAGGTCTTTCCGAATCGATCATCCGATTGGGACTTAGGAACTCGTCCCATTCCAATCGGCTGGTCAACCTCCTGACCGATTTCTACAAGAGAAAGGGTATCCCCGACCGCCTCCTCCTAACCATTGCCCAGCTCAGGTTGGAGGGTGGGGAAGGGATCATTGGAGTAATTGCTAACCTCAAGAGAATTTTAGAAGGATATAATCATCGAGGACCCTTCTTAAAAGACGGCGTAATTTTTTGGAGGATCTTAGATGATGGGGTTGTAGTCACCGTTAGCCTCCTCCCCAGATCTTCAATGGTTGAAGTCTGGGGGCCAGTCGTTTCTAACCGACCGATTGGGAGTTCCTTTCTCCTTGCCCATAATGAATTGAAGACAACCGGAGTAGCCAAGTTCTATCTCCGTGCCGATACGGTATTCTTGGGCGCAACCTTCCCCCTCTCCGATATCGACCACACAGAGCTGGAATATCTGATCGACTGTGTCCTCACCAATCTCAGCTTCTACCGAACTCTTCTTAAGACAATGAAGATACCAAACTCCCGTTCCGGTCGGTAGCGTTCCCGAACGAATCGAAAGGTGAGTGGAAAATCTTCCATCCTTTTTGGGGTCCCGAAATAGGAGATCTTTTCGATAATGACCAGCTCAACCCGATTTCTCTTAAGGGCTGATAAGACCATTCGATCGATCACTTGATTTTGAGACCGATAATAGGTAAGACCGGGATCGAAGAAGAGGAGAGGCTGGGGTGGTGGTTTGCCAACCATACCATAAAAGATGGTAAAATCGGGAAAGATGAAGAATGGCCTATCTTCCCCCTTTAGATAGTGGTAGAGTCTAATCACATCGCTCCTTTTTACCTGGAGCTGCCAGATCGGTGTTGGCTCTCCCCACCTGAGTGGCCGCCAGGGGCCAATCCCAATCGGGGTGAAGGTAGTGGTATGAGTAAAGATGTCCTGGACATCCCGCCGATAAGCCGAACGCATACCCAAAACCATGAGGATGAGGACGAGGGTAAGGTAAGACCATCGCCATCGCCTGAGGAGATGGGCGATCGTGATCCCGATGATAATCCCAAGATAAGGGAGGCAATTCTCGGGCTGGTTATCGGTGATGAGGGCAAAGAAGTAATGATAGGCGATGAGTCCTGGAATCGGCCATTCCGACCCCTTCACCAGAGAGATGGTTGAGACGATGAGAACCAGAATCCTCAGGGGAGAGCCGATGAGAATCCATCTGACCCTTGCAGGATTGAAGAGGTAACCGATCCGCTCCCATCCGATTGTTCGAGGGATATCGTAGACCGATCGGACGAAACCGGTCCAACTGGAGAAGATCAAAAGCCAGATAGCGAAGATGAGAAGGCCGGTTCCCAATCCAAGGAGGAAGCGATATCGTCTTTTTGCGATCGGGAGCAAGAGGATTAGCATCAAAAGCCCAGCATTCTGCTTGCTCAAGATTGAAAGGGACTGAAAGAGTCCGGCGACAAAGGGAAAGCGATCATCCCATAAGAGGTAGAGGGAGAGGAGAGAGAAGAAGAAACCGGTCTGTTCAAACCATGGGGTTCCAAACTGTGGGTAGAAGAAGATCGATGAAAGGAGTGTCCCCACCGTTACCGCAAGATCATCGCGACAGGCCCTTCTCAAAAGGGAGAACGACACCATGGTGAAGACGAGATTGGAGATGGCGGCGTGAAGGAGATAGGCAAAATAGTTTACACCGAAGATTATGAAAAAAGCGGCCTGAATCCAGAGGACAACCGGTCCGAAAGGTAGACAGAAGTCACGATAAGGGATCTGGCCCCGCAAGAGGCGATAACCGCCATCGAAGACGATCGATTGGTCGCAGGCAAAGAATCCCCTCATTCCGCAAAAGAAGGGGAAGAAGAAGGCAAAGATAAAAAGGAGAAATTTAAGTCGCTTCACTACTCAGATCATCATCCGCATCCTGGCCTCCCGGATCAGCCCCCAGGTGGTAAGGAGCAGGGCACCGGAACCGAAGAGGATGGCACCAATCCGGATGAGCAGACCGAGATAGGGGATGAGACCAAAGAGGAAGAGAAGGATGAAGCCGAGGAGGAAGGCAGGGATTGGATGTGGCATCTCCCTCTGCCATAGCAATCGGATCAGATATTCCCCAACCACCAGTCCGACGATAATCGGTGATAGGAAGATGAGGATGGTGTAGATATAAATACCGAGGAAGGCAAAGGGAAATCCAACCAGGGTGATGAAGAGAATCACCACCAGGACCGGGATCGCGATAAGACTCAAAAAACCCCAACCTAAGGAATGCCAGGGACGGGTAAGAAGGGTGCCGGTGACCTTAACCAGATATTGACGGAGCAGGAGAATCATCACCAGACCGAAGATGATCCGGGCAATGAAGAAGACGATCCGGAAGGAACGGAGGATGGAAGCGATAAGGGGGGTAAAGAAGGGACGCTTCGATGGTGCTGGCTCCCATTTCGTCTCGCCCCCGATGGTGGCACCGGTAGAAATATTAGGCTTTTTTCTGCCCCGAACAATCAGATCGCCATCGATCTTTGCGGTCGAAGTAATCGTTACATCAGAAGCACTGAGGATCATCCGTTGACAACTACCCCCCATTATAATCTTTCCGGCCGATGCCTTTATCATCCCTTCGATCTCGCCGTCGATATCAGCCCCTCCACAAAAAAGGCGCAGATCCTTGCCGATTGTCGCTGCCTCAGCAATTGAGACATTCCCTCCCATGAGGACAACATTGTTGATGATATCACCGGATAGTGTGATGGTGCCACCACCAGCCAGAACGCTTCGCGCGGCAATGACATCGATATCGATATCACCAGCAAAGAGGAAGATAGTTCCATCGACATCCCCGGTAATTTCAACCTTCTGAGCCAGAACCAGCACATCACCATTGACCAATCCTCTAATTTCAACGGTGCGGGCAAAGATGATGATGTCATCATCGATCTCCTCACCTTCCCTAAGCACGATCCGATCACCTCTCTTCACCACCATCCCAAAGAGAAGGTTAATGGTGAGGATCGGAATTAGCAGTCGAGCCATGACTACCCCCTAACATTTTTAAAACCCACTCGGCTTCAGAATCCCGGAGAAATACAATAAGATCAACAACCCAACCAGGATCGGGATGAGGAACCACCACTGAATCTTTCTCTTCCTCCTCAGCCTCCCGATCTTCACCGTGGTCTTATCCCCGCTTCTCATCAAACACCGGATCAGCTGACCCACTACTTCGTCCTGTTTCAAGACCTGGTTTGGCCCTAAGTAGCGGTCGATCGCTCGTCTCATCTCCTCGGCCGATTGATATCGCCTCTTCTCATTACGGCTCATCGCCTTTTCGATAATCCGGGCGAGACGGAGGGAACGGTCATGGGCATGCCAGTAGGGAGAGGGGAATTTCCCTTTCCCGATACTCTCCAGGAGGGCCCGGGTGGTGGATCCTCCGAATGGTCTTTTCCCAGTTACCATCTCATAGAGGACAATACCAACACTATAGATGTCAGATCTTACAGTTGCCCTCTCCCCGAAAGCAACCTCGGGGGCTAAATAGAAAGGTGTTCCCACAATGATGCCGGTTGAGGTGAGATCGGGTGAGGTCGTCCCTTTGGCAATACCGAAATCGGTCAGCTTCACCTTCCCATCGATCGAGATCATCACATTGGAAGGCTTGATATCCCGGTGGATGATTCTCTTCCGGTGGGCATGGATGAGGCCAGAGAGTATCCCTCTGGCGATGAGGGCTGCGGTCTTGGCCGGCAGCGGGCCAAACTTTAATACCTCCTCAAGGCTCATCCCCTCAACATGTTCCATAACCAGATAGTGTTTCCCACCTTCGCTCACATAATCGTAGATATGGATGATATTCTCATGATTGAGTGAAGCGAGGAGTCGGGCCTCATTCTTGAACCTCAGTCTCAGATCCTTACCCTTCTGGATCATCTCTTTAACAACGACGATCCGATTCAGTGAGGGTTGGAGTGCGGTGTAGACCTTGGCCATCCCACCCCGACCGAGTTCTTCAAGGATCTTGTACGCTCCGATCCTGGTCTTATACCTCATAGAGGGTGGTCTGGTCCCGACCCCTCTCTTTCGAGAGGTAGAGCGCCCGATCCGCTGCCCCGATCACCGCCTCCTTAGTCGCTCCATGATCGGGGTAGCCGGCAACCCCGGCACTGATCGTCACCTCAACTCCGGTAATCTCACCGCTCTGGTTCTTTATCGTCCTCCGGATCTCCTCAGCGACCACAACTGCGGTCTGGGCCTCAACGTCCGGGAAGATGATGGCGAACTCCTCACCCCCATAGCGAGAGATGATGTCACTATCCCGACAGGAATTTTTAAGGAGGAAGGCGATTGCCTTTAAGACCTCGTCACCCTTCTGATGGCCGAATCGGTCGTTCACCTTCTTAAAGTGGTCGATATCGATAAGAAGAAGGGAGAACATCTGACCATCCTGGATCAATCGGGCGATTTTCTGTTCAAAAAAACCTCGATTATACACCCCGGTTAAACTATCGAGGTTAACCCGGTCGGAGAGGCGTCGACGGCTTTTCTTTACCATCCGATGGTAACGCTCGAATTCCTTCCTCACATCAATACCTTCGATCCGATCCCGGAGGTTCTGATAGATTACCTCCAGTTTCGATGTCTCCTCCCCCGCCACCTCAAGCCGAGTTTTGGAAGGCGGTGGTTTCTTCAGATCGAAGACCAGTTTATAATCACAGATTTCGATCTCATCACCGGGCTTCAGTCTCGCACACTTAATCTCCCCACCATTTACCCTGGTGCCGTTGGTACTATCCAGATCCTCGAGGTAATAACCTTCCCCTTCTTTCCTCAATCGGGCGTGGTGGCGTGATACCCCGGGGCTGGGGAGGATGAGATCGCAGTCAGTTGCTCGGCCGATGAGATAGCTATCCTTTTCTAAGGGTAAGGATTGGATGACAACCGGACCATCAACAACGATTAAGACCGGCCTTCTCATCATCCAATTTTATCCTTTCCCAGGGCCCAGTCAATCCACTAAGGGGATGGAATAACCGCAATTGGGACAGGTGCTGTCTTTAAGGAAATTCTCCACCCTTCCTATCCTCTTAATGAGTAAGGAATTGCATCGGGGGCAATAGGTATTCTCCCACCGGTGGCCTGGGACATTGCCGAGATAGAGATACCTTATCCCTTCATCCTTGGCCACCTGGAAAAGATCCTCGAGGAGGGAAATTGGAGGGGGTGGCTGATCGTATCGATAGGCCGGGAAGTAACGGGTGAGATGCCAGGGGATATCCGGGCCCAATTCATCAACGATCCTCCGAGCAATCTCCCTGATCATCGACCCCCGATCACTGACCCCGGTTATGATTAAGGTCGTAATCTCTATATGGAGTCCCATTTTGCGAGCGAGTTTAAGATTGCGCCAGATGATCTCCCCATCTGCCTTGAGTAATCGATAGACTTCCTTATTACCTTTGAGATCGAAATTGGCCCCATCCAGGCCAGCCTGGATCAACCTTTTCAGCGCCTCTTCACTCATATACCCATTGGTGACGAAGGTATTGTAGAGACCCCGGTCCCGGGCTAAAGGGAAGAGCTCCAATGACCAGTCGAAGAGGAGGGTAGGTTCATTAAAAGAAACCGATGTCCCCTGACAGTTGGATGATATCGCCAGTTCGACAAACTCCTCCGGTGCGATATAGCGACCATTTCCCTCTTCGGGTGGATATTTGCTTATCTCCCAGTTCTGGCACCACGGGCAGGGGAAGTTGCAGCTATAGGTGCCAGCGGTGAGGGCATAGCTACCAGGATAGAAATGGAAAAGTGGCTTCTTCTCAATCGGATTTCGGGAGAGGGAGGAGATATATCCATAGACGGTGGTATGGATCTTCCCTTCGATGTTCTTCTTCGTTCGACAAAAGCCAAACCCGCCTTCCTTTATCACACATCTTCTTTCGCAGATAAGACAGCGGTCTTTGACGGCAAGAGATGTCGGTCTGATCCTATTCAGGAATATTGGTGAAGATGATCTCGCCACGACGGATCCGGCAGAAGATACGGTCGCGCTGGGTCCCCGAGTAGCGGGAGAGGATGTAGTTGATATAAGAAACCGTCTCTGGAATCTGTGGCACCCCTCTTGCCTCTTCTACCGCCCGGGGTCCGGCATGGTAGGCGGCAAGGGCAAGATCGAGCGTCTTATAGCGATCAAGCAACATCCTCAGATATCTTACGCCCGCTTCGATATTCTCCTCGGGATCGTAGGGGTTCTTAACCCCCAGTTTGCGTGCGGTCTCGGGCATGAGCTGCATCAATCCAATCGCCCCTTTTTTCGATCTCGCCCTGGGATTGAATCCAGACTCCTTCTCAATTACGAGGTTTATCAACTTGGGATCCATATTATATTTACGACAGACCCGATTGATAATGGCCTGATAGCCCTCCTCCTTCTGGGGACAATCCCGTCTTAAGACTGGCTGGGTGGGTAGATTGGTGATAAGAACCTCATCCCCCTTCTTCTCCACCCTGAGCTGACCACCGATCAGGAACAGAACGAAGAACACGATTTAATTATACCAATCAAAAAGGGATCGACAATACTCTAATTCTCGTTAAACTGATGAGGAGGAGGTATAATGGGTTTCATCATCTTGACTGGGGTAGTCACCTGTCAACCGGAGTTGCCCAGGAAGATGATTGAGGAGGGTGAGCAGGAGCCGTGATCATCTATGGCCTAGTTGCCAGTCCCAGGAAGGGGGGGAATACCGACCTTATGGTTGATCATGCCTTACGAGGGGCTGGGGCCGAGGGTAGAAAGATCTACATCCATGAGCTCAAGATCCGCCCCTGCCTTGCCTGTTCCACTCCACCTTCTGGTTACTGTGTAATCGATGATGATATGGAGACCATCTACCAGATCCTTGTTGAGGCCGATGCTATCATCCTCGGCATCCCGGTCTACTATACCTCAGTTCCTGGCCCCTTCAAGAATCTGATCGATCGGTGCAACTGTTTCCGGATTGATAAACAGAAGAAGTGCCTGCTTATTATCGTAAGTGATCAGTCCCGCTGGTTTCGACCGATCATCCGGATGATCGAGATCTGGGGGAGGGATGTAAATCTGACCATCTCCGATCTCATCATCGTCACCAATACCGGAAAGAACCCGGTAACAGATCGACCCTCGATCCTTAAGTACGCTCAGGAGCGGGGGAAGAGGCTTATCGATTGACGCTGATCCTCGGGCTGGTATAATCATATATGATCTCAATTCTGATCTTTTTCCAGATCGGGAGCAGTCAGGGGTTTGAGGAGAATCTCCTCCCCATTGTTGAGACGATTCTCATCCCCAGGGTTACCCCTTATACCCGGGCCAGTCTCGATCTGGCACTCGACTATAGCTATTACCGCTATTTTCCTTATGACGACGACTTCCCCTATCTCCCTGCCCCCTCCATTACCGGTATTTACCGACTCACCGAGGGGAAGACCATAAACCCAATTCTCCGCAATCTTGGTTCCTTCTTTCTTCGTGGCAGGATCGGTTTATATCCCAAGCAGAGCGGAACCGATCGCCATCTCCCTTACTTTAATCTCGGTATCACTCTCGGTCTTCTGGGTGAATCGATCTTCCTCCCCGCTCTCGGGATGAAAATCTCAGGCACCAGGATCAAAAATCTCACCATTCTTCCTGAGGACCCCTATTATCGGATTCGGACTGATTATGTTGATGCGATCGATCTTTCTCTTGAATTACGAAAGCTGATTAGGAGCTGGCAGCTGGCCATCATTCCCACCTATCATCGGGTCTGGCTCCGAGGGTGGTATTTCGGCTATCAACCACCCCAGCCTCCAGAAAGGCTTGGTAGTGGCGAGATAGCCGAATTCCGCTATGATTCCTCCCTTACCAAGATCGGATTCACCTTCGGCCTGATCTGGTCCCGATTTGGTCTCTATCTTTCCCGGAATACCGGCTGGCAGATCTCCCTCACCTATCGGATCGGTGATTAATATCCTCCTCCTCTCCTTCATCTGGCATCCTGGTGCGACCGGTGCCCCGTTTCTTAAGCTTGGTATTGGTGCCCGTCCAGTAGCGATGGGTTCGGCCTTCACCGCAATCGCCGATGATGGCAATGCGATATTCTGGAACCCGGCCGGTCTTGGCCTCTCCAATGACTACCACCTCACCGCCATGGCCATGAATCAACTCTGGTTCGTCAAATATTTCACCTTGGGATCGAAGATCTCCTTGGGTCGATTCGGTGGCCTCGGTTTTGGTGGCGGTTATCTCTACTGCAAAGATACCTATCGGGACGAGTTTGGTAATGAGACCGGCACCTTCACCAATTATGACCTCTTGATTGCTACCGGTTATGGCTTTTCCGTCCAGCGAAGGTTTCATCTCGGCATCACCGGCAAGTTCATCCGATCCCAGCTCGAACGATATTCAGCCAATGGGGTTGCCCTTGATCTGGGGCTCCTCTATCAGCTCTTGAGCTGGTGCTACTTAGGAAGCTCCCTCCTCCACCTTGGAACCCCGAGAAGGTTCATCTCTCAGTGGGAATTCCTCCCCACCAACTACCGGGCCGGGATCGGTATAAAGATTCCGATTCTTATCCATCAGATCACCATCGGCTCTGATCTCTCCCTCTATCCCGATTATGATCCCACCTTCGGGATTGGAGGGGAGCTGGCCATAAGGGGGCTTGAACTTACCCAGGGTGGGAAGTCGAATCTTGCCTTCAGGGCAGGATATCGGACGGGATATCGTGTCGGCGGTATATCTGGATTCTCCTTCGGTATCGGCTTCGAATACGAACTTGCCGATAATCTCTATCTCGGCTTTGATGGTCTGGTTCTTCTCTATGGCTACCTCGGCCAATCAGAAAGGCTATCCTTCTCCCTCCGATATTCGCCAGCGCGGCAAAGGCATCATCGTAGTCGCCGGCGGCGTTCCAGATAAAGAAACCATCTCCACCCCCATCGATCACCCCTTCAATCTCCCTTCTAATATAGTCGGCATCAAAATCGTCGACCAGGTAGTCAAAGCCCTGGATAAAAGGGATGATCAGGGTATTGGGGAGGGAATCCTTTGCCCGCTGCACCGACCGGTAATAGATCTGATAGGGCCGATCCTCACCCGCCTGGAAATCCCGGGCAAAATGTGAGGGGTAGAGCATCGGGGCCAGGATATAGACACCCTTAAAGTCCTCAAGCCGCTGCCCCTCTCGATAAAGCGGCCGCCAGATCGAATAGCCGAAAACACAGAGACCAAACCGTTTGATCCTCCTCCGGGCATAGTCGATAAAACTCCTGATGGTCTGGAACCGATCGCGATCAGCCGAGTACTGGCATCGGGAGAGGTCACCATCCGAGGGAAAACGGACATAATCGAAGAAGACAAGATCGAAGCCGAGCTCGAGGATCTCCTGGGCGATGGCAAGGTTATACTCCCAGACCTTCTTATTGTAAGGATCAACCCAGCCGATCCCGACATTGTCTCTCCACCTTCCCGCGGTATCGAGCACCGCATACTCATCAAAGCGGGAGAGGATATCGTCCCGGAAGACCGAGATCCGGCCAACCAGAAACATCCCCAGTTCGCCCTTCCTCTTCAAAAGATGGTCAAGATCAATAGATGGTCTTACCGCCCCAATCTGCTGGGCAAGTTCCACCTGTGATGGATAGGGGATAATACCATGATCGTCTTTGATATCGATGATCAGTCCATTGATAAGCCCCTCTTCGACCCGGATAAAGATGGAATCGAGATACCTGCGCTGGCTGGCCCGGAATCGGTTAAGATAGACCCCGTAGATCGGCGATAGGGCAATCAGAACAGTGAGGATCATTGCGGCGACAGAAGGTCTTACCGATCATGACCAGCTGGGCATGGAGTTCTTTATAAATGGAGATCCGCTTGGGAAGATTCTCCTCACAGCGGATGCGGAGCTGATCGTAATCTTCATCTCCTGATATGAGGTTGTGACGGGATAAGATCCTCCTTGTGTAGGCGTCGATGACAAATATCCTCTTGTTGAGGGCATAGAGCAGAATCGAATCGGCGGTCTCCGGTCCGATTCCAGGTAGGGCGAGCAACTCCTTACGGAGCATAAAAAGGGGTCGTTGGCGCATCCTGGTGATCGAACCCCGATACTGCTGGATCAGATACCGGACAAAGTTGATAAGCCTCTGGCTCTTAAGCTGATAATAGCCGGCAGGACGGATCAACCTTGGCAGGATCCTCCTCCGCTTCAGAATCAGATGCGGATTGAGTATCCCCGCCTGCTTAAGATTCTCAATCGCCCTCTTCGTATTGAGCCAGTTGGTGTTCTGGGTCAGGATCGCCCCGACCATCACCTCAAATGGGGAATCGGCTGGCCACCAGTTCTGGGGACCGAAGTGGTCAATCGCCCGATTGAGGATCTCTCTTAGCGCCTCGTTAAATTTAACGGACGGAATAGGTGAGGAGATCCCAGACCTTGCCCTCGGCATCAGTAAATGATTCGATCCCGATATCGGGGGCGAGAAGATAGGAGATCTTTCTGAGAATGGTCGAGTCGAGCCAGGTTGATTTCACTTCGATCCGTTCGTCGAGGGTGATGAGATAACGGTCCTGTTCCTCAAGCAGGATCTCACCGGAGAGTCGGTGGAAGAAGCGGACCGTATCCCCCTCGATCAGACCACGATAGGAGAAGGAGTCGGCAAAAGTCCGATGGTCAACAAAGGGGGCGGGAAAGAGGGGGTAGTATCTCGACTCCAAGGTATACTCCACACCGGATGGACCGATTGAGAATTGGGAGAGGCAGCGGACACCATCCTCGTCTTTATGCCAGAACTGGTAGTCGGCGCCAAAAACCACGATATAACAGCTCAAACCTTCGATCGTGGTATCACCCACCACTGCAACCAAGAGCGTATCAGAACCATGGAGATAGGTCCAGCTATTATCCTCCTTGAGGGGGAGGTAGTCGCATTTACTGCGGAGGATGAGATGGTCGGATAGGCAACCGGTCAGGATCAGGATCAGGCTAAGGTATCTCATAACCGAGCTCCAGTCCTATTCCGGTGATCCAGGTCCACCCCTTCCGGTCAGAAAGGAGGTAGAAGTCGAAGGAAGGAAAGATTGTGAATCCGGAGATTGGAAATCGAGGGCCGATACGGAGTGAGCTGAAAAAGCCGAAACCCTTCTCCTGATGAGAGTTGAAGGCCCGGATGATCCTCCCGCCGCCAAGACCGAGCCGGCCGGAAAGAACCCCCTTGCTACCGGTGAGACCGAGATCGAAGAGGAATAGATCGAGCCGATACTCATCCCTGCCGGTGGGCATGAGGCTGAAGCTGAAGTTGATCCCTTTACCAGCGGTCAGGATCAGGGGATGGAAGAGGCCGGTGCTGGTCAGATCCGGATCGGGAAGATAGATCCCGCTGCCGATGGATACTGCGATCGTAAATATTACTACAACCATGCCTTAATATAACGATTATCCTATCCCCGTCAATGGTCGTTACCGCATCCAGATCTGGCGGTCAAGGGAGCGATACTGGATCGCCTCAGCGAGATGTTCGGGCCGGATCAGTTCCGATCCTGCCAGGTCGGCAATCGTCCTTGCCACTTTTAGGATCTTGTCGTGGGCACGGGCCGAGAGGCCGAAGCTATCAATCGCCTGTTTTAATAGTGTTTCCCCCTCCTGATCGATCCGGCAGAACTCCCGGATCTCCTTCGGCCCCATATGGCCGTTGAAGTGGATCTTCTTTTTCTTCTTGAACCGCTCCTCCTGGATCTTCCGGGCCCGATTCACCCTCTTCCTTATCACCTCTGATGGTTCTGTCGGGGCCTGAGCCCGGATCTCTTTATACTCCAAAGGTGGGACCTCGATATGGATATCGATCCGATCGAGGAGCGGTCCTGAGATCTTGGAGAGATATCTCTGGATTGCAAGCGGTGTGCAGGTGCACTCCCGTTTCGGATCGGTGTAGTAACCGCAGGGGCAGGGGTTCATCGCTGCAGCCAGCATGAATCGGGCCGGATAGGTGACCGTCATCTTGGCCCGACCGATTGTGACCGACCCATCCTCTAAGGGCTGTCTTAAAACCTCTAAGACATTCCGATGGAACTCGGGCAGCTCATCCAGGAACAGCACACCATTGTGTGCAAGAGAGACCTCACCCGGTTTCGGGACATGGCCACCACCGATGATCCCGGCATCCGAGATCGTATGGTGAGGCGCACGGAAGGGGCGGGTGGCGATCAGGGCCTTACCCGGCCTCAATGTACCCACCACCGAATGGATCTTGGTCGTCTCCAATGCCTCATCGAGTGTGATCTCGGGAAGGATGGTGGGAAGCCTTCGGGCCAGCATCGTCTTACCCGACCCTGGTGGTCCAATCAGAAGGATATTATGGGCACCCGAGGCGGCAATCTCTAAGGCCCGTTTGGCCTGGAGCTGACCCTTAACATCGGCGAAATCGACCTCATAACGGGCCGCATCCCTGAAGATCTCATCCCGATCGACCTGGGTCGGATGTAACTCCAGCTCCCCGTTTAGGAAACCGAGCACCTGAATCAAGGTCTCAACCCCATAGACCCTGATCCCCTCAACAATCGCCGCCTCCCGGGCATTGGCCTTAGGGAGGATAATCCCATCCAAGCCCGCCTCCTTGGCCGCAATCGCCACCGGTAGCGCACCGCGTATCGGCCTCAGGGTCGCATCTAAGGAAAGCTCACCCAGGATGATGAACCGGTCTAAACCCGCGGTTGAAACCTTACCATCGGCAGCCAGAATCCCGATGGCGATGGGAAGATCAAAAGACGACCCCTCTTTCTTGATATCGGCCGGGGCAAGATTGACCGTTATCTTCTTGGCCGGAAACCTGAAACCGGCATTCTTTACCGCGGCCTGAACCCGATCCTTCGACTCCTTGACCGCCCCTTCAGGGAGGCCGACCGTGGTGAAACCGGGCAGACCCCGGGCAAGATCGACCTCAACATCGACCAGATAGGCATCAATCCCGTAGATGGCTGCGGCCAGGACCTTGGCGAGCACGGAGGATTTTACTCAAGTTTGTGGGAGAGGACAAGAGTTTATATCCCTTTTGACTTGTTAAAACTGGAGCAGCTGGTGGGGGGTGAGGAAGCTCCTCAGCTTTAGCTTCTTAAGTGCTCCCCTTGCCCTGGTGGCGAGAACCGGATCCCGGGATGAGACATAAGGTGAGATGGCATCGCTGATCTTCCGCTTCTCCTCAACACCGAGATCCTTGCCGATCTCGCTCAGGACTTCGATTATCAGGTAGGGGCGGAGCTTGAGCCAGCGGATCAGGGGATCGATCGCCGGTTCCCCAATCCTTTTTAAGGCATCGGCAGCGGTATAACGGACGGTGAAGAACTCATCATCAAGGAGCAGGATCAGATCGGTGACCGGTCCAGGATCCTTGATCCGACCGAGGGCCTCAGCAGCCCTGATCCGGACGATCTCAACCGGATCCTGGATATGCCTCTTAATCCGCTCCACGGCAATCGGATCCCCGATCTTGCCCGCGGTCCGGATCGCCTGGGAGCGAATCCGGAAGTCCTCATGATCGATAAAGGGGAGGACCGATTCGATCAGGGCCGAATCCCCGATCTCGCCGATGAGATAGAGGCCATTCTTGATTACGGTGTCGATATCGGACTTGAGTGCCTCGGCCAGATAGGGCCTCGCCTCCTCCTTCATCTCCCTGCCCAGCCATTTCAATGCCCTCAGCACTAAAGGGGAGTCGGTGTTGATCCTCTCGGTGAAGGCATAGCTGACTGCAGG
>QNBE01000030.1 GCA_003645615.1 Caldifarciminota bacterium
CCTGATATCCTTTTTGATATAACGGCAATAGCGTTTGATCCCCTCAACAACCCCTTCGGCCACTGCCCGGGAGGAGATGGTCGCAGCGGTGATCGCATCGATCTCGCCACCATCCTGTTTGAGATGGGCGGTCTTCTCATCCTTACCGATGAACTGCTCCCGGAACCACTCTTCCCTGATCTTGAGTCCCAAGCCCGGGGTCTCCTTCAGATCCTCACCCGGGACCAGACCGGTGATCTTAAGCTCCCGATCGATCCCGACCGTCAGTTCGATCGGACCCCCATAACCGCGGGGCCAGACCTTGAAGACGATCCCGACCGTATCTCCTTCCTTCACCCCGAACCAGACCGTATCCGGGATGGCCGGGACGAACTCCTGGGCGATCGGAAGGGCCTGGGCCAGGACCGATTTCAATTTCGCCCGTTTGTCCGCCTCGATCTTGGGCTGGGTGAAGGAGTAGACCCAGGAGAGGAGCAGGGCAGAACCGACCGCAATCAGGGAGAGGGTGGTGATCATATGGACCTCTTTCTTCATCGGGTGCCAAACCTCCTGCCCATGGTATACCGGTCGATGAACGGGGTCCAGACATTCATGAAGAGGATTGAGTATGATACCCCTTCTGGATAGCCGCCAAAGGTCCGGATCAGCATGGTGAAGATGCCACAGCCGATCCCGAAGATCCACCGCCCCCTCTTGGTGACCGGAGTCGTTACCATATCCGTCGCCATGAAGAAGGCGCCGAGGAAGAGACCACCGGAGAAGAGCTGGAAGAGAATATTGTAAGGGGGGTGACCTTTGATCGGCAGGATGAGGGAGAGGACCACCACCGTGAGAAGGTAGGAGAGGGTGATCCGGTAGTCGATAATCTTCAGGATGAGCAGGGCAATCCCACCAATTAAGAGGAGGAGGGCTGAGGTCTCACCGAGACAGCCACCAACATTGCCAAAGAAGAGGGCGCGGATCCCTTCTAAGGAGGTGAGCCTCTCAATTACTGAAGGATCGACATCAGCGGCCTTGATCAGATTGAGCGGGGTTGCCCGGGTGATCCCATCCAGACCGGAGATCGTCCCCCCTGCCGGTGGGAGCCAGTCATGGGTCATCGCCACCGGCCAGGAGGCCATGAGGAAGGCGCGGCCTGCCAAGGCGGGATTGATGAAGTTATAGCCGAGGCCACCAAAGAACTGTTTGGCCACAACGATGGCAAAGACCGAACCGACTACCGGCATCCAGTAAGGGACACCGGGTGGAAGGTTGTAAGCGAGCAGGATTCCGGTAATGATGGCACTCCCATCGGTGATGGTTATGGGACGCTTATAGGCCCACTGGCAGACCGCCTCAGCTACAACTGCCGCGGCAACGGAAAGGATGACGAGATAGAGGGCACGGAGTCCATAGAAGTAGATCGATCCGAAGAGGGCGGGCATCAGGGCAAGGATGACCGCATACATGACGAATTTCAGATTCTGGCGGGCGAAGATGTGGGGGGATGCCGATACCTTCAGTCTTTTTTCCGCCAAACCTCCGCCTTTCCAAATTTGAGGTTATGGACCAACTGCCGCCTTACCGGACAGACATAACCACAGCAACCACACTCAATACAGTCGAGGATACCGAGCCTTTTGGCATCATCAAATTTCAGATTCTCAACATAGTCGACGATGATGCAGGGGTGGAGTCCCATCGGGCAGACATCGACACACCGGCCGCATCTGATGCAGGGACCGGGTTCCGGGATCTCCCCTTCGGCCGGAACCAAGATGCCTGAGGTCCCTTTTATGACCGGAACCTGATCGGTATACTGGGCGATCCCCATCATCGGACCACCGAAGATGAGCTTCTCCGGTGGTTTAATATAACCACCGCAGTGGTTGATCGCCTCGATCGCCGGGGTCCCGATCCGGACCAGGAGGTTCTTCGGCTCCTTGATATTCTCACCGGTGACGGTAATCACCCGTTCGATGAGCGGCTTCCGATATCGGACCGCCTGATAGATCGCCTTGGCGGTCCCGACATTGTGGACCAGACAGCCGACATCCATCGGCAGACCACCTGAGGGGACCTCCCTCCGGGTGAGGGCATAGATAAGCTGCTTCTCCGCCCCCTCCGGATATTTGGTCTTGACCGGGATCACCTCAAAATCTGCTGCCTTCTTCTTAAGAAGTGCAATCGCATCCGGCTTATTATCCTCGATGGCAATGATCCGCCGCTTTGCCCCCACCACCCTGGCAATGATCTCACCACCCTTCACAACCTCCTCAGGAAATTCGAGCATCACCCGGTGGTCACAGGTGAGATAGGGTTCACACTCGCAGCCGTTGAGGATGAGGATCTCGATCGGCTTCTCCTTGGGCGGGGAGAGTTTGACATGGGATGGGAAGGCAGCACCACCCAGACCGACAATCCCGGCCTCCTTCACCAGATCGATGATCTCCTGAGGGGTTAGCTTCTCATAGTCGTGTTCGGTTATCTCAAAGGCCCAGGTATCCTCTCCGTCATTCTCAATCTCCACTGCTATCCCATCGCCCAGGACCGGATGGGGGAATCTACCAATAGATTTGACCTTACCCGAAACGGTGGCATGGATATTGGCCGAGATAAAGCCCTGGGCCTCACCGATCTTCTGACCCAGCTTCACCTCATCCCCTTTGGAAACCAGTAGCCTGGCCGGCTTACCGGTATGCTGGGAAAGGGGGATATAAACGGTCTTCGGTGGGGGGAGGACCTCAATTGGACTCCCGCTGGTCAGTTTCGCCTCTTTCGGGTGGACCCCACCGATGAAGGTAATCGGCATGGTCGAGTATATTTACCTCTCCACCTTATGTCAATGGGCTATGATCGATGCACCTGAATGCCCATTATCCGGACACCTTTCTCAGTTCTCGATGACGTGGCTTTTCATCTCACAGGGTGGCATCGCCCCACCAGGTGGGAGCTGGATGATCCTCACCTTGAACTCCTTTGCCTGATAGAAGACATTCTTCTCCCGCTCCTGGTAGGGATGGACAACCATGGTCTTAAGATCATAAACCTCAGCCATCTTTACCTCCTACCAATCGTTCCACAACCAGACCCATTATGATGACAAAAATTATTGTCAGGATAAGCCTTGCCACCATAAATCTCGGCCCGAGAAATTGGAGCTCAACCATCTCCTGAGGCACCTTTATACACCCCCAGGCCGAGAGGAAGGCGATAACACCGGAGACCTTTGCCCCCTTCCTCAGCAATGCTGAGGCCACGGGAAATGCCATATAAAGAGGGCCGGTGGGCAGGGCGCCGATCAGGATGCCGAGAAAGACTACCTTTATTCCTGCGCTCTGGCCCAGGTATTGGACCACGATCGTCCTGGGAACGAAGACATTGAAGAGACCCACCAGAACCATCACCGCAGGCAGGATCATGATCATCTCATAAAAGAATCGCCAGGAGGTTGTGATCACCACCTCCCTTCTTGCCGGGAAGATCGACAGCATGACGATCGCAACGGTCAGGAGAATCCCGAGCAGGATGAGATCCTTCTTCATAAGACCTTTCCCATGATAAGGCCGATTATGATGGCAATGATCAGACTGAGTCCATTCCTCAAAAACGCCATCCTCTTCCCCATCTCTTTTATCTCCAGGGGGAGGGTTACCATTCCGATCATGGTCAGGGTGGTAATGAAAACCGCAACCGCAGTAATTGATGCCCCGCTTTTGAGCAGGGAGGCCGCCAAGGGGAAAGAGATCAGGGAGGGGATGTGGAGCACTGCTCCGAGCAGGGCAACAATGAGGATGCCACCGAAACCCGCCTCTTTACCCACAATCTTAGCGATCTGGCCCCGGGGTATGAAACCCATAAGCAGACCGATGATGATTATGATGATGAAGACCATGGGGAGGATGTGGAAGAACGACTTCCAGGCGACCATCAGCGCCTTCTGCGCTTTTTGTCGGTCTTTGAGGAAGGCGAGAATCACCCCGGTCAGGGCAAAGCAGTTTATCACCAGGGCTGTTATTCCCATTGGTGGTCAGACCTCCGCAATCTCGCCATCTCCTAAATCTACCCGTCTTATTCCCGCCGTCAATCCGGATTGATCAGTCGATCAAGAACCCTTAGAAAACTCTGGGCAACCGGCAGAAAGTATTTTTCCCCGAGATAGAGCTCTGGATCAGGAACATCAACATTCAACCAGTGGCCGATCTCTCTCATTTTATCAGCATGGTCACGAAAGAGCGAAGATAATAGATAAGTATCCTCACACTCCGGCCGAAAGATTACTTTCAGGAGCAGGTCTAAGGTTCGGAATAATCGAGTCCAGTTGAGATATTTGGGCAGTTTATTTATCCCCAATGTCCTTAGGAGAACCTTCTTCCGGTTGAGTGAATAATCTTTTGCTCTGGTCTTACGATATATGGTCACTATCCCGACCTCGGAAAATCTCTTCAGAATTTTATAGACATTCCGCTGATTATGAAATGTCTCCCGGGCGATCGAGTTTGAATTACCGCATTCATGAGTCAAGAGATAAAGGAGAATCTCAGCCCGTGCATCAATTCCGCATAAAGCTCGGAATGACAACTGGAGAAGCACATGGGAAGAGATTAACCTTGGTTTGGTGACGATACCCCTCGGACGAAAGGAGCGGATAATTTTCGAATACTCGCTAATTATTTTTCTGTGCTGTGTTTTCCTTCTTATGGTATCGAGGAGCAGAGTAAAATCCTGGTGGGAAAGAAGAAATTCTTCTTTAGCTGGTGTTTTAACTTGGAAGTAGCTGCCAATCCTTTTGAGTCGGGCATTATTAATCCAGAACCCATTCTTTTGCACCCATTCCAACATACCGTTAAAAAGCCTGCGATCCTTGAGACCGATTGTGTAGGTGGACACGAGCAGAGCTTCGAGATCGATGATCCAATGCCTTTCTGGTGTTTCGGTTCCCGCCACTCCAAGGGCGGTCCATTGTCGCCAATGCAATTTGAGGAGGCGATCTAAAAACTCCTTTCTAAATTTCCTGGGCGACATCAGGATAGCCATGCTTCTTCATAAGACCCTTAAACAAAACCCAATCCTACCGGTTTGTCCGGCTAATCATCTTAGCATTTTATATACTAATAATTAGTATGTCAAGTACTTAAATTAACCTCTCCACTTTTTTCATGTTTCCTATCAGACTCGATGATAACAACGCATCACATCTTCTTATTAAATCCCTGCAGTTTCTTACGCTTATCGATAAAAACCGCAAAATCTCAAAAACGGAGAGGAGACAGACAGACCCACTTGACACGTTCCAAATTTCTTATAAAATCTGTTAAGAATCATGGAACGAACCCTGGCACATCAAGAATCGAGGAGGCTGAAGACCGATATTGTCAATATTGTTCGGGTGAATCAGCACTGGCCCGATACGGAATATTGAACTTTCGCCACTACCAGGAAGACTCGGAGATATACGATATCAGACACCGACATCGAATTCCGCCAGATCAGAAAAGACCTCTTCTGGGGTTTTGTGCATCAAAATGGTATTTATCTGGCTGAGAAGGAGAAGGCATTTTTGGATCAGCTGTATTTCGTTTACAAGGGGATCGCCTCGATGGATAGGGACGAAATCAATCTCAAACCTTTATCCCGGAAAAAACTCATCTCATATGTTAGAAAATATCCGAAACAGGTGGAGAAGCTACTTTCTCAGTATATCTCAATCCTTAAGTTGTGAAATTTTTCAATCCATGATCAATGAGCCATAATCCCCTCAATTGACAGGGAGGGGTTTCTGATTAGGATTGGATAAAGGAGGTATTATGGAACTACCCTATGGTGAGATCGATGGAGATATCCTCAAGCTCAGATTTTCCACCGCTGATTTCTCGATCGCCTCGGTCTTAAGCGCAATCCGACTCCACCTCGACATGATTGAAGAGATGGGGGTGGCCTTCCTCGGTGCCGAGACCGAGGTTACCACCTCACCCCAGGTCTTCACCCCGATCCCGATCGTCGCCACCTTCCAGTATCTCGGTAAGGGGAAGGCGAAGGATGTGCTGGAGAGGGTATACCGGACAGTCTGGGCCGGTGTGGTCAACACCTTCCCGGATGAGCCAACCTGGGCCTGCGCCAAGAAGGACTACGGTTCATTCATAACCGCCCAGGCCGATCTTTTGAGGGCAAGGGTTGAAGCACTGAAGGCTGAGGAGTGATCCTCCTTCTCTTCTCCCTCCTGGTCAACCTCGACTGGGTCGAGGTTGACCTCGGTCTCGATCCGAGGGGAGGGGCCCAGTTCGTCTATAAGATCAGATGGACGGTCCAGGCCGGGGTCTTCCACGGCTTCTACTTGGAAGGCCTTTCGGTTGATCCTTTCTATTTCGACCGGACCCGTTCCTTTGCTCAGGATGATCAGGGCCGCCGCTACAATCTCTCCATTACCGAGGTTGGAAAGGGTCGCTACGATGTCGTCCTTGCCCATGGTCAGGGGATCGATCAGGGTTCTGTCATCTTCACCATCATCGGTGCCGGCGATCTCTACCAGGCCGGTAATCTCGATCGGACCAGGTCACCCTATGGTGATCTGGTCGTCTTAAACTGGGCACCGCCCCAGTGGGAATACCCGATGGAACATCAGACGATCTATGTCCACTATCCCATCGATCCGGGCACCGATCTCATCACCGAGTCGGTCCTGGAGGAAATCGGTTTCCGCACCGAGCGGTTCATGAATGAGCGATATAAAATCTTCTACCGGACGACCCGGTATCAGGGTCGGAGATACTTCACGGTTGGTATCCACAGGACCAATCTTGGATCGAAGGAGAAGATGCAGATCAAGCAGTATGTCCCGGCTCGATACTTCGCCCTGAAGAAACCATCTCCGATTCAAAGGCTCATGCCCAACCTCGACCTCTTCCTCTATCTGATCATGACCATGATATCATTCCTCTTCTACAGCTATCGGAAGAGTCAGGGCTTAAGGAGGGCACGGCGTGATCTACCCAGGATCCAGTGGCTCAGGGAGACCTGGGTTCCACCCAAGATCCAGGCCGCCTCTTTAAGGAAGACCGGCAAAGTGGCCAGGCTGGATATCCCTGAAGCAGCACTCCTTTTAGACTTCCCGATCGGAACCGTCCTCTCGATGATCCTCCTGGAGCTGGAACGGAACGGGAAGGTGGCGGTTGTCTCTTATGAGCCACTCCGGCTCAAGGTGATCAGCCGGGAGGGGCTGAAATACTATGAGGATGGTCTCCTGAGCACGATCGAACCGAGCGGTGAGATCAATCAGGCCGCGGTGAAGGTCCTGATCAGAAATATGGTCGATCGGATCTCCCAGAAGAGCTGGGACTGCGATCTCGAGGCGACCAGACGCCACTACATCCCGATTGTGCGCGACTATCTCGCCCGGCTGGAGCAGGATGAGTATTATGAATATCTCGACAAGGAGGAGGTCGGTCCGGCCTACTACGGATCGAGACGCTACTACTACTTCCGTGATCACCTCATCACCGAACCGGTCCGTGTTGCCACCTACTCCCACTTTGTCCGCTCCGATGCCTGCCATTCCGCCTGTTATGTCCATACCGCCTGTCACGACGCCTGCCATTCCGCCTGTCATTCCGCCTGCCATTCCGCCTGCCATTCCGCATGTCACTCCGCCTGCCATTCGGCCTGTGTCTCTGGAGGTGCCCATTGATCGAGCTTGAATGGATCGACACCTTCTTCGCCTCAATCCGGCGATATATCTCGGTCCGGCCCGAGGACCAGAGTCTGATCCTGATCCCGAATCAGGTCTACCGGCTCAACCAGTCCGGTCTTGAGCTGTTGATGAGGCTGGAGAGGGGAGAGGGGATTGAGACGATCACCAGGGACCTCGGTGCCGAGGCCAAGCGGGATGTCTACTACTTCTTCTGCGATCTGAGGGCACTCGTCAGGGGGTGTGTCCGGGATGGCGAGAAGAGGCGGGCGATCGAATATATCCCCTACCAGCGTCCATTCACCCGACTCCCGGTCCTTTCTGAGCTTGCCCTCACCTACCGGTGCAACCTCAACTGCCGGTTCTGTTATGTCGATCCCGAAGACACCCTGGAGCTGAGAACCGACCAGTTGAAAATTCTAATCGGGAAGATTGCCCATGAGGCACGGGTCCCCTCACTCAGCTTCACCGGTGGTGAGCCGACCCTGAGGGAGGATCTGATCGAGCTCGTTGCCTATGCCAAATCGCTCAACCTCTGGGTCAACCTGATCACCAACGGAACCAGGCTGAGTCCTGACCTCCTCTCCCGGTTGAAGGCGGCCGGTCTCGATTCGATCCAGATCTCAATCGAGGCCTCGGATCCGAAGATCCACGATTATCTCACCCGAAGAAGCGGTTCCTTCGATCAGACCCTGACCGGGATCAGCAATGCCCTCAAGGCCGGGATCAAGGTCCATACCAACACCACCATTAACCGGATCAATCAGCGCTCTCTCCTCGAGCTGCCCCGATTGCTCAAAGGGCTCGGACTTGATCGGTTCTCAATGAACCTTATGATCCCGATTGGAAGGGGTCGGAAGGAACCCAACCTCTGGCTCGGCTATCATGAGATCCGCCCCCTGATCGAAAGGATCAAGGAGATTGCGACCAGAATCGGGATCGAATTCATCTGGTATTCACCAACCCCCTACTGCCAGTTCAATCCGATCCAGCATGGCCTGGGCAACAAGGCCTGTGCCGCCTGTGAGGGACTCCTTTCGGTCTCACCCAGAGGTGAAATCCTCCCCTGCTCCTCATGGCCCAGGCCGGTGGGAAATCTCCTGAGGGAGAACTTTCACAAGATCTGGTGGTCGAAAGAGGCGGAGAAGATCCGGTCCTGGCTCCACCCTTCCTGTTATGAGTGTGAACACAAGGAGATCTGTCGGGGTGGCTGTCCCCTCTTCTGGGAGGTGATCGGCTGTGAACTATATCCTTCTTCCCCGGATCGGCTTTAGCGGTAGGGCCATCCTCACCTTCATCCTCTTCACCACCGGTCTTCTCCTCCAGTGGTCGAGCCGGAATTTCTTCCCCGGTCTTCCCTTCATCCTCCTGGCCGGCGCCTTCCATATCCAGCGGGGTGTGACTCTTAAGCGGCCGAGAGGGGGGAGAGTCGTCTGGCGCCGTGGTGAGCTGAGAGAACTTCTAAGGATCGAAGGCCAGCTGGAGCAGATCAAACGGTGGCGGGGAATCGGTCTGGAGACCAGGGCGTTGATCCTCATCCCAATCTTCTTCCTCCTCGTCTTCATCACCCCACTTTTTTCCCGAATCGCCACCCTCTTCTGGGATCTCGCCCTCCTCTTCGGTTTTGTCTTCTTCACCGGTAACCGGTCGGCCTGGGAGCCGGAGGGCCTCAGGACCAAGGTCAAAAATCTCAAGGATCTCATCAACACCTTCCCCTGGAAGGACTATCCCGACTATTCCTACCATCTTGAGGTTGCAATCCGGAGGAGACTTGAGGGCTCCTATCCGATCGATGTCCGGCTCAAGGTTGAGAAGAAGACCGGTCCTTCAGATCTGATCGGGCTCCAGGGCCAGTATTCGATCAATCGGGTGAAGGGTCAGGAATACCCTTACTTCTATGTGGTCCTTATCGCCAAGAAGGGTTTCGGGCTCAAGGAGAAGATCCGTGGGGTAAGGGAGTGGACGGTCGAGTTTGAGGGGGATGAGGAGGTCGATGTCTGTATCATCCGCCAGCACACAACCAAGACATCTGGTTACCATACTCCGCCTTCAACCCAGGTGGCAATCCTGAAATCGGGGATTGATGCCTACGATGGCATCGGCCAGGCTTGATCCTGACCAAAAGAAGGTCATCCAGCATAGGGAGGGGCCGGCCCTTGTCGTCGCCGGTCCGGGTTCGGGTAAGACCTTAGCCCTGATCCAGCGGATCGCCCGGATCATCATCAAGAAGTGGGCACGGCCCGAGGAGATCGTTGCCCTCACCTTCACCGATGCCGCCGCTACCGAGATGAGGGAGCGGGTGGATGAGCTCGTTCCCTATGGCTATATCCAGACCTTTATCGGAACCTTCCACTCCTTTGCCCAGCGGATTCTTACCGAATTCGGTCCCGAGGTTGGGATCGACCCCGACCTCCGGATCATTGCCAACCCCGAGCTCTTCCTCCTGGTCCGGGAGAATATCTTCTCCTTCGGTCTGGAGGAGTTCCTCCCGATCTCCAATCCAGAAAAACATATCCAGCGGCTCCTCAACCACATCAGCCGGTTGAAGACCGAGGACATCTCACCCGAGGAGTATCTTGAATATGCCGAGAAGGTCGAAGACCCGAAACTCATCGAGATTGGAAGGTTCTATCAGCGGTTAGAAGGTTTTTTAGAATCGAGAGGCCTCATCGATATCAACGGCCTCATCACCACCACCCTCAAGATCCTGAGAAAGAGGCCGGACATCACCCAAACCCTTCAGGATCGGTTCCGGTTCCTCCTGATCGATGAGTTTCAGGATACAAACTTTGCCCAGTATCAGCTGATCAAGCTACTGGTGGGGAAGGATAAGAATATTATGGTGGTTGGCGATGATGATCAGTCGATCTTCAAATTCCAGGGGGCAGCGATCACCAACATCCTCACCTTTAAGGACGACTTTCCCGATGCCAGAATCTATATCCTGAAAAAAAACTATCGGAGCCTCCCGGAGCTGATCCAGATCTCATACCGTCTGATCCGGAACAATGATCCGGATCGGCTTGAGATCAGACTCGGGATCGACAAGCGGATCGAGCCGGTCCGCTCCGGCCAGGGGGAGGTGAAATATTTCTTCTTTCAGTCCCTGGATCATGAGGCGGATGAGATCGCCCAGCTCATCCTTAAGGAACATGAGCAGGGGATCCCCTATGCCGAGATCGCCATCCTGATCCGGAACAACCGGGATGCCGATCCGATCATCCGCTCCCTCAACTTCGCCAATATCCCCTGGCGGTTCTCAGGCAACAGGGGGCTCTTCGATCGGAAGGAGATCAGGCTCCTTTTGAGTTTTCTCCATGTGATCGCCGATCCCGACGATTCGGTCCACCTCTACAACCTTCTCGGAAGTGAATTCTACCAGCCCAAGGGGATCGCTCTCAATCGGGCCAGTGCCCGGGCACGACGCCGGAATGAGAGCCTCTTCCAGGTCATCGCCGATCCTGAGTTCTTGACTACAGCCGATGCGGAGTCGAGGGCGGCCTTCGAGCGAGCAGTTTCCGATATCGAACGATACAGTCAGCTCTCGATGGAGGAGACGAGTGGAAAGGTCCTTTTCTCTTATCTTAAGGAGAAGGGGTATCTGAAAAGGCTTCTCGATCAGGGGATCGAGGGGGAGATCAAGGCAAAGAATATCAGCCGTTTCTTCGATCTGATCAATCGGATCGGAGGGCTGATCGAGATCGACCGGATCCCCAAGGTGGTGGAGATGATCGAACTGCTCCGCAAAGGTGGTGAGAACCCGCCGGTGGCCGAGGCCGATCTCGATCTCGATGCGGTCAATATCCTCACCGTCCACAGTGCTAAGGGTAAGGAGTTTACCACCGTATTTATTGCCGGCCTCTATCAGGGTAACTTCCCAACCGATCCAGCCCGGCGGCGCGCCTTTGAGATACCGATCCCCGATGATCTGCTCAAGGAGAAGCTACCCAAGACCTCCCACCTCCAGGAGGAGCGGCGCCTCTTCTATGTTGCCCTCACCCGGGCCCGGGATCGGATCTATCTCTCCGGTAGCCGTGATGTCGGAACCAAAAGACCCCGGGAGCCAAGCCAGTTCATCGCTGAGGCCCTTGACCTCCATAAACGGGAATTGGAGGTGATGAGAAGGGGGAGGATTGATGAACTTAAGGTCTCGGAAGAGAAACCCGTTTATATCAAGCGGAAGATCACCCGGATCACTCCAAACCAGATCGATGACTACCTCACCTGCCCACTCAAATATAAGTTTATCCACGACCTGAGGGTCCAGATCACCAGGCACCACACCGTCGTCTTCGGCATGGCGATCCATGCGGCGATCGCCTACTTCCTCCGGGCCAAGCTGGAGAAGAGGGAACCGAGTCTGGATCGGATGATCCAGGTCTATCGGACCAACTGGTCGGCCGAGGGTTTTCTCTCCCGGGAACATGAGGAGCTCAGCTTTCAGCGTGGGATCAGGATGCTGACCCGCTTTTATCATGAGGAGATCGGAAAGCCTCCCCCCTCTCTTGTTGAGGCCGACTTCTCCTTCACCTTCGGCGATCTCAGGATTGTCGGAAGATGGGATCGGGTCGATCTCGATGATGGGGGAGCGGTAATCGATTATAAGACCTCGGAGAATGTGGATCAGGAGAAGGCGAATCGTGAGGCACGGGAGAGCATCCAGCTCATGATCTATGCGATGGCCTTCCAGGCCACCTACGGCCATCTACCGGAAAGGGTGGAACTCCGATTCGTCGACACCGGGATCGTGGGCAGGATGAAGCGGATCGAGGAGAAGATCAGAAAGGCAGAGGTAATGATCGCTCAGACTATCGAGGGGATCCGGAGCGGTAGATTCGATCCGAAACCGAAACACCTCGCCTGCCGGTTCTGCCCCTATATCGACCTCTGCGACTATGAGAATAAGCGATGCTAAAGGTGAAGATCAAAGAGCGTCCCCATGGCCTCTGGATCTTCTCTGATCAGATCCAGGCGATTGAGGGGGAACCAGAACCGGGTGAGGAGTTAATCGTTCGGTATAAAGATGAGGTGATCGGCTCCGGCTTCTATAACCCGAGATCCAAGGTTGCAATCCGGATCTACTCCTGGAAGAAGGAGCCTCTTGATCGTAACCTCTTAAGATCGAGGATCTCCGATGCCTTCCGCTTCCGGAAGGGACTCGATCTTGGTGGCTGTTATCGACTCGTCTTTGGCGAATCCGATCTTTTGCCCGGGCTCATCATTGACCGGTATCAGGATAGTTTTGTCCTCCAGACCCTCTCCTTTGGAATGGCTAATCGGATCCCGATCATTGTTGAGACCTTAAAGGAGCTCTTCAATCCGACCTTCATCTATCAGAAGGACAACTCCCAGCTCCGAAGACTGGAGGGGCTTAAGAATGAAGAACGGATCCTTTTCGGCACCACGCCAGAAGATATGGTAATCGAGCAGGATGGACTCCGATTCCATATCGATATCAGAAACGGTCAGAAGACCGGATTCTACCTTGATCAGCGGGAAAACCGGAGAATTGTAAAAGAGATTGCCGCAGGAAGGAAGGTCCTCGATCTCTTCACCTACACCGGTGCCTTTGCCCTCTATGCCAAGGCAGGTGGTGCGACATTTGTCCTCGGGGTCGACCAGTCCCGGCTCGGGATCGGGCTTGCGGAAAAGAACAGCCAGCTCAATGATCTCCCCTGTCGGTTCCAGCGGGCCGAGGTCTTCCAGTTCTTAAAAGAGCATACGGAAAATTACGATCTCATCATCATCGATCCCCCTTCCTTCACCAGGACCAGAAAGGATCGTGATCGGGCAATGCGGTCCTATCTCAAACTCTTCCTATTAGCAGTTGCAAGGCTCAACCCTTACGGGATGATCGTCCTCTCCTCCTGCTCCCACTACCTCACCCTCCGGGATCTGATCACCACTGTCTCCTCTGGTTCTCACCGACTGCGGCGACGGTTCCGGATCTTCCGGATTGGACATCAGTCCCCGGACCACCCGGTCTTGCCCGGGATGCCGGAGACCGAATATCTGAGATGCCTCTTCTTGCAGTCGTTCTGATCCTGGCCGATACCACCCTATACCGGACTGAAGAGAAGGGAAAGATCGGCTGGATCAAAAGGGTAGTGGAGCCCGATTCCAATGGCGTGGTGATTACCTATCTATCTCCAGAAAGCCGAATCTTAGCCCGGCTCGACTCCCACTATGTCCCGATTCTGGTGCGGAAGTGGCATCGTGATACTCTCATCTATGAGCTTACTGTCAATGACTCACTCCGGGTCCGGGATCGAGATAAGATGAAGACACTGGAAAAAAACTATCCCTTCTACGACCGGCACACCCTCGACTTTGTCTTGGGTCGGATCGATAAGAAGCGGGTTCTGGTCTTTCTTCCGGAACGGGAGTATGAATGGGTCCGGCTCTATTACGATGATCATAAGATCACCTTGAGACCGGAGAATTTCTTCTTTGCCCTCTTCGGGATCAAGTTTGAATTCTGGTTCGACGACTCCGCCAATATGGTCCGTTATCAGGACGCCTTCGGCCGGAAACTGGAAAGGATAAAGAATAAATGATTTACTTTATCAATACAACCTTGGCCGTTTTGGGAAAACCCCTTTTGAAAAGAAGGTAATAAACTCCGGTGCTCAGAGAATGAACCGGAATTTTAGAACTTTGGGGAGAGAGCTCTCTTCTCATAACCTCCTTGCCCAGGATATCAAAAATTTTGACTTCAGTCTTATGTTCTATACCAGAAATTATTAAAAGGTCTCCGAAGCAAACTCTAGGCACAATGGGATGGCTGGTTCTCTTAACCCCCTCTTCTTTGACGCTGATATCCGGTTCCGTCTTTATCAGCCAGACATCGTAAGCACCAGAACCATATGATTCAGTTGCTCCTACCAGAATGTAACCCTGATCCGAGGTCTGTTCTACCGAATATCCCAGTTCATAATCAGATTGACCAAAAGTAGTAGTCCAGAGTGTATTTCCAAGAGAGTCAATTTTAATGAGGTAGATATCAGTCTTCCCGGCCCCAAAAGAACGAGTGGTACCAATTATAACATAGCCCCCATCTGATGTTTTCTGAATCGAATTCCCTCCTTCATCATCTGTTCCTCCATATGTTTTCGTCCAAATGACGGATCCATTCTGATCAATCTTTACAACGAATACATCACTCCCTCCCGCACCAAAAGAGCTTGTTGATCCACATATGATATAACCACCATCTGAGGTTGGTAGAATCTTATTCCCACAATCTGAATCGTCACCCCCAATTGTCTTAGTCCATAGAGTATCACCGTTAGAAGCTAATCGCAGAAGGTAGATATCGCCCTCCCCTGATCCATATGAGCGAGTAAATCCAACCACCAGAAATCCGTGATCGGATGTTTCACAGACATCCGACGCCTCATCAGTTGTATCGCCGCCATAAGTTCTGCTCCAGATGGGGTGTCCCTGAAAGTCAGTTTTGATAACGTAGACATCGAAATCCCAGGGATTAAAGGAGTTTGTCCCGCCCACAATTATAAATCCACTATCAGAGGTGACTTGAACCGCTTTGCTAAAATCCACATAAACTCCACCGAAAGTTCTGGTCCAGAGGGTATCACCATTAAGATCGGTCTTCAGAAGCCAGACATCATTGTCACCACTTCCGAATGATCTTGTTACCCCCACCACTACATAACCATCAGCAAGCACTTCAACCTCTTCCCCCCAATCCCAACTTGGCCCGCCGTATAACTTAGACCACACCTTATTACCATTACTATCGGTCTTCAGAAGATAGAGAGAACCATAATCGGATGAAAACTGGCCATAAACCCCGGCAATGATATAAGCTCCATCACTGGTCTGGTGGACGCAATTACCGATGTCTCTTTGAAGACCACCATAAACCCTGGTCCAGAGTGTATCCGGAGCCTGGGCCTTAACCATCAGAGGAAGAACTACTAACCCTAAGGTGCAGAAGAATTTTTGAATACCGCTCATCATCTTATGATATCTATCATTAGCAGAATGTCAAATTTATTCTTAAGATGCCACCCACCACCTTCCTTATCCCCTGGAGGGGGAGGTTATCGGCGAGATGGGCAACGCAGGGGAGGAGGCAGTTGTTGCAGGAACTCAACCGGCTGGCCTCCTTTTGAAATCGGGATGAGGCAAAGAGGGTATTGAGATCGACCTCAGCGATATTGCCATAAGATCTCAAATCGGGAACCATCCGCACCTCACAGGGGTAGATCTCACCATCGGGATAGACCTGGATCGAGAGGAGGGGGATATTGCATCGGAACCTCCGACTGCTCCTCATCAGCTCTAAGGCATACCAGGTATTGTTGATGGGATAACCCTCCTTTTTCAGCTGGATGATCCTGGTAAAAACCTCCTCCCGCTCCTTTCTATTGAGGATCATGGGTTCATTGTAACCCGAGTATTCGGTGGTGGGAAAGAATTCGACCTTAACCCCAAACTCCTGGGCGAATTTTGCGATCGATTCCACCTCATCCCGATTCTCACGGTTGATGTGGCTCCAGATGATGATCTCACCATGAGAGCGACTGATAAAACGCTCCAGCCCTTTAACGACGAGATCGAAGAGGCCAGGAACACCCCTCAGCTCATCATGTCTTTTGCCGATCGCCTCGATCGATATAATCAGCCGATCAGTATGAGGAGCAACCTCTTCGGCCCGATCTAGGAGCTTCCGTCCCGAGGTGCAGAACATCGTCCCGAGTCCGATCCTCTTGGCATGGGCAAGCCAGACCGGTAGATCCTCAACCAGAAGCGGTTCGCCACCCCAGAGCACATAGGTGGTGAAACCGGCCAAGCGGGCCTGATTAAGAAAGGAGAGAATCAGATTGGTGGGAAGGACATCATTTTTGTTGGGCATTTTCTTCCAGAAATCGCAGAATCGGCATCGGCAGTCACACCGTTCGGTCGGCTTGTGGAAGAGGAAGATCGGATGGGGGAAGAACATCGCCCGAACCGCCGACAGAAAGTTTCTTATCGTCATAAAAAATTCTATCTTTGATCCAGCTTAGGGTCAACGACGAGCGAAGTAGATGATTCCCCGGTTGACGAAATGGGAACCGTAGATAAAATTTTGCGTGTGTAAGGGTCTTATCCTAATATCGGCCGCTATAAAATCTGAGGAAAGGAGGAAAAAATTATGAAGGCGTTAGTCTTTGGTGGAAGCGGAAAGATTGGATCTGCAGTTGCCTGGGATTTGGCGAAAGATGATGAAATTGAGGCGATAGGAATCGTCGGAAGACATATTGAGAGCCTCGAGCGGACCAGAAGATGGATCGGTAGCGATAAAATCATACCCCATGTTCTCGATATCAATAATAAAACGGAAATGATAAGATTGATGAGGCAATACGATGTTGGTGCCATCACATTACCTGATCGCAAAACAAGTTATAAGGTCGTCCATTGTGCAATCGAGGCTGGATTGAATATTGTTGATACCATTGAGGAGTTCCACCGGACACCAGATCCCTATGAGACTGAGGGGTTAGAGGTCCCCAAAGGGATGACGCTTAAGGAATATGGAGAATGGCTTCATGAAAAGGCGGTAGAAAATGGTGTGACATTTGTCGATGGTATGGGGTTTGCCCCCGGCTTGAGCAATATAACGGTTGGCGAGGGCATCAGGAAGATGGATGTGGCGGAGCGGGCGATAGCGAGGGTTGGCGGTATTCCTTCCAAAGAGGCGGCCAGGAAGCATCCGCTGAGATATATGATCACCTGGGCATTTGAGCACGTTTTAAGGGAATATATGATAAAACTGAATGTGATAAAGGACGGTAAGATCGTCGAAGTAGACGCGGGGACCGATCTTGAGAAATTCAGATTTAATAAGTTCGGCAAGGATGAGGAATTGGAATGCGCGATCACACCCGGTATGCCCAGCTTTCTCTTTACCAGACCCCAGCTTAAAGAATTTGCGGAAAAGACTATCAGGTGGCCTGGTCATTGGGAAGGTGTGCAAACCTTAAAAGAGTGTGGCCTGCTCGATCTCGAGCCGGTTGATTTTGAAGGGGTGAAGATTAGTCCTCGGAAATTCTTTCTCTCAATAATTACCCCCAGGCTTTTGCCCAATGAAGGTGAGACCGATGTCTGTGTTATGTATAATACCGTCGAAGGAAAGAAAGATGGTAAGAAGGTGAAAGTCGAATACTTCATGTGGGATGAAGCAGATACCAAAAATGGGATTTCCTCGATGATGCGGGTCACCGGATTTCCGCTGGCAATTGCCACGAAGATGATACTTTCGGGTAAGATAAAGGAAAAGGGGATAGTCGCCCCCGAGGATTGCATAAAAGGGGAACTCTATAAAGCATTCCTGACAGAGTTAGAGAAAAGAAATATAAAGATACTGGAAGAGGTTAGTTATGAGAAATAGTTGAAGTTTGAATCTGGATAGAATAGAAAGTAAGAAGTATTCTTCTTTTTTGCAAAACCAAAAGGAGGTGTTGAAAAACTGCAATTTTATATTTCTTTCGGGTGGGTTGGAAGCCAAAAATAGCTCATTATGCAATCTATGAGTCGGTGTGGTGAGATGCCTTTATTGCATTGCGGATCAGAAAGGGCTGCGAAACGAAATTCGGGCTTGACCCTATCTTTGGCCAGGGATAATCACCCATAATTCAGACAGGACACCCCTCCTCATTCCGGTAATTACCGGATCGTCGGAATGTGCACCGCTTTTGAGCTTACAAAATAGTTATTGGCCGGGTTGTCAGGGTGGTTATAGCAATCTCAACTTGGTCGCTCTGGGGTCGATGATCACCTCATCGTTTTCAAAGTCGAGCCGAACCGGCCTTTCGGGCAGTAACCTTCTCTCCTTTTTTGCGGTGCCGAAGTGCTTGGGGGCCGGAAGGGGTTCGGTTACCCCTAACCTTTCAGCCAGCTCGGGCTGGATACAGGAGTAGGTCGCCCCGGAGTCGAAGACCGCGAGAAGTTGCAGTTTGGAGTTGACAATTCCAAAAATCTATGCAAAATGGAATTATGTATTCCAGATTGATCAAGCCACCCCGGGAGAAGAGTTTCTTCCTGTTTGGACCTCGGGGCACCGGTAAGACGACATGGGTTAAGGCCACATTTCCCCGGGCGATCTATCTCGATCTACTTGAGGCAGAGCTCTTCAACGATCTTCTGGCCAATCCCCAGCGTTTGGAAGCACTAATTCCGAAGGACTTTAGTGACTGGATCGTGATCGATGAGATACAGAGAATTCCGGATTTACTCCATGAAGTGCATCGATTGATCGAAAGGAATGGGTATAAGTTTGTGCTTACCGGGTCCAGTGCTCGAAAATTAAGACGGAAGGGACCAGATCTTCTGGCAGGACGTGCCCTTACCTACCGGATGCACCCTCTTACAGCGGTGGAGCTTGGCGAAAACTTCAACCTCGACCATTCGTTAAGGTATGGACATCTTCCCTGCGCCTATACTGAGTCCGATCCCAAGAGATATCTTGAAAGCTATGTAATGACTTATCTGGAGGAGGAAGTGCGGCAGGAGGGTCTTATCCGGAACTTAGGAGCATTTGCTCGATTCCTGGAAGCGGCGAGCTTTTCCCAGAGTGCGGTTTTGAACGTATCAGCGGTGGCACGCGAGTGTGCCGTGGAGAGGAAGGTGGTGGAGAACTACTTCACAATACTGGAGGACCTGCTGCTGGCCTATCGGCTTCCGGTGTTTACAAAACGGGCAAAACGGAGGATGGCCGTCCATCGAAAGTTCTACTTCTTTGATGTCGGGGTCTACCGGACTTTGCGTCCCGCCGGACCACTCGATCTTCCCGGAGAGATTGAGGGTGCCGCCTGTGAAACGCTCCTCTTCCAGGAGCTCTTAGCGATCAACGACGCACTGAATCTCGGATACAAGATCTATTATTGGCGGACATCTAATAATATCGAAGTCGACTTTGTTCTATATGGAGAGAAGGGGTTAAAGGCCTTTGAGATAAAAAGGACTTCTCGTGTTTCGAAACCGATGCTGCGCGGGCTCAGGGCCTTTCTTAGAGATTATCCCATGGCAAAGGCTTATTATATCTACGGAGGAAAACGCTATATGAGGGAAGGTGATATCGAAATCATACCCATTGAGGAGATCTTCAAGCAACTCCCCGTGATACTCTCCAGCCCTGCCGATGGTGGCCCCACAAGAGTTTAGAACGTTAATCTGAGAGGTGGGGAAGGCTTGGTGCCATGCAACCTCCCAGTCAACCGCTCGCAGAAGAGAACATTCCGACATTCCGGTAATTACCGGATTGACGGAATGAAATTTAAAGAGTTACGTACTCAGGGGATACAGTGGCCCGGTGCCGGTGGTAAGAATCCCCCGAGGTCATAATAGCCTCAATTTCGTAACCCTCGGGTCGATGATTATCTCATCGTTTTCAAAATCGAGCTTCATCCGCCACTTCTGCAGAGTGGCGGCTCCGATGATCACCGGATCAGAGAGGCCGGGGATGACCATGAACTCATCGCTGAAGGTATAGCCATTGAGATCGAAATCGAGCCGGATTGCCTTTCTGGCAGTAACCTTCTCTCCTTTCTTTGCGGTGCCGAAGTGCTTGGGGGCAGGAAGGGGTTCGGTTACCCCTAAGTTCTCAGCCAGCTCGGGCTGGATACAGGAGTAGGTCGCCCCGGAGTCGAAGACCGCGGTGATCTCCTCCTTCCCCTTGGAACCTTTAAGGATTATCTCCTTTTCGATAACCGCCATTCAACCTCCC
>QNBE01000031.1 GCA_003645615.1 Caldifarciminota bacterium
ATCGAATCCGGAGGGAGGAACGGATCAGAGACCGGCTCTACCGCTTCTTCTCGCCAGCAGTGGTTGAGACGATTATCAAGGGTGGTCATCGCCTCGGTGGGGTCCAGGTCGAGGCAACTATCCTATTTGCCGATATCCGTGGTTTTACCCCGATGGTTGAGGATCTGAGGCCAGATTATACCGTGGAACTCCTCAACCAGTTCCTCTCAGCAATGACCGAAGAGGTATTCAAGGAGGATGGAACCCTTGACAAGTATATTGGTGATTGTGTTATGGCGGTCTTCGGTGCGCCGATTGCCCATCCCGACGATCCCCTCCGGGCAATCCGGACCGGGCTGGGGATGAAGGAGCGGGTGAAGGAGATAAATGAATCATGGCGGGAGCGAGGCTTCTTCGAGGAGTTGAAGATTGGGATCGGGATCAATACCGGTAAGGTCCTGGCTGGAAATATCGGTAGCGAGAAGCGAATGGACTACACCGTAATCTCGGATGCTGTCAACCTCGCCTCAAGACTGGAAGGTGTGGCAGAACCAGATCAGATCATCATTTCTGAAGCAACCTATCTAAGGGTAAAGGACCGTGTGAGGGCCAACCGGTTGGAGCCGGTTCGGGTCCAGGGAAAGCGGGAACCGGTTCCCATCTATGAAGTGATCGGGCTCAAATGAGGATCCTCGCCCTCGCCGATCTTCATGGCCGGAAGATAAAATTAGAAGGCCGATCGGTTGATCTCGTTGTCATTGCTGGCGACATCACCCAGTTTGGTGGCTACCACGAGGCAAAAAGGGTCCTCGCTCCCATTACGGCGTCGGGGTTGAGACTGCTTGCCGTCCCCGGCAACTGCGACTATCCTGGGGTTGCTACCTATCTGAGCGAGATCGGGGCTAATTGTGAGGAGAGGCTTATGGTAATCGATGGGTTCGGATTTCTCGGCCTCGGGGGTTCCAATCCTACCCCTTGTAACACTCCAAATGAGTTTCCCGAAGCAGAGTTGAAACAGAGACTCAACCGATTCCTCGCTGAAAAGATCTCGGTCCTGATCTCCCATGCTCCACCCTACAATACCACCGTTGATTTAACCCACAGCAGAACTCACGCCGGGAGCAGGTCCGTCCGAGATTTCATTGAAGAGGTAGAACCAGAACTGGTCATCTGTGGCCATATCCATGAGGCCAAGGGGGAGGATCGGATTGGAAAGACCAGGATTATCAATCCAGGGCCAGGGGAGGGGATCGTGGTTGAGATTGGATGATAAGAAATGAGGAGATCAAGCAGCTCGCACCTATCTTCGGTATCGATGCGATCGGTATCACCTCTGCCGAGGATCTGATCGATGCCCGAAGGCTACGGGTGGCCTATCGTGGTTTTCCGAGTTATCACCCGAGATCGTTTCTCAAGAAGGCCCGATCGGTAATTGTTGGGATCGAAAATTATTATGCCCGGGGTAGACCGTTACGGCCTGAAGAGGGAGAGATTGCCCGTTACACCTGGTCCAACTATTACTATGATCTCAGGACCCGGCTCAAAGAGCTGGCCCGATTTTTAAAACGGGCTTATCAGATGAGATTCCGGGTTTTTTCTAATGGTCCACTGGCCGAGAAACCTCTCGCTGTTAAGGCTGGGATTGGTTATTACGGTAAGCATACCATCATCATAAATGAGAAGTTTGGCTCCTGGATTGTTATCGGTGAGATTCTGACCGATCTTGAAATTGAACCCGATCAGCCGGAAGAGAATGATTGTGGTGACTGCCGGATCTGTATTGATGCCTGTCCGACTCGGGCGATTGAGAAACCATATCAGCTCAACTGGAAACGGTGCATCCAGTATCTCTCAAATCACCGGGTTGAGATTCCATTAGAAATCAGACGGGTATGGGGAAATCGCCTCTATGGCTGCACCACATGTCAGGAGGTCTGTCCGAAGAATAGCAGGAGTCGACCGACCCATTCGATTCCGGAATACGGTTATGTGGGTCCAGGCTTCTCGCTCTATGAAGTTTTGATGCTCGATGAGGAGCGCTATCGGAGGCGATTCGGCTCCAATCAGATTGGTGCCCGATGGATGGAACTCGCCTGTCTTAAGCGTAACGCCATCCTTGCATTGGTCAATCGGGGTGAGAAGTCCGCATTGAATCACATCATCAGGTTTGAGGATGATCCCGACCCGATGTTAAAGGAGATTGCCCGCTGGGCGGTGGAGGAGCTGCAACGATGGATCTGAGGTGGTTTATCTTGATTCCCCTCCTTCTCTCATGCCGTCCATCCCTGAGAAAAATTATCATCGATAACGACTTCGCTCTGGTGAGACCCGGAGATTATCCTGGATTTACCATTCCTTATCGTGAGACCGAAAGGACAAAGCTGATAGCAAAAGAGATAGATCAGGAGCTTTTGAATCTTATTGTGCAAAGGGTTTATCCTTGTGTGGGGAGGCTTCGATATGATTATATGTCAACGAGACTGGATCCGGAGAGTGGTAATGAAGTGATCCGCTATTTTGGACGGCTCCGTGATGACCCACTCATTGCTGGTTATCAGATCCAGTTTATTTTTAACGGCCCGGGGAGACTGGTGTTGATCTGTGTTGCCCCAGTCCCTTTGGAATGACTATTCTAAGATATAGCCTTCCGGGGTGTGGAAGTTTATCTCAGCGGCGATCTCCTCTTCTTCCAATACCTTAGAGATCTTGGGAATTACTAATCCGACCAGCTGATCTCGATCACGGAGCCGGGAGGTAAAGATCATGGCGATGGTCACCTTCCCCTTTTCATAGGATCGAATACCAGAGACCTTAACCGGTTCGATGATAAGATCCTTCAGTTCCTTTGAGAGTGCCTTGGCGGTCTGTTTCGCTATCTCGAGAAGTTGGTTTGGTTCCGCGGTAGCTATAATCTCAATTACCAGCTGTGAGATCCTCCGGGAGTAGTTGATAACCTGGCGGATATCACCATTGGGGACGATGTAGAGTTCACCATCCCGACCACGGATTCTGGTGGTCTTGATTGTGATCTTCTCCACCTTGCCGGTTGCTTTGCCGATGGTAACAACATCCCCGATTCTGATCTGGTCTTCGATGATGAGAAAGAAACCGGAGATGAGATCCTTGATTAGAGATTGGGCCCCGAAACCGACAGCAAAGCCGACAATCCCCATCGTAGCAATGATCGGTCCGATCTCAATCCCGATCTCCTTCAGGACAATAACCACGACGATTACTCCGATGATAATATTGCCGATAATCTGAAAGCCCCGAATCATTGTCTCAGCCCGCTTCTCGAGTTCACTCACCGTGGTCGGATCTTCATCTTCGAATCGGGCCCGGAATCTCTTTAACACCTGTCTGAGCAAGAATGAGGCGGCAACACCACAGCCAATGGCAACAGCGATCTTGATAAGGGATTTTATCGCAATGGACATGAGAAAATCCTAAGGAAAATCTGCTGTCTGTCAATTCCAACCCATTTCGATAGAAGATTTTTGAGGAAAATCGGCTCATTGACAAATACTATTCAAGCTTTATAATCTTAAGCTGGAGGCGATGATGAGATGGATAGCAATCATTAGTTTGATCAGCCTTAGTTATGGAACTATTACCTGGACTGATAAAACCCCTCTTCCACAACCCTTAGCTGGCAGCGCCTGTGCGGTGATTAATGATACCATCTATGTGATTGGAGGTCGGGATAGCCAAGGCAATCGATATCCGACCAACTATATCTACGATCCATCTACTGATAGCTGGTCAAGGAGAAAGGATATGCCGACACCCCGAGCCCATATCGGTGCCGCAGTGGTGAACGATAAGATCTATGTCATCGGGGGATGGGTTGGTTCAAAAGCCAGTGGTGTGGTTGAGGTTTATGATCCTGTTATGGACAACTGGCAGACATGTACTCCTATGCCAACTCCAAGATATGCTTATGGTATTGCGGTCTACAATAATCGGATCTACGTCTTCGGTGGGATGAATATGGGAGGACAGGTTTTCGACGTGGTTGAGGAGTATGATCCCGTTACTGACTCCTGGTCGACCAAATCCCCTATGCCAACGCAGAGGATGGGACCGGGCTGTGCGGTCCTTAAAGGGAGGATCTACCTCTTTGGAGGATCTACCGCAATCGGTAGTGGCGCTACAACAATCTGTGAATCCTACGATCCCGCTACCGATACCTGGCAGAGTGAACCCAATATGGCGACAAGACGTTATGCCCTGGCTGGTTTCACCTATGATAATCAGATATATGCCCTTGGTGGATATGACTATTGGACCTATCATACCACCGTTGAGGTTTTCGACGGCAATTCTTGGTCATATAAGTCCTCGATGCAACACGCCCCTCAGTCGATCGCTGTTGCCCTGATCAATAATCGCGTCCATGTAATCGGTGGTTGGAATAATGGCGCCCTGAATTATAATGAAGAAGGGACGATCCAGATCGGGGTTGAGGAAGCGGCGGAGAGGATCGAGGTGAGAGTTGGTCCCAATCCATTCCATCACCAGGTAGCAATCAATCTCACTGGTGTAGGACCGTTAGAGATCAAAATCTATGATGCCTCGGGCCGGCTTGTCCGGAGACTCTACCAGGGGGTGGCTCCTGCCTCCATCAGCTGGGACGGGAGGAGTGATGCTGGGGAACCACTCCCGAGCGGTGTCTATCTCCTTATGATCGAAGGAGATGGTGAATTACGGAGCGAGGTTCTAAACCTGATCCGTTAGCTTGACTAAAGGCTGATCTTCGGTAAAATTGAAAGATAGTGGAAAGGAGGTATCATTGCCACTTCTTGAGATAAGATGGCATGGTCGTGGTGGCCAGGGGGCAAAGACCGCGGCTCTCCTCTTTGCCGATGCTGCCCTGGAGACCGGCAAATACATTCAGGCCTTTCCGGAGTATGGTCCGGAGCGGATGGGGGCACCGGTTCAGGCCTTCAACCGCCTCTCTGATGAGCCGATCCATCTTCACTGCGGGATAAAGAGTCCCAAGATCGTCGTCGTTCTCGACCCCACCTTGGCCGAAACGGTCAATATCACTGAAGGACTTCCCGAGGATGGGGTGGTGGTCATCAATACTACCGAGTCTCCGGATGCTATGAGGGAGAAATTGGGCCTGACTAAGCAGAAGGTCTTTACCGTCGATGCCTCCAAGATCGCTAAGGAGACATTGGGAAGGGATATCCCAAACACCCCCATGCTTGGTGCCCTGATCAAAGCGACCGGTATTCTTAACTTCGATTCCATGCTCAAATCGGTGGAGGAGAAGTTGAAAAAGAAGTTTCCCAACAATCCCGAACTTGTAGCTAAGAATATTGAGGCGATAAAAAAGGCCTATCAGGAGGTGGGGCGATGAAAGAAGGGTGGCGGAAACTCCCACTTGGTGCTATCATCCCTGAGGCCGGATCGGCCGAGAAATTCCATACCGGAGATTGGCGGAGTGAACGTCCTATCTATCATCCGGATAAATGCATCCAGTGTCTCATCTGTTTCATCTATTGTCCGGATTCAGCGATTAAGGTTGAAGATGGTAAGGTGGTGGGAATCGATTACGACTTCTGCAAAGGATGCGGTATCTGTGCTAAGGAATGTCCACCCAAGGCTGGGGCCATAACCATGGAAAGGGAGATGAAATGATCGTTGCCCGAACCGGTAATGAGGCAATGGCTGAGGCAATGCGTCAGGTCAACCCTGATGTTGTCGCAGCCTATCCCATTACCCCGGCTACCGAGATCGTTCAGATCTTCTCAAGCTTCGTCCATGATGGTTTGGTCGATACCAAATTTGTGGCAGTGGAGTCAGAACACTCAGCCATGAGTGCCTGCATCGGTGCGGCTGCGGCTGGAGCCAGGGTTATGACCGGCACCGCCTCCCAAGGGCTTGCTCTGATGCATGAGATGCTCTTCATTGCAGCGGCCCTGAGATTACCTATCGTTCTTTGCGTTGTCAACCGATCTCTCTCTGCACCAATCAATATTCATTGCGACCATTCTGACACCCTGGCATCACGAGACTCAGGCTGGATTCAGATCTACACCGAAAACTCGCAAGAGGCATATGATTCAGTAATCCAGGCGGTGAAGATCAGCGAGCGGGCCCTGCTCCCGGTAATGGTTACCATTGATGGTTTCATCATCTCTCACGGAATGGAACGGATCGATATCCTCGATGATCGGGAGGTGAGGGAATACCTTGGCGAGCCACCCAAGCGACCCAATCTTCTCGATATCGATAAGCCGATCACGATGGGGCCACTTGACCTTCAGGATTACTTCTTTGAGCATAAGCGTTCCGAGATTGAGGGAATGAACACCTCCCTTCCTCATATCGAGGCGGTAGCCAGGGAGTATAAGGAACGGTTTGGGAGATACTATCCGGTAATTGATACCTATCGGATCGATGATGCGGAAGTCGCGGTCATGGCGATGGGATCGGCAGCTGGGACGGCCAAGGTCGTCGTCGATCGAATGAGGGAAAAGGGAAAGAAGGTTGGCCTGATTCGGATGCGGGTGGTGAGGCCCTTCCCGAAGAACTATCTTAAAGAGCTGATCCAAGGTTTTGCCGCGGTTGGGATCATGGATCGTTCCGATACCCTCTCCACGCTCGGTGGTCATCTCTATGTCGAGACCAGGGCCGTTCTTTACCGTGCCTCCCATCAGCCCCCAATCAAGAACTACATCTATGGCCTCGGCGGTCGGGATATCTCCTTAGAGGAGATCGAGGAGATCTTTGAAGAGGTATTAGAGATTGGGAAGTCCGGTAAGGTGACCGAACCGGTTGTCTATAAGGGAGTGAGGGAATAATGCCGTCACTGAAAGAGCTGATCAAGAAGCAGGACCTCCTTTCTGGAGGCCATCGGGCCTGTGCCGGTTGTGGGGCCACGATAATTGTTCGTCAGGTCCTGCTTGCCGCCCAGTATCCAGTCGTGGTTGGTGCCTCAACCGGATGCCTCGAGGTCGTCACTACTATCTTCCCCTATACTGCCTGGAAAGTGCCGTTCATTCATAGCGCCTTCGAGAATGTTGCGGCAACAATTGCTGGTGTCGAGACCGGTTATCGTGCCCTTAAGGAGAAAGGGAAGATCAAGGAAGAGATTCGATTCATCGCCTTCGGTGGTGATGGTGGAACCTATGACATCGGTCTCCAGGCCCTATCCGGTGCAATTGAGCGAGGCCACCGGATGCTCTACATCTGTTATAATAATCAGGCCTACATGAATACCGGGATCCAGCGGTCTTCGGCAACCCCCTACTGTGCCCATACCACTACTTCACCAGCCGGAAAGGTAATCCCGGGCAAACCTCAGTTCCGGAAGGATCTTACCGAGATCGTAATCGCACATGATATCCCCTATGCTGCCCAGGCTTCACTCGCCTACTGGAATGATCTAACCAAAAAGGTCCAGAAGGCACTCGAGGTAGATGGTCCCAGCTTTATCAATGTTCTCTCGGTCTGTCCACTTGGCTGGGGAGTTCCTTCAGATATGACGGTCGAGATCGCTCGTCTTGCCGTGGAGACTTGCTTCTGGCCACTCTATGAGTATGAGAATGGTAAATATATCATAAACCGCAAGCCGAGAGAGAAGAAGCCGATTGAGGAATTTCTCAAGAAACAAAACCGTTTCCGCCACATCTTTCGCCATCCTGACCGGGATAAGATCATCGCCCGGATCCAAAAAGAGATCGATCGGCGCTGGGAACGCCTCTTAAAGCGAGCCGGATGAGTTTTAACATCTTCGAAAAAGATTTCTGGTCGATTACCGAGGTGCTCAACAACCTGATAAAATCGGCCAATGTCAAGGCGGCTCTCCTTATCGATAAGGCGGGTCAGGTAATTACCTCATCGGGCGATACCGAGGGCTTCGATGTCTCATCCTTTGCTACCCTTTCTGCTGCCGACTTTGCCGCTACATCTCAACTGGCTACGATCATCGGTGAGAAGGAATTTGCCCACCTCTACCATCAGGGGGAAAAGGAGAATATTTATATCACCCTGGTTGGCGATCGAGTTATTCTCGCCGTACTATTTGATAAGCGGACTACTCTTGGAATGGTGCGGGTAAAGATAAAACAGACTGTTACACAATTGGAGCGGATTTTTGATGAGATCTTCACCAAGATCGGGACCCAACCGGCACCGGAACAGAGGATCACCGATGAGTTTACTAAGGAGGCTGAGGAAGAGTTGGACAAACTATTTGGGTAGAAAGTGGCACTGATAAACTATGCATCCCGGGAGATAAATTCCAAGATCGTCTACTATGGTCCTGGGCTTGGGGGCAAGACCACCAATATCAAGTTTATCTACACCAAACTAAATCCGGCAATTAAGGGGAAACTTATCTCCCTTGCCACCGAGCTCGACCGGACCCTGTTTTTTGATTTTCTTCCGGTCGATATCGGAACGATCCGGGGCTTCAAGACCAGATTCCACCTCTATACGGTTCCCGGTCAGGTTTTCTACAACGCCTCTCGGAAATTGATTCTCAAGGGTGTTGATGGGATTGTCTTTGTTGCCGATTCTCAGATTGAGAGGTTTGATGACAATATTGAGAGTCTGGAGAATCTTAAGGATAATCTCAGATCCTATAACTTATCTTTGAAAGAGATCCCTCTGGTCTTCCAGTACAACAAGCGCGACCTTCCCAACATCACCCCGGTAGCGGAATTGAATAAAGCACTTAACCCCTTAAACATCTATCCCTTCTTTGAGGCGGTTGCCACTCAAGGGATTGGTGTTTTTGATACTTTGAAAGAAGTCTGTAAAATGGTGTTGAAGAAATTATCTACATGATTCTGTTTCTCTTTCTCTTCGACCCCAGCCAACTGATCAATACCGATACCACCAATCGTCAGCAGGCTCCCGCCGTTGTCGCTTATGAGAATTTTGTCCACATCTTCTGGGAGGATGAGCGGGATACCTCCTGCGACTTTGACATCTACTGTCGCACCTCAACCGATGGTGGGCACAGTTTCGGTTATGAGACGGTGGTGAACTATCTTCATGAGAAGAATCAGCGCAATCCAGATGGTGCAATTTATAATGGGGCCTTATATGTCGTATTTGAAGATTATCAGCACTATTACGATATCAGTTTCTCCCGATCGACTGATCATGGTAAGAGCTTCTCACCCAGTATTACAGTTAATGACACTACCCGTTATTCCCAGAGGTCGCCAAAGATCACGGTTGACCGCAGTGGCAAGATCTTTGTTGTCTGGTATGATCGATACCGGAACAAGGACATCTATCTTGCTCGGTCAACTGATAATGGTAATAGCTTCACCCCATCGGTGTTGGTGAACAGCCTCCATTCGGACAGCTTTCCGCAATATCAACCTGCTATTGGGACTGATAGTGAGGGGAGGGTCTTTGTTGCTTTTGTTGACTCTTTTACTCAGGCAATCTATTTGGCCCGGTCAACCGATCAAGGCAACAATTTTGACCATTTGATTAGAATCGATCAGGGCAAGGATTCCGCCTTATCCTGTCCAGACCTTGCGGTTGATAATGCAGGGCGTATCTATGTCGCCTGGGAGGGCCGAAGAAATAGTGATTATGATATCTATCTTGCCCGTTCTACCAACCATGGTGAGAGTTTCGAGCCCGAGATCAGGGTTAATGATATTACCGATCGCAATCAGCGCAAGCCAAAACTTGTGGTAAAATCAGATGATCTATATGTTGTCTGGGAGGACTATCGCGACAACAACTACGACATCTATATCGCCAAATCGACTGACCATGGGGTAAGTTTCCTCCGCTCCGAGCGGGTCAATGATTATACTGAGAAGTCGCAACGTTACCCGGATATTGCAGCTGCTGATCGTCTCCACATTGCCTGGGAGGATTATCGAGCCACCTCAGCCGACATCTATGCCACCGGTGGCGAGGTGCGAATTGGAACTGAAGATGAGAGGAGCCTCAGCCCAACTATCTTCGCCATTCCGGTGGAGGAGCTCAGCCGGGAAGGCGAAATATTTGATGTAACTGGCCGGAGATTAACGAAGGTGATTTCTCCAGGGATCTATTTTCTCAGGATCGGGGATGGGGTAAAAAAAGTAGTTGTAATAAAGTAGAGATTTATGAGTTCTGATCTGGAAATTGCCCGATTGGTTGAGCTGAGGCCAATTCTGGAGGTGGGGGAGAAGATCGGGATCAGGTCGGAAGAGTTGGAACTTTACGGTGACTACAAGGCCAAGATTAAACTTTCCTGTTATGAGCGGATTAAAGACCAGGCCGATGGCAGTCTGATTCTCGTTTCGGCGATCACCCCGACCCCTGCCGGTGAAGGTAAGACTACCGTTGCCATCGGGCTCTCCCTCGGTCTAAGCAGAATCGGCAAAAATTCGATTGTTACCCTGAGGGAACCATCACTCGGTCCGCTCTTTGGAATGAAGGGCGGTGCCACCGGGGGTGGACATGCTCAGGTTCTACCCATGGATGAGATCAATCTCCATTTCACCGGGGATATTCATGCGGTCACTACCGCTCATAATCTCATTGCCGCAGTGGTGGAGAACCATATCTTCCGGAGAAAGAAACCGGAGCTGGATGTAAGAGATGTTGAGTGGCCCCGGGTGATGGATATGAATGACCGCTCGCTACGGGATATTGTCATCGGCTTGGGAGGAAGAAGGAACGGTTTTCCCAGAGAGAGCCACTTCCAGATATCGGCCTCATCTGAGATTATGGCCATCCTCTGCTTGGCAGAGTCCTATCAGGATTTAAAGCGACGGATCAACACGATATTCATCGGCCTCGATTGTGATAAAGAGCCGGTCTATCTCAAGGATCTTAAGATTGCCGGGGCGGTTGCCGCCCTATTAAAAGATGCCCTGAAGCCCAATCTGGTCCAGACCACCGAAGGGACCCCGGCCATAGTTCACGGTGGACCATTCGCCAATATCGCACAAGGCACCTGTTCGGTCCTCTCAATGAAACTGGCTTTAAAACTTGCTGACTATGTAGTTACCGAGGCTGGATTTGGATTTGATCTCGGGGCGGAGAAGTTCTTTGATATTGTGGCCCGGAAGTCAGGATTAAACCCTAAGCTGGTGGTCCTGGTGGCAACGGTCCGGGCTTTAAAAATGCACGGTGGAAAATCTTTGAAAGAACTTTCTGCTTCGGCTCCAGATGCAGTTGAAAAAGGATTGCCCAATCTTGAGAAGCATCTTGAGAATATCGAGAAGTTCAAGGTTCCTGCGGTGATCGCCATAAACCGATTTGCAACCGATCGGGAGGATGAGGTTTCGGTGATAAAGCAATTTGCTGAGAAGAGGAAAATCCCGGCCGCAGTAGTCGATGTTTATCGTAAAGGTGGTGAGGGTGCGATTGATCTCGCTCAGCTGGTCATTGAACAATGTAATCATCGCAACCATTTTCAACCGCTATACCCGCTGGATCTTCCTGTTTTGGAGAAGAACATGATCGTGGCTCGTGAGATCTACGGGGCTGAGGCAATCGATCTGAAGAAGAAGGCGAAGTCAGATCTTAAATTAATTAAGCGCCTGGGTCTTGAACATTTGCCGGTCTGCATTGCCAAGACCCATAAATCACTGTCCGACAATCCCAGGCTCCTGGGTCGGCCCAAGGATTTTCTGGTTACAGTTCGGGAGATCCGGATATCATCCGGAGCCGGGTTTTTGGTTCCGATCACCGGCGATGTTCTGCTCATGCCCGGTCTTCCGATAAATCCGGTGGCCGAGACCGTCGATATCGACGAAGACGGAAAGATCACCGGGCTTTTTTAGCAAGTAGTAATCCTATCTTCGGATTTATATGTCTAAGATAGTAGAAGGAGGTGTGAGATGGCAAGTGATAAATTAAAAGAGATGTTAAACCAGGCGATTGGCCGAGAAATCCAGGTCTCAATCCAGTATATGTGGCAGCATGTCCTCTGGAAAGGGGTGCAGGGTTTTGCGGTCAAGGATGAGCTCAAGAATATTGCCATTACTGAGATGAAGCACGCTGAGGCGATTGCCGAAAGGCTTGCTTATCTGGGTGGAACACCAACCACCCAGCCAGAACCGATTACGATCGGCGATGATCTTAAGCAAATGCTTGAGCAGGACAGGAAGGATGAGGAAGATGCAATAAATCTTTATAAGAGGATTATTGAACAGGCAAGGAAAGAGGGTGATGATGTGACTCGGAGGCTTTTTATGAGTATTCTTGCTGATGAAGAAGAACACCATGATACTTTTAAGGGTTTATTAGAAGGAATGTAAGGAGGTATCATGACGCAGAGGCTTCAGGTCTATAAATGTGAAATCTGTGGCAATATCGTCGAGGTTCTTCACGAGGGAGCTGGTCAGCTTGTCTGCTGTAACCAGCCGATGAAGTTGCTGGAGGTGAAGATAGAGGAGGAAGGGAGAGAAAAGCACCTGCCGGTGATTGAGAAGACGGCAACTGGAATCCTTGTCATAGTTGGTTCCGTTCCCCATCCGATGGAAGAGAAACACCATATCGAATGGATCGAGGTGATAACTCAGGATGGCCAATACCGGAAGTTCCTGAAAGCGGGAGCGAAACCAGAGGCTGAATTCGAGCTCAAGGAAAAGTTCGTTGCTGTCCGAGAGCACTGTAATGTGCATGGCCTCTGGAAGAAAGGAGGATAAGATGCCACTCATTGGTGACCCATTCCCGGAACTTGAGGTACAGACTACCCACGGTCTGATCCGATTACCATCCCACTTCGCTGGGAAATGGTTCATCCTTTTCAGCCATCCAGCCGATTTTACCCCAGTCTGCACAACTGAGTTTGTTGCTTTTCAGAAGAGATACGATCAGTTTCAAGCACTTGGCTGCGGACTTATCGGCTTAAGTATTGATCAGGTCTTTTCGCATATCAAGTGGGTGGAGTGGATCAAAGAGAAGCTCGGAGTGGAGATCAAATTTCCGGTTATTGCTGATGATACTGGGAAGGTGGCCTCCCAGCTCGGTCTCATCCATCCCAATAAGGGAACCAATACGGTCCGGGCAGTATTTATCGTCGATCCCAAAGCCAGGATCAGGGCAATTCTGTATTATCCCCAGGAGCTGGGTAGAAATATGGATGAGATGTTGAGGATGGTAAAAGGGTTCAAGATTTCTGATGAACATGGTGTTGCAATGCCGGCCAACTGGCCAGAGAACGAGCTCATCAAAGATCGGGTAATAATACCCCCAGCCAGTGATGAGAAGACGGCTAAAGAACGACTTAAGAAGTTTGACTGTTATGATTGGTGGTTCTGCCATAAGGAGGTAGGATGACCTTCTGTGAGAATGTCCTTTTCCAATTCCAGAAATCGGCTGATCTCTTAGGGCTTGATCCTGATATCCGCAGGATCTTGGAACAGACCAAGAATGAGATTGTCGTCCATTTCCCAGTAAGAATGGACGATGGGAGAATCCGGATCTTCAACGGGTATCGAGTTCAACATAATGATGTTTTAGGTCCATTCAAAGGTGGCCTTCGATATCATCCCAAGACATCGATCGATGAGGTCCGGGCCCTAGCAATGCTCATGACCTGGAAGACGGCACTGGTCAATATCCCTCTTGGTGGTGCTAAAGGAGGGATCGAATGCAACCCGAGGGAACTCTCACTTGCAGAGATCGAATGGTCTGGATCCTCGATACTTACCTCGCAACAATTCCACCTCAGGAACGGAATCGGAATGTTCATGTTGTCACCGGTAAGACGATCGCATCAGGAGGAATCCCAGGTCGGGATAAGGCAACCGGCCAAGGGGTCGTATTCACAATCGAAAACTGGGCCAAGGACAGGAACTTCGATCTGAGCAAAGCAACCTATTTTGTTCAGGGCTTTGGTAATGTCGGCTCCTGGACCGCACGACTGCTTAAAGGCTACGGCGCCAAGATGGTAGCAGTCGAAGATGCCTCAGGGGCATTGTTCAATCCGAAAGGGATTGATCCTGACGATCTCATCCAGTTTGCCCGAAATCACGGTAATCTGATTAAGGGTTATCCAAGGCTGATCCAATCAATGCCGGAGGTGTTGTGGTGAGTTATTTCGAATGGCTTCAGAACAAACGGAGTGAAATCTGGGATCTGGAGCAGGTGGACCGTGGATTACGGAAGATCATTGACCAGGCCTATGAGAAGACAAAGCGGACCGCTAAGGAATTTCAGACCGACTGGCGCACAGCAGCATATATTGTTGCCCTCAAAAGATTACAAGAGGTTTACAAGGAGAGGGGAATCTTCCCTTAGGTGTGAAAACGGATGAGGAGGACATCCCCGTCTTTGATCCGATAATCCTTACCCTCGGTTCTTACCTTCCCCTTTTCTTGAGCAGAACTGAATCCTCCCAGGGTGATGATATCCTCAACCGATGCTACCTCAGCCTTAATAAATCCCTTCTTCATATCACTATGAATCATACCGGCAGCATCAATCGCCTTAGTCCCGCCTCTGATAATCCAGGCCCTTGCCTCTTCACCCTTGATAGTGTAAAAGAAGACCATATCAAGTCTACCGATTGCTTCCATGATGATTCCGCCCGGACCGCGAGGATCAAGTCCATACTCCCTCCGGAAGGATCTCTTCTCATCCTCAGGTAAGCCGGCCATCTCTTCTTCGAGTTTTATCGATATCGGATAGGCATTGAGAGGGGGAGGGGTAGTGAACTCATCACCATTTATAACAATGAGTTCCGGTTTGGGAGAGATGAGCCCATAACTCTTTAGCTCTGGGGTAAGAGGGGGTGGGGTCCCGGCACGAAGTAGTTCGGCTATCTCTTCGAGTCGCTTTCTTTCCTCCCCTCCCAGCTTGGAAAGTTTTTTCATCCGGCGCTCGATAATCTCAAGATCGGAAAGAAGAAATTCCGAGCGGATCACTTCGTAGTCGCGCACCGGGTCTACCTCTGTATAGGGATGGGAGATTGTCTCGGAAGCAAAACTGCGTAGAAGATGGATCAGAAGATCGACATCGCGGATGTTGGCCAGAAACTGATTTCCCAAGCCTTCGCCACGACTTGCTCCTTCAACCAAACCAGCAATATCAACGATTTCAATCTGGGCCGGCGTCGACCGGGTTGGTTTAATCGCTTCTACCAGTCGAGAGAATCTCTCATCGCTGATTTTTGCTACTCCGATATTGCGCTGTATGGTGGTAAATGGATAAGGGGCAACCTCACTTTTCCCTTCAGTGAGAAGGTTGAACAGGCTCGTCTTACCAACATTAGGCAGGCCAGCAATACCGAGCTTCATTCCCGATTGAGAAACTGCTGGGCAATTAGTAGGCCTTGGTCAAGTAGAATCTCGATACCGGTCAAAACTCTATCGATAACTACGGAAAGGACCTTAAGTTCTGGATCGGTGAAAGGAGAAAGGACATAATCGGTTAGCTCTCCCGACTCCGGACGTCCGATTCCAATCCGGAGTCTTTTGAAATCTTCACTTCCGATCTCCTCAATAATCGATTCCAGCCCTTTATGCCCACCGCTCGATCCTTTTGCCCTCAACCTGATTCGGCCCAAAGGAAGGTCGGCATCATCACAGATGACTAAGAAGTCATCGTGAAAATAGTCAATGAGTTCTTTAACCACTACTCCCGAATAGTTCATAGACAACATTGGTTTAATCAATTGTGCTCTTTCACCACTGGCAAACTGATGAGTTGTTCGATCTTGAAATGTTATCCCCCACTTCTCAGCAAGGAAGTCCAGAATCATGAAACCAACATTGTGTCGCGTCAACGCATATCTGGGTCCAGGATTGCCGAGACCAAATATCAGGATTTGGTCTCCTCCTTCTCCTCTTTTTCCTCCTTCGGCTCTTTTTCTTCAACAACCTCTTCTGCTACGGGTGCGACCTCAACTACCTCAAGTTTTTTAGGAATAATGATTGAGACGACCGGAGCATCAGGAGGATCGAGATACTCGAAACCTCTATCCGGTAGATCCTCAATATGTAGCGCTTCCCCCAACCCAAGCTGGGAGATATCAACTTCAATATGCTCCGGTATTCGGTCGGGGAGGACCTTTATTGTTAATTCCCGAAGATGATGGTCCAGAATACCTCCAGATTTGACTCCGACCGCTTCTCCTTTAAGAACGACCGGAACCTTAATCGTAATCGGTTCCTTCTTTAGGATCTGGAAATCGACATGGCTCGGTTGATCGGTGAGTGGATCGACTTGAACCGATTTCAGAATGCATCTCCTCTTCCAGGTCGAATCGACATTTAGTTTGACAAGCACCACATCATGTTTGAGATGACGGAGAAGGCGGTTAAGATCCTTAACTGGGACCAGAATCGGTCGAGATCGTTCTCCATGACCATAGACAACACCGGGGATAAATCCCTCCCTTCGGAACTTTCGAGCATAGTTGCTACCGCTCTTTTCTCTTCCAACCGCATTAATTTCAAACTCCATTTAAGCCTCCCTAAATAGAGAGCTTATCGATTCGGAACGGTGCACCCGTTTTATCGCCTCCGCCAGTAGGTCGCTGATCGAAAGTATCTTAAGTTTTTGGGGTCGCCGATCTTCGGGAAGATTGATGGTATCAGTTACCACGATTTCAGTAATTTCTACGCTGTCAAATCTTTCTCGGGCATTTCCGGAAAAGAGTGGATGAACGCCACAGCAATAGACTGAACGGGCCCCAAGGTCGAGCGCAGCCTGAGCTGCATTGACCATAGTTCCACCGGTATCGATCATATCATCATAGATAATGACATCGCGGTCTTTTATATCTCCGATGATATTCATAACCTCTGCCACATTGGGTCTCGGCCGACGTTTATCGATGATCGCAATAGGTAGATTCCCCATCCGCTTCGCCAGTCCACGAGTCCGCTTTACCGCCCCGACATCTGGAGCGAGAAGAATAAAATTGCTCAAATCCATTCGGTGGTAGTGGTCGATAATGACTGGGGCGGCGAAGAGGTGATCAACCGGGATATCAAAGAAGCCCTGGATTTGCTCTGAATGGAGATCAACGGTCATGACCCGATCGGCACCAGCCTTAGCGAAGAGATCGGCCATCAGCTTGGCTGAAATCGGAACCCTCGGTTCATCTTTCCAATCCTGGCGGGAATAGCCAAAGTAGGGAATGACGGCGGTAATCCGGCCAGCTGAGGCCCGCTTCATGGCGTCGATCATAAGCAGAAGTTCTAAGATGTTCTCAGCCGGAGGATGGGTCGATTGGACAATGAATACATCACAGCCTCTTACATTCTCCTTGATTTTCACTCTGATCTCACCATCAGCAAATCTCTTTATCTCAGCCTGGCCCATCGAGAGCCCGAGATCGATGGTGATCTTTTCAGTGAGAGGAATGTTAGAGCTGCCAGAGAAAACCTTCAGATCGCCATACATCCTCATTACTGGGGCGGGAGGATTCGAACCCCCACAACAGGATCCAAAATCCTGGGTCCTGCCGATTAAACGACGCCCCAACCAATCGTTCGGGCTGGATAATAACCATAACCGGGGAAGGGACGCTCCGAGGGAACCCTACTCTCGAAGAGTCCAAATACAGCCGATCCGGATCCTGAGAGTAGGGCAGCTGTCGCACCGCCTTCAATCAACCAGCTCTTAATTTTAGCGAGATCAGGGTATTCGTCAAATATTATCCTCTCAAAATCGTTATGGCCATAACTAAGTTCTCTCCCGGCAAGATCGGTTGGCGGAATCTGCTCATCCAGCCGACGATAAGCCCATCGGGTTGAAATTGAGTAAGGTGGAACAACTATGAGAAGATTGAGTCTCTGATAAGGGAGAGGGGTAATGAAATCCCCACGTCCGGAGATAAGTGCCAAACCGCCGAAAAAGAAGAAAGGCACATCGCTACCAAGTATACTCCCAAGGCGAATAAGATTCCTTGTTTTTACATTATAAATAAGGTGGAGGCCGATGAGAACCGCGGCCCCATCGCTACTACCACCCCCCAGACCCCTACCAATCGGGATGTGTTTTTCAATTACAATCTCCACTTCTGGGTTTATACCATACTCCTTCCGGAAGAGATCAATCGCCCGCCAGGCAATGTTCTCATCCGCCAGCAAGGGACATAGTACCTCAGGTGGACCCGGTCTCTTGTATAGAGTTATATAGTCATATAGATTTATTGCAGCAAAGACCGATCTAATATTATGGTAACCATCTTCTCTCCTTTCTCCAATCAGAAGGCTGAGATTTACCTTGGCCGGTGCCTTGAGCCTAACCGGCATCCTTGAGTAATCCGAGATCCCGGGCGACCTCCACAATGATATCCTTATCGATACTCTCTTTTTTACGCAGAAAACCTTCGAGAAGGGCATTGTCACAGATTGAGTTTATCAATCGAGGGATACCCCTTGAGAATTGATAGATCTTGTCGAAAGAATCAGATGTGAAGAGCTCTCGCTTTGCCCCTGCAATCCTTAATCGATGTTTGATGTAACCGACGGTCGCCTCTTTGTCCAGGGGCTCAAGAAAGCAACGAACCGCAATACGCTGGGCCAGCGGTGGATCGAGATTTAGATTCTCCTCCATCTCAGGAAGTCCAAAGAGGATGAAGTTGATCAGTTTCCGATTGTTGGCTTCAAGATTGAGAAGGCCACGCATTTCTTCCATTATCTCTTTCGTCTTCAGCATATTTGCTTCATCGATAAGAATAGCAATCCCCTTGGCTTTGTTATTCAACTCTACCAGTCGTTGATAGAGTCCAGAGATGATTGCGACTTTGTCCTTCTCCTCAGGCTCTAAATCGAACATTAAAGCAAGTTTGCGTAAGAACCAATCTGGTGTAATCTCAGAATGGATGATAACCAGGAGAGTTGCTTCATAATCTCTTGTCATTAACTCATCAAGCATCTTGCGAGAGAGGGTTGTTTTACCTGCCCCCACTTCTCCAATCAGTATCGCCAGCCCAGCATGATTCTCGACCGCATGTAGCAGCTTGATGAGCGCCTTAGAATGCTGGGGAGCATCATAATAATACTTTTCATCAGTAGTGAAACCGAAGGGATGTTCATTTAATGAATAGAATGTTTCGTAATCCATCTACAGATAGGAAATCTTACCCTTCCGTGCTGCTCGGGGAACTGGTTTTTCCTTCTTTTCCGTGGGTTGCTTTAGAGCAGCTAACTTCTCCTTAACCTCAGCAAGGGTTGGATTGTAGTGGTAGACAATCTCATACTCTCGTAGAGCATCTTCGTTCTTACCCATCGCTTCATAACATCGGGCGAGGAGGAGGTGAATACCGACAAAATCTGACTTATTGTAACCCGGAATCTTCAGAGATCTTTTTAAGATCGCAACGGCCTCCTTATATTTTTTCCGTTCATAATAACAGGTTCCAATCATCTCCATCGATTTCAAGGTAAGCTCTGGATCCTTGGCCGAAATCTGGAACTCTTCGATTGCCTCAGCATAAAGTCCCATTTCTTTATAGGCGACACCGAGATCATAGTGGCTCTTATAG
>QNBE01000032.1 GCA_003645615.1 Caldifarciminota bacterium
GGACCTGACCTTCATAGCCGGGAGGGATCTGAACCCTGATGCCAGTCGGAATGAGGGCCCAACCCCCCGGTGGAATGGTAATATCGTGGTCGATCCGGGCACAGAGATCGGCCCCGGAGGAGCCTGGGGTCTTATAGCCCGGCCTCGGACCTCCTGAATATTTCACTACTACTCGATCCATTCGTCTTCAAACACGAACCATTGATCCGGATAGCGCCGGATCACCCGTTCAAACCATCCCACCATCATTTTCAGGTTTTCGGTTAGATCTTCTCCTAAGAAGACTGGCGGCTCGATCCGGCCGAGATAGCGGGCTGTGTCGTGGAGAGGAAGGTAGCCGAAAACAACGGGCACCTTAAATCTCCTTGCCAGTTTGATCGGGCCGAGCGGTATCTTTCGCTTACCATTAAAAAAGGATACGACCTTCCCCTTTCCCGTAATATCGCGATCGGCAACCAGCACTACAACCTTATTCTTCTTAAGTGCTCGAATCAACTTCATCGTCTCATTGGTCAGGATCGTCTCGATGCCGGTCCTTTCTCGCCTCTTTTTGAAAAAATTGAGATATCTCTCCTCGAGTCGCTCAGTGACCGCAACAATAGGGAAACCGAGGTGACCAAGCAGGACTCCAGCCAGATCCCAGTTTCCAAGATGGAGGGAGATGAGGATGGCACCGCGCTGGTAAGAAAGCGCCCGCTGAAGGTTCTCGGTGGCCTGATCTTCAAAGATCCGATCCAAATCCTTATTCTGGAAGAAAGGTATCCGGGTAGTATCGAGGAAACAGAGAGCGAACTTTCGATAGGTTCGCCAGATCAGCCGTTTGATCATCCATTCCTTTACTGGGCGATCGTGGAGGATATGTCTGAGATTCTTCTCGACCGCCATCCTCTGTCGGATTCTGAGATAGTAGAAGAGAATCGCCAAAACCTGAGCGATGGCATCGTGGAATGACGAAGGGATCAGCGGAACAACTGTCTCAGCAAACCTCATGAGGTAGTACATCCTGGATAGGTCTCTAATGCAGCCTTGATCACTGCCAAGGCCTGGATGAGCTTCTCAGTTTCTAAGACATAGGCGATCCTCACCTCATCCCGACCGAGATGGGGGGTGGCATAAAAACCGGAGGCGGGCGCAAGCATGGTCGTCTTACCATCGAGAGAGAAATCGGTAAGGAGCCACGAGGCAAAGTCTTCACTATCATGGACCGGTAGTTTCAAGACCGCATAGAAGGCCCCCTCTGGTTTCAGGCCAAAAATGCCCGGTATCTCATCCAGCTTCTCGAAAAGGACATTGCGCCTTTCTTCATACTCCCTTATTACTGGCCTGATATAGCGATGATAGTCCTTAAACGCCATTATTGCCCCATATTGTTCTAATGTTGGCGGACATAATCTGGCCTGAGCAAACTTTAATACCGTGGCCATAATCTTCTTATTGCGAGAGATCAGGTAACCGATGCGGGCGCCACAGGCTGAGAATCTTTTGGAGATGGAGTCAAGAATGATGACCCGGTCTTCAATCTCAGGTAAGGAAAGGGCACTGATATGTGACCGCCCGTCATAGACAAACTCCCGATAGACCTCATCGGCAAGTAGGTAGAGATCATGATCCCGACAGATCCGGCTCAGGATATACATCTCTTCCTGAGTATAAACGGTTCCGGTGGGATTGGATGGGTTTGAGATAAGGATTCCCTTTGTCCGACTGGTAATTACTCGCTCTAATTCCTCCTTGGGGGGGAGTCGAAATCCATTCTCCACCCTGGCGGCAACTGGTACCAGCTTAACTTCAGCCATTACTGCAAAGCCATTGTAATTGGTGTAGAAGGGCTCAATCACAATCAGCTCATCTCCAGGGTCACAGATCGCCATCATGGCAAAGATAATCGCCTCACTCCCACCAGTTGTGATCCAGATCTGATCGATATCAATCACAAGGTTGAAGTTGCGGAAGTATTCCGCCACCACCGATCTCAATTCGGCCAGGCCACCCGATGGTCCATAGGGTAAAACCTCCTCCTTGAAACTGGTAAGAGCTTTAAAGAAGGAGGGCGGCGTCTTGATATCGGGCTGGCCAATATTGAGGTGAAATACCTCAATCCCTTTCCTTTTGGCCCGATCGGCCAGGTCGGCCAGCTTTCTAATCGGGGACGCTGGCATTCTCTTTCCTCGCTGGGAAATCTTCATCTCTCGAAAAACCCCCTCACCTCATCCTCCTCTGCCTCACCCACCACTGCAATTGTATATCGATCAGGGCTGCAGAGTTTGGGCAGAAGCTCCGAAATGCTCTCATGATCAACCCCATCAATCTTTTCTATCACTTCCGCAATCTCGGGGACCTTTCCCAGTTGAGATAGGCTCCTTCCCAATCTGAGCATTCGGTTGGATGTGTTCTCAAGGCCGATCAGGAAATTACCTTTAATTAGCGAGCGGTGAATCTGAATCTCCTCATCGGTAAATCCCGACCCCTTCAGCTTAAGCAGCTCTTCCTTAATCACCTCCAGACACCGGTAGAGATTCTTCTGGTCAGCTATAAAGAATATCCCCATCAGACCAATATCAGAGAAGAGCTCATTAAAGGTCTGAATGTTGTAGACCAGACCCTCGCGTTCTCTTAACCTGAGGAACAACCTTGAGCTCATTCCGCCGCCCAAGGCCGAGGAGATAACATTAATTGGGTAACGTCGCTCATCCGGGAAGGGGAAAGAGAGGGTACCCAATGCCACATAGACCTGACTAATATCCCTCCTCCCCTCGATGGCAACCTTCTTAGCATTGAATGTAGGCTTTATCCTTGACACCCTCTCCAGATCATTGCCTCTAATCCTTCCAATCTTATCGATTAAGGAATCCTGATGATAATTGCCCGCCACGGCTACAGTTATTGGTTGTGAGATAAATGATTGGAAATGCCCAAGGATCTCATCGCGGGTAAGGGAGATAACGCTCTCAGAAAAGCCAACAATAGGATTGGCAATCGGATGCGGCTTAAATGCGACTTCAAAAAGTAGGTCAAAGACTCGATCCTCAGGATCCTCCCGGGAAGATTTGATTTCTTCCAAGATCACCGCCTTCTCCTTCTCAAACTCATCCTCTGGCAAAGTTGCCTCATTCATCATCTCTAAGATGATATCGACCACATCATCCTGATATTCCTTTAGGAATCTGGTCACAAGGATCGTATTCTCCTTGGTAGTATAGGCATCGAAGGTTCCTCCCAAGGACTCAATCTTCTTGAATAGCTCCTGAGCCGATCTCTTCCTCGTCCCCTTGAATAGCATATGCTCTAAAAAATGGGTCTTACCCTCTTTCCCTCTATTCTCATCCCGAGATCCCAAGGAAAAAAATATCCCGATAGAAAAGGAATAGAGATGAGGAATGAATTCACCTATGAATTTCAATTTCGGTCCCAGATTTAAAATCTCTAATTTATCCCCGGCCACCGACCTCTCTCAATGCCAGATTAATTCTCCCCAGACGATCAATCTCGATCACCTTCACCACAACCTCATCACCGACCTGGAGGACATCCTCGACCCTTCTGACTCGGCCGTGCCCCATCTTGGAGATGTGAATAAGCCCTTCCTTTCCCGGCAGGAATTCGACGAAGGCCCCGAAATTGGTAATTCTGGTTACTTTCCCAATGTAACTCCGGCCCACTTCGACCTCAGCAGCAATACTCTGGATGAGTTGCTGGGCCCTCTCGACCGATTCGGTGGAGGAACCGGCAATCCGGACCCGTCCGTCGTCGTCGATATCGATGGTCACCCCCGTATCATCGATGATCTTGCGGACAATCTTGCCACCGGGTCCAATGACTTCACTAATTTTATCCCTTGGTATGGTGAAGAGAACCACCCGCGGTGCCAGGCTGGATAGTTCTGATCTTGGCCTTGCTATCGTCTGGTCCATGATATCGAGTATCTTCTTTCTCGCCTCATCAGCTTTACCGAGTGCTTCTCCCAGTATATCGAGATCGATCCCGGGAATCTTCAGGTCGAGCTGAACTGCGGTAATCCCATCCCTGGTTCCAGCAATCTTGAAATCCATATCTCCGTAGTGATCTTCCGCCCCAATAATATCGGTCAAAAGGGAATATTCACCCCCCTCCTTTATCAGGCCGATTGAGATTCCAGCCACTGCTTTCTTTATTGGGACCCCGGCGTCCATCAGTGAAAGGGAGGCACCACAGACCGAAGCCATTGATGAGGAACCGTTCGATTCCAGGATGTCAGAGACCACCCGGATTGTGTAGGGAAACTTCTCCTTCTCGGGCATAACCGGTAATAAGGAACGTTCGGCTAAGGCACCATGACCAATTTCCCTCCGAGATGGGGCACGAAGGAACTTTACTTCTCCGGTGGAGAAAGGAGGGAAATTATAGTGAAGCATAAAGTGCTTGCTCGCCTCCCCTTCCAGATCATCGATGATCTGTTCATCATCGAAGGTGCCAATCGTTGTCACAACCAGGGCCTGTGTCTCTCCTCGAGTGAATAGAGCGGAACCATGGGTTCGAGGCAAAACACCAACCTCGCAACTGATCGGTCTAATCTCGTCTAAGGATCTCCCATCAATCCTTTGCTTCTCGGTGAGGATCATCTGGCGCATCTCTCGACGAGCCTCATCGTTGAGAACATCCTCAATAATACCTTCACATTCGGGAAATTCCTCCTTAAATTGGTCCACCAATTCCTGGATTAAAGCCTGGAAGGCTTCCTCACGCGGTTTCTTCTCCTTGATTCTTAGAAACCCCTTAATTTTACTTCCGACCTTCTCTCGGATTCGACTACCAAGATCGGGGGGGATTGGGGGCGGTTCCGAAATCCGCTTTTCCACTGGACAAGCTGAGATCATCTCCTCCTCAAGATCGATGATCTTAACGATCTCGTTCTGAGCGACCTTCAGCGCCTCGAGCAGTATCTCCCTTTTAACCTCCCGACCTTCACCCTCAATCATCATTATCCCCGATCTCGTGCCAGCAACGACCAGATTCAGATCCAACTCATCGAATTGAGCGGTGGGTGGGTTAATCACAACCTTGCCTTTATGCCATCCTATCCTCACAGCCCCCACCGGGGTTGAGAATGGCATTGATGAGAGACACAGGGCAGCGCTGGAAGCAATTATTGAAAGAACTTCAGAATCGTGCCGAGGATCTAAGGACAGGAGAAAACAGACAATTTGAGTCTCATCATGGTATTCCTTGGGGAAGAGCGGACGGAGTGGGCGATCAATAAGTCTTGAGGTAAGAATCTCTTTTTCCCTGGGCCTCCCCTCCCTTTTGAAAAAACCTCCGGGGATCTTTCCCGCGGAGTAGGTCGGCTCTCGATAGTCGACCGTTAGTGGTAAGAAGTTAACCTGGTTTTCAGTGGGACTCTTTCTGGTGGCAGCAGCGAGAACGACCGTATCACCATAGCGAGCCAGGATACTGGAGTCAGCCTGCCGTGCCACCTTCCCCTTCTCCAGGACAAGATCAGCTCCGGCCCAGGCGAGTCGGACCGCATACATCCTATCCTCTGAGATTAAGATCTTTTACAATCTTAAGATATCTCTCCCGATCTCTACGAAAGAGATATTCTAAGTGGCGACGGCGGGCATTGACCAATTGAATCAAACCCCGCCGAGAATGGCGATCCTTGGGGTAACGGTTGAGATGCTCGGTGAGATAGTTTATCCTTTCGGTTAGAATTGCAATCTGAACCTCAGGGGAACCAGTGTCTTTGGGGTGAATCTGATGCTCTTTGATGATTGCCTGTTTTTTTTCTTTGGTAAGACCCAACTTACCCCCTCAATTTGGTCCGAGCCTGAATCTCGAGCGCTTCCTTCAATTGCTGTTCATTAATGTAACCCAGATCGATAAGCCACTCACCGATACGCTTGGAGGAATCCTTGAGGAGCTGATTTCTCCTTGCTTCAACCACATGGCTATGTTCGACATAGCCAAGCTCAATAAGGATCTGTCCCAAATACTTGCGTAACACGATCATAATATTAAGTTTAGCGATTCTCCTTTATCTGTCAACAGGGTTGTAACAATTGACAGATCCCCCCCCCAAGATTATATTTCTTGGTGCGAAAGGCGATAGTATTTGTCCTTCTTGTCTGTGCCAAACCGGGTGGTTGGATTCTTATCATCGGTGATGAGACCCTTAAGGTGAAGATACTAACGGGCGATTATGAACTGAGGCTCGGACTCAAATTCCGCACCCATCTCTCCCAAGATTCCGCCTATCTTTTCCTCTTTCCCCATCCAGAACGTTACCCTTTTTGGATGAAGGACACCTACATTCCGCTATCTATCGGGTTTATCGACACCAACTATCGGCTTATTGCAATCGACTCCATGTTTCCCAACGATACCACCCTTATCTTCCCTCCCCAACCAATCATCATGGCGATAGAAACCAATCAAGGCTGGTTCAAAGACCACCAAGTAAAAGTCGGTGATCGTATCCACCTCTTTAAGCTCAAGTAAACCCGGGCTGGTAAGATTTGTCTAAGATGATGGAGTGGGAAGGAGAGAAAGGGGGTGAGACGATGCCAAACAGCCTCGCCAAATGGGATCCTTTTAAGGAGCTGAGTTCGCTCCGGGAAGATATGGAGCGTCTCTTTGATAGTTTCTTTGGCCGTTTCCCGGTCGTTCGTGGCGAAGGAGTATGGACCCCGGTAGTGGATATCGAAGAGACCGATGATGATATCATTGTCACCGCCGAGATCCCCGGTCTGAACAAGGATGAGATCAAAATCACCTCTACCGGAAATACTCTTACTATCTCTGGCGAGCGGAAGCGGGAAAAGGAAGAGAAAGGAAAGACCTACCATCGTATCGAGCGGAGTTATGGGAAATTTGTCCGCACGATCAGCCTCCCGGTCGAGGTCGATCCAGACCGAACCAAAGCTACCTATAAGGATGGCCTCTTGAAGATCGTCCTACCCAAACCAGAGTCAAAACGGCCGAAGGAGATCACGATTGATGTGAAGTAGCCATAATCTCCCTCCTTCCCACTCCAGGAGGTGTACGATGAAAAGGTTACCGCTCACAGTTGTTGGAATCATTGCTGCTTCAGCAGCGCTGTTTTCATTCTTCCTTGGCTTTATCCTTGCTCAAGGACGGATCCAGGCAGAAGAGACGGAAGCGGTAAAGGGTTTGGCTTCCAGTCCCTTCGTCTCCGTGGTCAAGGAAGTCCTCCCCGCAGTTGTGAACATATCGGCAGAAAAGGTTGTTGCGATTAGGTCACCCGGATTTGAGTTTCGCTTTCAAGGGCCGTTCGATGAGTTCTTCCGCCAGTTCTTTCGCAATTTCCCTCCCATCCCGGAGAAATCAAAGACCTTAGGATCGGGATTCATCATCGATCCGAAGGGCTATATTGTGACTAACAATCATGTAATCAAAGGAGCGGAGAATATCATTATTAAGCTCCAAAGTGGTGAAGAGTTTAAAGGAGATGAGGTAGAGATTGTTGGTACCGATCCCAGGACCGACATTGCCCTAATCAAGGTGAAAACTAAGAAAGAGCTTCCCTACCTTCGCTTAGGGAGTTCTGATGAGATCGAAGTTGGGGATTGGGCAATCGCCATTGGAAATCCCTTTCACTTCGAGGGGACGGTGACCGTTGGCGTTATCTCAGCCAAGGGTAGATCAGGACTCGCCCTTCCGGAAGGGCCGATTTATCAAAACTTTCTCCAGACCGATGCTGCGATCAATCCCGGCAATTCCGGAGGACCACTGGTCAACATCAAGGGCGAAGTGATTGGTATCAACACAGCAATCACCAGCCCCTCTGGTGGAAATGTGGGCATCGGATTTGCAATCCCGATCGATCTTGCCAAAAAGGTGATCAAGGAGTTGAGGGAGAAAGGCAAAGTCGAAAGGGGTTATCTTGGTGTTTATCCTCAGGAGATTACTGAAGAGATGAAGGAAGGGCTGGATCTCCCTTCCACCGAAGGGGTGCTGATACGCGATGTCCTTCCCAATACACCTGCAGATCAGGCTGGTCTCATGGCTGGTGATGTGATTATTGAATTTGATGGGAAGAAGGTCAAAAATGTTGATCAATTCCGTATAATGGTCGCCGAAACTCCGATCGGTAAGAAAGTTAAGATCATTGTTCTCCGCGACGGGAAAAGAAAGATATTGCATGCCAAAATCGGATCTTTTCCCGAGGAGATCAGCCAGAAAGAAAAAGGAGAGCAGGGGATCGGGATCATGGTCAAAGAGGTCTCTGAACCCAAACCAGGAGTGGTTATTGAGCGGATAGTTCCAGCTAGTCCAGCGGATCGAGCCGGACTAAAAGAGGGTGACCTTATTGTGAAAATCAACCGAAGGCGGATTCGATCTTTGAAGGAGTATATGGAAGTCCTTACTGAGTTGAAAGATAAGAAGGTCCTTGTCTTCCAGATCCTTCGTCAAGATCAGACTTACTTTATCACCTTGAGGCGATGATTGATCCAGGGCTGGCACGCTATTTTAAGGATATATCCAACTATAAACCAATCTCAAGGGAGGAAGAAATCCGTCTTGCTCGTAAGGCAAGGAATGGGGATGAAGCGGCCCGAGAGAAACTGATCCTCGCTAATCTCCGCTTCGTGGTTCAGGTGGCTAAGAACTTCCAGAACCAGGGGCTCTCTCTTCTGGAGTTGATCATCGCCGGTAATTATGGTCTGGTTAAGGCGGCCTCTAATTATGATGAGCGGAGGAAGGTGCGATTTCTAACTTATGCAGTGTGGTGGATCCGCAAAGAGATCCAGTCGGCCATCCGGGATCATCAGATAATGAAGGTTGACTGGAGTGAGAAGGACCGGAAGATGGATCGAGCGATAAAAAGACTATATAAGCAATTGGGGCGTGAGCCGAGCATAGACGAGATCGCCCGAGAACTCTCTATCCCCCCCGATGAGATCTCAGCCCCGCCATTAGTCCAGATGGATCGAATCGATGATGAAGGCTTTGATCAAAGTAGCCTTGCTGAAGAGATAACTATCCCCTCACCGGAAGAGATCTTTCTTAAGAAAAGGGATCAGGAATTGATTAATGAGGCACTTAAGAGGCTAAATAAGACCGAGGCCACGGTGATTAAAAGGAACTACGGCCTCGATGGAAATGAACCAGAATCGATGGAAAAGATTGGTAAGCGATTGCGTCTTTCCCGGGAGAGGGTGCGCCAGATTAGAAATCGAGCCTTGAACAAGTTAAGGGCCTATTTAGAGGAAAAAGGAACCTACCCAAAATAGGTTGTTGTCTTTTACCGCTTTTCAGATTATAATTGGTTATGAGGAGTTTATTGTTTATACTACTATTATTATTTTGTCACTGTGGTCAGCCATCCTTGAAGAGGTATACCTTCTTCGCCCTCGGCTCCCCCTGCTCGGTAAAATTTACTGGTGGAAGGGAAGACCTATTCGACTCGATCCGTCTCGAATGTATTCGGATCGAAAAGAAATATTCCCTAATCGAAACCCTAAACCAACACGGTAAACTCATTGACCCTGAATTGGCAAAACTGGTTAGACTTGGTGTTGAATTATCTCGTCTCACCAAAGGTCGTTATGATATCACCTGCCACCCCCTTGTAGATCTCTGGGGATTTTACAATCACAACTTTCACCTTCCGAATCAAACCGAGCTTGAGAAGACGCTTGAGAGGGTTGATTATCGACGAATAACGATATCTGGCGACACAATCCAGCTTGATAATGTCGAAATTGATCTTGGCTCAATGATTCAGGGTTACGCGGCCGATCGGATTATTGCTCTGTTAAAACGGAATCATATTGCTCAGGCCTTGGTCGATATTGGGGGTGAGATCTCTGGATATGGTCGCAAGTGGCGGGTGGGTATAAAAGACCCCAGAAAAAATCGCATCCTTAAGATCCTCGATGTAGATGGTTCAATCGCAACTTCGGGGGATTATGAGAATTTTTTCATCCTCGATGGTATCCGTTATCATCACATAATCGATTGTATCACCGGCTATCCGGTTCAGGGCATCATCGCCACGTCGGTCCGGGCCAAGACCTGCATTCTGGCCGATATTCTTGCCACCGCTCTTTTCATCCTCGGACCAGAGGAAGGAAAAAGGGTCGCTATAAGGTATGGAGTCGAAGCGCTCTGGGTAGATCAGGATCTCAATATCATAACGACGGAAGGTTTTTATGATTGAGGCGCGTTACTACCAGAATTTAGGGGATAGTGTTGAGTGTCTATTATGTCCTCACCATTGTAGGATCGCATCTGGGAAGGTTGGACTTTGTCGAGGGAGAAAGAATGAGAAGGGTAAACTGTGGGCAATAAATTACGGTCGAACGGTATCGGTAGCGGTCGATCCAATTGAAAAGAAGCCGCTTTACCACTTCTACCCTGGAAGTCCGATTCTATCTATTGCCCCGAATGGATGTAATATGAGATGTCCATTCTGTCAGAACTGGCAGATCTCCCAGCGATCAGCTCCCACCGAGTATATCAGTCCGGAAAACCTTCTGGCGCTGGTTCAGGACTACAATCTCATCGGTGTCTCCTATACCTATACTGAGCCGATGATCTGGTTTGAATATATCATGGACGCCGGGAAATTACTGAAGGAACATGGTTTTAAGAACGTGCTGGTGACCAATGGAATGGTTGAGATTGAACCACTCCGGGAATTACTAAAGATTGTTGATGCGATGAATATCGATTTAAAAACGATGAATGGGGTCAAGTATAGGAAGGTCCTTGGTGGGGATCTCGATGCGGTTAAAAGAACAATCGAATTGGCCATCTCCCACTGCCACTGTGAGATTACCCATCTGATCGTTACCGGTTTCAATGATTCCGTGGCCGAAATCACTCATCTGGTCGACTATCTCGCCTCCCTCAGCCCCAAACTCGTCCTCCACCTCTCGCGCTATTTTCCACATTATCAATACCGACGGGAACCCACCCCGACCGCCACCATTGAGCGAGCCTACCAGATCGCCCGCAGGAAGCTCTCCTTCGTCTATCTCGGTAATATCATAACCGAGCATGGCAACGATACCATCTGTCCCTCCTGTGGCAACAAAGTGATCACAAGGAGTTTCTATCATACCAAGGTGGTTGGAGTTTCTCAAGGGAAATGCAGTCGCTGTGGCGAGGATCTAAATATTGTCATCTGAGGGTATGGGATGTTATCCTTATCGGGGGAATTCTTCTCACCAATATCTTCTTTGTAAGAACCAAAAGCAAATTTGTAACTATTGACTTTCCCAGTGGAGAAATCATACGACCCATCAACCAGGACTGGCAGATTTCCGTTGACGGTTGCTTAGGAAAGTTTACAATTGTAAATAAAGATGGGGTAGTTCGTGTTACAGAAACCAGTTGTCCCAATAAGACATGTATGCACTCATCGATCACTGAGAAAGGTGGGGTTATCATCTGCATCCCGAATCAGGTTTTTATCTATCTCGGAGGAAATCTCGATGGTATCACCTGGTAAAGAAATCTCCCTTCGCTTCGCCGCAATCGCCGTGGCGGTATATCTTATGGAATCTCTAATTCCCAAACCGATACCTTGGCTTAGATTAGGCCTTGCCAACATTGTAGTCTTGATCGCTCTCATCCAGTATGGTTTAAGAATCGCTTTTCCGGTAGCTCTGGCCAAAGTCTTAGCGGGATCGATTCTGACCGGAAAAATCCTTACCCCCTATTTTCTACTCGGTTTTGGCGGCACCCTCACCAGTTTACTGATAATGTATCTCTTTAAAATGTTTCCCCTCTCAATTGTTGGACTCTCGGTTGCTGGTTCCGTAAGCCATAATCTCACACAACTTTTCTTTGCGACCTTTCTCTTCATCCCTCACCAATCCTTAGTTATCCTCTACCCGATTTTCTCAACGGTTGGGATCGGAACCGGAATTGTCACCGGGGTGATTGGATTAAAAACATTGAGATTTATCTCCGATGAGAAGAACTAAGGGATTTATTATCCTGGCGATCTTCCTGGGCGGTGTTATCGGTTCTGCCGCCACCTACATATTTGGAGGTTTATTTCCCCCTGGGCCGGTCCGATCGTTCTTCTTCAAATCACTAAGGATCGGCTTCTCCCATCTTTCTCTCTCCTTAGGTTTTATCTCCCTTAAGCTATCCCTATGGTTTGAAGTCTCTTTCCTTACTATCATTGGTGTATTTGTTATGATCTATCTCTTGCGTAAGTTTTAACAGGGAGGAGCAATGGCGAGGAGAATCTGCTATTATGTCGTCACCCATACAAAGGATCAACAGTTGATCCTTAAGAAAAAGGAGGATATTAGATTCCTGGTGACCACGATCGAATACTTCAAATATCAGTTTCGATATAAGGTCTTCGGTTACGCCATCCTTCCCAACCAGATGCACCTCCTGATCCAGCCCAACCGCGATTTTCCTTTGTCCCGAGTGATAAAGTTCATAAAGGGTAGTTTCTCCAGACGCTTCAATCACCGGAATAATCGAAGAGGCTATGTCTGGCAGCGCCGCTACTATTCAGAGATAATAAAGACTAAGGAGGAGCTGAAAGAAAGGCTTAAGAGAATCCACACCCTGCCGGTAATTGAGGGCCTATGTAATAATCCAAAAGAATATGAATTCACCTCTTACCACCAGTGGTCAAGGTCGGGAGAGAGTTCACTAATCGATAAGGACTGGTTATGAAAAAGGCGGGGCTACGCCCCGCCTTTTAAAACCCTTCCCTTGGTCTACCGAACCAGGATGAGATTACGGGTATCGGAGTAACCCTCGGTCTCCATATGGACGAAGTAGATACCGGCTGGAACCTTAGATTTGAAGTAGGCGGTATGATATCCAGCACCGATCACCCGATTAACCAGTCGATCCACTACACGACCGGTAATGTCTAAGACATTGATCTTTACCAGCGCTTCCTTCTTCATCGCGAACTCGATCCGGGCCTGTCCTCGAGTCGGATTGGGATAGATACCAATCAGACCGGTCGATTTGGGAACACCGGCATTCTGTTCCTCGACGCCGATTAAGATAGAATCACAGGGGACGATCAGGACTCGGTAGGGGTTGTCGGTCTCGGTCCCTTCACCCTGAGGCAAGCCGCCCGCATCCTTATCCTCAACATAGCTGATGACGACGCACTTCTCTCCATTGAAGGTGATGGTGTAGGGATGCATCGACGGATAATCGTCGTCACAGCACTCGCCTGGAGCGCCTCCTGGTGTAGGGGTCTTAGTGAGATTAACTCCGGTATCGCCCGCCGCATTGCTGGTCCAGGTGGCACCACCATCGGTAGAGGCAAGGGCCATGAGCTCGCCATTGGGATAGCCACCGGCCGACATATCAGAGTCACGGTTCAGAACATAGACCAGATAGAGGTTACCATTATCCTTGTCCACCGCGATCTGGGCAAAATCACAAGGTAATCGCCAGCCTCCCGTAGGATTACTCATCGAGTGGGGACCGGTCACGACTGTGAAGCCAGTCGAGGGAGACCAGTGGATAATCCAGGACCGATAATAGGCGGTGCCGTTCCGGAAGTAACAGACGGGGAAGACAATATGAGGGTCACCATTCTTATCGAAGATCGCCTTGATATGACAAAAAGCACGCATCGTATCGCTCGGTTGGTACTGTGTGAGATTTACTCGAGAGCCCCAGGTAACACCATAATCAGTCGAGATCTGGTAGCAGACATCCTGAGAGTGTTGGGCATGACCACCAGTTCCTTCACCAGTCCACTCAGGCCAGTAACGGATGACCTTGCCAGGGGAGTTAAACCGATCAGCAAAGACGCCACCGGCAAGATTCCGATATTGATTGGCCTGAGACTCTTCGTAGAGGAGTTCTTTATCTGACCAGGTCTGACCATCGTCGGTGGAACGGGTGTAGTAGATCCGCTCATAGTCATAGGAATGATTAACGATATGGAAGTTACCCTGATCATCGATTGCCAGTCTTGGCCAGATTATCTGCTCAGTCTGTTCCTGAGGAAGAACCTTATGGTAGGTGAAGTTATAATAGCCTTGACCTTCATCAACTGAGACCCAGCAACGATAGAGATCACCAGATGCTTGATGGTGATAGGCACAGACTCCAGCATTATTGGAGGGCTTCACCGCGAGGGCAACATACCCAGAGTAGCCAGGAGTAACATCGGCATCACCAAACCAACTTCCTCCTTGCCAGAAGTTATAGGCGCAACATCGATCTGGCCAAGGCTGTGCTTCATGAGCCCTCATGAAGTCGACATGGATTCCAGGATCTGATGCACCATCATACCAGACCTGCCAAGCGGTTTGACCATTCCGCTGATAGTCGTACTTAGTCCAACCCACCGAATCACCTGGTGATAGCCCTGGACCCGAGGGATAATGAGGGGCATTGATCTCCTCATCACCCCTTATCAGTTTGGCCGGCTCAGATTTGACCGGTTGCAAGGCATAGACGAAGGTTACCATGAGTCCGATCAGGATTAATCGACTCATCTCTCCTCCTTTCTTATCGTCTTTCCTCTCCACCCTCCATTATTTTATCACCACAACCTTGGAATGGAAGACATCTTCTTCATCTCTAACGGTGACAAAGTAGACCCCACTGGTTAGCTGGATAGGACTGCTCAGGGAGAATTCACCATTGATATTCACCTTAAACTCAGTGAGCCTCCTTCCCAACACGTCACTCACCTCAATCCTAAGCAATTTTGGAACAGGGGTAAACCCAGAGATGGTGAGACGGTTGCTGGTAAGACTGGGGATGACCAATCTAAACTCCTTGGTGGTCTTCTCTTCCTCGACCCCGATCAGATCGCAGTGAACCACATAGATACCATCGCCACCATCAGCAAGATAGATGAGATCGCCATTAAAGGCCATCCGGGTTGCTGAACCATGGGAGTCTAAGTAACCTACCTCAGAGGGATTGTTAGGATTAGAGATATCATAAATCCTGATTCCAGACTCGTCATCACCGACAAAGAGATGGGTCATACTGACGCCTCTTGCCCAGGTAGCAGTCCCAGGGGTATCGATGGTATTAATCACGCTTGGATTCTGAGGATCAGAGACATCGATAACGGAAATGCCAAGGCCGCCATTACAGAGATAGGCATAATCTCCAACTACCCCGATACCTTTGGCAATACCAGTGGGATCACAGCTACCAATCTCTTTGGGGTTGGCAGGATCAGCGAGACTTATGATTCTTAAACCTCTGGTCCCATCGGCCACATAGAGTAGAGTATCCCGGACAAATAAGGCATAAGCCTGTCCAGGAGTATCGTAACTTCCAACCTGCTGAGGATTTGCCGATGAGATATCCAAGACGAAGATGCCATCTGCTTTACAGGCACAGACAACATATTTATCCTTATATCGGACAACATCAAGAACAACATCCGGCGCTGCCCAAGAACCTTTTCGGGTCGGATTGGTCGGATCAGAGACATCGATGACAAAAAGGGTGTCGGATTCATCAGCAACATAGAGATTGGGACTCTTGTAGGCAATCGCCACTGCGCTGGGAAGGGGAAGGGTACTTTTGAGATCGGGCAGGGAAGAATCGGAGACATCGAGGATCGCAAGGCCAGCCTGATTGTCAGCACAGTAGAGATAATTGTTACTCCATACGACATCTGCGGCCGAACCATCAGTATCATAGTGCCCGACAATTAATAGTTCATTGGAATGCTGATAGGTCCGGACATCAAAGGCGATACTCTCACCATCGGCAGCCAGGAAGCTATTAGAACTACTATAACCTTTAATCGCAAACCTGGCGGTTAGGGAATCAGTAGGAGCAGTCCATACCCAAGCCCCATTGTTTGGCACATTGGTGGCAAGGGTAACCCAGGTATTCTGGTTATAACCGGTATGTCGGAAGATACTGAGGTGATCAATCCCCTGAGAACCGGTAGCATTCCACTTGATCTTGTATTTAAGCCCCCGGAACATCATCGCTTTAGTATCAGGATAGGTGAGACGGAGATCACAATTTATTCCGCCACCGGGGATGAGCGGGTAGCAGTAATCTCGAGAGCCAGAGGTATGCTGCACCCACCATTCTTCATTCTCATACCAGGTGGTATTGACATAGACATACCGCTCAGAACCGACGGTCTTGTAACCGACACCAGCTAAGGAGTGGTTATAACCCGGCCCCCAGCCGAGAACAGCCCAGTGGAGCGGCCTTCCAGCATCAATCTCCTGTTTGATGATGTTCCAGGTAACATAAGGATTACTCTGAGTCCCAGGTCCGTACATATTGGACTGGAAGTTGTAGTTATTATTATAACCATTACAGACCGCACGCTGTCCAGTATGAATGTAGTAGATTGATGTTCCACCAGTCATGGTATCGGTGTACATCGCAAGGGCAAGTTCCCGCTGGCAGTTGGGGATACCATCATCCCACTCATTCTCAGGATAGGAATAGCGAGGTCCGAAGAAGAAATCGACCAGCTTGGCATAATTGCGGGCATCCCAGTAGCCGAGGAGCATAGCCGAAGCAGTGGGAGAACAGCCATAATGCCATTCATAGAAGGGGACCATATCAGGAATCTTGTTGGAGTCACGAGTGACAAAGTCGTTATTAATCAACTCCCGCCAGAATTTAAAACAATACTCACTCCCTGAAGATTTCCCCCCAATCCGTTTCCTCACTTCCTCCTTCTGGTAGACCCAACCTGAATACCCATGAATTAGCACAGTCCCTTCCGTGGTAGCAAATTCGATCCACTCGTCGCCAGGGCCATAATAGTATACCCTTAGTGGTTGAGCATTGTCATATTCAGGAGGAAGATAGCGACGGATTGAATAGATTCCCGGTAGTCCACGATAGTACTGGAATATGGGAACCTCACCAAACCGGGCACTCATTATTATGGTAGCATACTCATCGACACCATATCGGTTTCTCGGTCTGCGGCCTCGTTCTTTCAGGATCTCATCTACCAGAATCTGATCAGACGGCATCGGATTTTTACTAAAGATAAAGGCATAACCATTCACCTCACCCTCAAGATTATAATAGGTGAGGACACGGGCCAGCGATAGATCAGGCCATTCTTTCTCCGCCCATTTCTGGGCAATGGTCTTGACCTGATCGAATGGCACATAGTGACTGGCCGATGCTAACACCAACAACACCGAAAGCAACGGTGCCATATTCCCTCCTTCGCCGGGGCGCCTTACTGGCGCCCCGGCTTCTATTTCTTAGAAAGTAACGCCTAAGCCGATCCGATGGGTATGGGTGAAGACACCCTTATTCATGTAGCAATACTCGATCCCGAAACCGACTCCACCTGCGTTCCAGTTGAAGCCGACGCCACCAGAGAGGTTATTGATCACCCAATCCCATCGATCACCCCACTTGTATCCAGTAATCTCTCCGGTCTCCTCATCATAGATGGGATCGCCACCGGTCAGCTGCTTCATGTAGTCGATATTGGTGTAGGTACGGTAACCGAGTCTCACATAAAGCCGTTTGAGATAGCCATACTCGAATCCGAGTGAGACCGACTCAAAGTTATCGTTGGGATGGGTAAGATCAACAGCGGTAGTGAGGACCGAGTTCTCATTCTCGATAATGTTGTAGGCGATACCGAGACGGAAGGTGAGTGGTAGGGGGTAAGGCATTGATCTCAACTCGTACTTTACCTCTTCTCGCTGGAGACCACCGGTCTCTTCATATTCTGGCAGGACGGTACCGTAAAGCTGACGACCATGATAGGACATCGATCCACCGAAGTTGGAGAGGGCAGCAGCAAGCCTCAATGATTTGAAACCGGTGTGGTAGAAGACTCCAAAATCGAACGCAACACCCGAAGCGAGGAGGTCCCAGATCCGCTGCTGGATAACCTTAACCGTCAGTCCGGTTGAGAGCTTATCAGTGAACCTACGCCCATAGGAGAAAGCAAGTGCAAGATCGGATGCTGAGAAGTAGACACCAGTTCCGGTATCCTCCCGAGCTGCAGTGGTAGGATCATCAACTGTTGTATACTCCATATCCCCCATAGTCAGAGCGGTGAAGCTGACTCCAAAAGTGCCGAAACCGGTAAAGGGTAGAGCAATGGTAGCGTATTCATGACGAAGATCAGCGATCCATTCGTTATGGAGTAACCGGAGGTCCTTCTTCTCAAGCCAAGCAAGTCCAGCGGGATTCCAGTAAGTGGCAGTGGCGTCATCGGAGACGGCGACAAAGGCCTCACCCATGGCTGCTCCCCGACCGACGGTGATCTTCAAAAACTGGGCACCGGTGGTTCCCAGTTTGGCGAAGTCACCACTCAAGGGGATAACCATAGCTAAAATGAGAAGGAATCTAACCAGTCTCATCTCTTACCTCCCGATGATGATGGCAAACTTACCAACCTGTTCTCCGACATCGGAATCGACATGGAAGAGGTAGACACCAGAGGCAGGTAGCTGATCATTATCGGTAAGGATATCCCACCACTCATCACCACCAGCATCATTCGGCTGCTTATAGGTGTTGTCGTGATAGATCGTCTTGATCAGATCTCCAGCGACGGTATAGATTCGGATGGTACATTTATCAGGGAGGTTGATGAATTTGAGCTTCCGGTTGTAGTGGGTCTGCTGCCACTCATTGGTCACAATATAAGGATTGGGGACAACCTTGACATTGAGGGTGATGGTGGAGTCTCGGATAAAGGAGGCCGGAGTAGTGAAGATCTGATACTCGCAGTTGTAAGGGACAGTCCTGAGCCTACGCGAGTAAACAATCCACTCGTCGCCATCCTTGATCCGATCGATCAGTTTGACTGTATCGCCTCTACAGAGCTCAAAGTAGCCCCCACAGATATGGACGATTGGTGTAGAGTCAGCGAGATATTGGGTTGGGAAGACCCGGATCGAAGGTTGATACTTATTGAGGAAGCACCAGCTATAGGCATCCTGTTTGAGAGTCTCATCCTTTGGTTTGAAAGGTTTATAGGGGATGGTCTCATTGGTGAGGAGATCGGTAACCGTGATCGTCTTGCCGTTGGGATCCTCATGCCAGACGATTTTGTAATCGGCACCGGTGAAGGCCCAGGCGTTATAGAAATCGGATGAAGTGGGACCACCGATTAGAGATTCGACCGGATAGGAACCAGATTTTACCTCGAAGTGAATGAAGGCGGTGTCGCTCGGCC
>QNBE01000033.1 GCA_003645615.1 Caldifarciminota bacterium
ACAATTGTAACACCCGAAGATTTCTTTGGGGAGGAGGAGTAAAATGACAAGAAAAGAGGTTAGTGAGAAGGAAAAAGAAGAAATACGTAAGAGAGTAAAACGGGAATTCCCGGGATGCAAAGCATTACAGGACATTCACTACTATCGCTATGTGAAAGAGATAGAATGGCAAACGATGACACCCTCCGAGATTGTAGAGGATATAAAGAGGGGTGCTGGCGAGATCAAAAAGGAAATGGAGGCGTCCACGATAGGATGAAACCGCCGCTTCATATAACAGAGCGTATCAGGCTTCACTACGCTTCGCCCAAATTCCCCTTTGGGGAACTTCGGATATGCACGGAACGTTATACGCCATGCTCACTGTGGGGCTAAGCGGAAACGAGCGAACGTACAAGTGAGGTGAAGGAGTTATGGCGTTATGGGAGGAGCTGTTTCTCAAGGAGGCTCGGTCTTGGGTCTTTCAGGAAGCCGACCCTCACGATATTGCCGAGTATATACTGGTAGGCCTCGGTGTGAACCTCGATTCCTTGATCCAACAACTTGAAGAGAGAAAGCAGGTTGGCACACTTTTCACAGGTACTATAAATAACGTCGAGATTTCAGTCACTCACAGGCCTGGAGGGGCTCTGCAAGTCGAAAGCTTGATACGGGTGCTCCCTATGACGAAGGCTCAGTACGTCATCGGCATAGGAGCCGCTGGTGGATTGCAAGAGGAAGTGGAGATAGGTAACATAATACTTCCTGATGCAGCGGTCCGAGGTGAGAGCCTCACGAACTACTACTATCCCCCAGATATCCCTGCGGTGCCAGACCATGACGTTCTCGGAGCATTGGTGCAGGCTGCACGCAGAATAGGCGGACCCTATCATAGCGGCCTCGTTTGGTCTGTGGCTTCCCAGTTACATGAAACCGAGGACATGATACAAAGATGGCAGCGGCTGGGAATACTTGGTGTGGAATGTGAGACGGCGGCTCTTTTCCTCCTTTCGCGATTTTGTGGTTTGAAAGCCGGTGTAGTCCTGGCGGTAAGCGATAGCCCCTTGAAGAAGCAATCCCATGAGTTCGGTGAGGAGTTCGACATAAGGTGGAAGGAGGGTCTAGCGAGGGCAGTGCAAATTGCAGTTAACGCCGTCAAAGCGTTGCACGAGAAAAGAAGCTAAGGCCGGCGTGAGAGAACGCATCACCATATAAGTTATGGGATGATAGCGCCCCTCATTCGCACTGTCGTACAACAGAGTATATTTGGCTTCGTGTCTTCGGCACTCCGCCCAAATCCTGCTTCGCAGGACTTCAGATAAGCTCGGAACGTTAGCAGAATTTCCCCCTTGGCGAGGATGTTCCATTGATCTTGAGCCGATAATCATCAAACCCGGTGGGATATCTTCTGCAGACAATATAACCCGGCTCAACGTCAGAAGTTATCTTCCACAGTGCAGATGCGAACCCGGGTCTTGAGAAACTTGACAAAAATGTGGATAACTTTTTCCAAAGGGCGCTAAACCGGGATTTTGGGGGTGAGGGGGGTGAAAAAATTTTAAGGCGATTTTCCCCTTTTTTGAGGATCCTCTCATCTGGGTTGATTCAGCATAAACCCTCTTCCAGAGCTGATTTAGGCCCGGTTTTAACATTTAAGTGTAAAGTCTTGACAATTGTCAAATCCCTTCCTGAGCCGATTTGACAGATTTTCCTTAATCTGATAAAATCTCCATCATGTTGGTCCTGATGGTCCTCATGAGCTTAGGTGTCGGGGAGGGGCTCACCTGGCTCTATGATCATCAGAATCCGGATGGCTCCTGGGGTGGATTCGGGCTTGAGCCGCTCACCACCCATGAGGTCCTGGCCACGATTCGTGCCCTGGCCGGGGAGAATAGCCACTATCGGGCCGGGATTGACTGGTTTGAGAAATACCAGCCCACCAATCTCGACTATCAGGCCCGGAGGGTGATGGTTGGCCTCGGTTCGCCCGCCAAGCTCATCGGCCAGCAGAATCCGGACGGTGGCTTCGGCTTCCGGGTCGGCTACAGCAGCTCAATCCTGGAGACCGCTCTGGCGCTTCAGGCGATCGGGAGGTGTGAGGCCGGTTCCTTGGCGGTCGGATATTTACTAAGCAATCAGGGGACTAACGGCGGCTGGGGATACTTCTCCGACGATCAGGAGCGGATCTTCACCACCTGCCAGGTCCTCAAGGCCCTCTACTCTTATAAGGATGAGGACTGGGTCAACCCATCGATCCAGTTCGCACTCTCCTTCCTCTTAGAGCACCAGAACCCGGACTCCGGCTTCGGAATCGAGGGCTCGACCATCTACGAGACCGGCCTCGCCTGGGAGGTGCTGAAACTCTACCAGATCGGTGAGGAGGCGCGGAAGAAAGCCTACGGCTATCTGAGTAGAAGACAGCTTGCCAATGGCTCATGGGATGATGATCCCTACCTCACCGCTTTAGCCCTGCGGGCAGTCGGACTGGGCAAACGGCCGGATCTTGCCATCGATCCCGATGATATAAAACTCTCCAAGGATCGGATCTTTGAGCTGGATACGGTCCAGATCACTGCCAACATTAGGAATATCGGGGATGAGGAAGCGGGGGATATCATAGTCCGTTTTTCGATCGATACGACCACTATTACTCTTGACACCATCCCACACCTATCCGCAAATGACTCCTGCGAAGTCCAGACCGACTGGATCGCCTGGGGAGGTTTACACCATATCGGGGTGGAAATCGATCCCTTTGATTCGATTTCGGAACAGAATGAGAATAATAATCTGGCCTATGTGGAAGTTATGGTTGAAGACACCATCCCTCCGGAAACCGCCCGCATCTGGGTCAACAATCCAATCTTTTCGCCGAATCAAGATGGCATTAAAGACACCGCAAGAGTTTATATCCGCATCACCGAACCGATGACACTTACCCTTACTATCACCAGAAGCGGATCGACCATGGTAACCCTGGTGGAGGAAGAGCCGGTCGATTCCGGTCTATTTTCCTATCCCTGGGATGGGGGTGGATTATCTGATGGGGAATATCTCTTTCAGGCACACCTGAGAAGTATAGGCGGTAAGACCGAAGTCCTTAACGCCTTTGTGGCGATCGACAACAATCAACTCCCCCTTATTGAAGGGGCCAGAAGGGGAAGAGCCGAGTGTATTCGCTATCCGGATAGCAATCTCATCTATCCCATACCATCACCCTATAACGATCTCATCGCCTGGATCTCACCAGATTCTCTTGATTGGGTGAAGCTCGTGGTTACCGATGTTGAAAGAACGTTGACTGAAACACTTGCCATTGAGAGTATCCCACAGGAGAATTATCGGTGGGTCCAATGGGTTGAAGCAGATCGGATTGGCTTCATCAATGGGGATGGCTTAAATGTTGTAAAGTTAACCGGGGAAAAGGAACTTATCCTGAGCGGTGATATCGTTGAGTATCAATATTCTCCCGATCACAATTGGATCGCATATGTGGAGATCGATTCACTGCTGATACCCCACCTATTCCTCTATTCACCAGTTTCGACAGAGAAAATGGAGATCAGCCCTCCTGGCAATAACCTATCTTTTTCCGAGAATTCGTGCTACTTGGCCTACGGTCTCGGAATGCCCGGGTTTGGTGCAATGGGGATATACTGTCTTAGAGTTGGGGATTCTACCGGTGTCAAAGTTGACGATAGATTTGCCGAGCCGATCTGGTCAGAAAACATCCTCTATTTCACAATCAAGGCCAAAGATGGTAAGGAGGTAATTGGATACGACCCTACTACCGGAGAAAAGAGTGGGATTGTCAAGCTGCCTTCGGAAAGCGGGGTTACAATCTCACCGGGGAAAAGCGAGCTTTTTGCCTTTATCAGTTATCCGGCTCGGACCGGTATCTACCGTATCGATCTCAAGGAGAAGAGGTGCTATTTCCTTGCGACGAGCGACTATGGAGGATTCACCGTTGATAATAATAAGAATTACATCTTCTATACCATGGAAGGAAGATGCTGGGCGGTGGATCGGACCGGTGAAGAAAAATATCTCCTCGCCGATGTTTTAAAAGAGATTGGCTCTTATCCCCATTCACCAAGATTGAACTATAATGAAACCATTCTATTTGTCGGCATTGGGAATTATGGAACCGCCTACCTTAACAACCAGGATAATCTATCCCTCGGAATAAAAAGGCTTACCCGTCGCCATCCCGCCCCAGATGTTGTTCGTATCGAAGGCGAGGCACTCGATAGGTATTTTGAGAAATATCGGATCGAGTATGCAACCTTTAACAGCCCGAACAATTGGCAGTTAATCGAAGAAAATCAGTTTGAGGCTGAAAGTCTGCTTGGACTTTGGCTACCACCCAAGAAGGGGAATTATCTGATAAGGGTAAAGGGGTGGGATAGGGGCGGAAATCAGAAATCTGATCTCGATACCCTGATCTGGGATCAGGAGAGTTCAATCGCAAACCTCAAAATTGAACCGAAGATCTTCTCTCCCACCGGACGAAAGGATACCATACCCGACTCCTGCCTCATCAGCTATGAACTTCTCTCCCGTCAGCCGGTGATCATCAAGATCGTCGACAAGGATAACCATCTCAAACGAGTATTCTACCAACCGGAAACTATTCCAGGTGAGTATTCCGTGGTCTGGGATGGACGAGATTATTTAGGAGAGATTGTGCCTGATGAGCATTACCATCTCTTGGTCGAGCAGGCTGAAGGATTGGTGACCGTAGACACATCAAAACCAGAAGTATCGATAGAGTTTTCCGAGCGTCCACCGAAGGGGCCAAGTATGCTCTGGTATCATGTGAAATGGCCGAGTTGGATAATCGAAAAAAATATATTCCAAGTCTTATACGCTCCATATAAGTTATTTTCTACAATTCAGGATATCACCTTGATCGAATATAATATTGAATGGTCTCGCGATGATACTACCTGGTTTCTGGTTGAGAAGGGATTCGATGGTGATACCGTTGAGACTTTACTTTCTGGCAAGGCTGAGGATCTGGTCGGAACGAACCTCTTCCGAACTCGAGCACAGGATTATTTTCACCGCGAGTCAGTAGACAAGACTATAGATACCCTCCCAGAATATTATGTTGCAGTTAAGAATATTCGAGAACCTTTCCGAGATAGGATTTACATTAGGGCAGCTTATTATGATCTAAGAAAAGTTGAGGTGTATTATAAAGATACCAATGGAAGTTGGGTATTCTTAGGGGTACCAGATACTATTCCTGGATTTTCTAAAACATTCTTTGCCGAATACTCGATCCCAAGCCACCTCACTTCACACTGGTTGATGACAAAGATAATCCGAGAGTCTGGTATAAAGATCGACTCGGGAGAGGTGAGGATTATAGAAGGTCACGGTGGACCGATACTATATATCTCTTCTCCTTCGGATAGCGATACCGTCTTTGGTGAAGTCGAAGTTGTAGCAACCGCAGGTGGTTTTACCCCTGAAGTAGTCGATTTCTATCTCCACCGTAACTCCTTAAACTACTATTTGGGAGCTGATTCTTCCTATCCTTTCTCAATTCAATGGGATACCAGAGCTTTCCCAGATGGCTGGTATTACCTCTATCCAGACACACCGGACCCACCACCAAATCTCAAGATTGAAGGAGTCCATCTCTACATCCAAAACTGCCTCCCTCAGGTTCTTCTGAAGAATCCTACCAACTACTCCTGGGTCAAGGATTCAATTCTACTCCAGGCGAATGCCTATCCCGCCCCTGGGTCACAGAGCCCCATAACAAAAGTCGGATTTCAGTATGAGACCCAAACCGGTTGGGAGACAATTGGCGAGGATCCATCCCCACCATATGAGGCCGATTTTGATACCAGAATACTTGATGATGGTTCTCACCATTTTCGTGCCTATGCGGTCGATGCCCAGGGAATGGTTGGTTATTCGCGGATAAATACTTATCATATCGATAACACGCCACCGACAGCGGAGATCGACTATCCCCTCTCCGGCCAGCAGTTTGAGAATGTCGATTCCATAGCCGTGGTCGGGACGGGGGCAGATACCAACCTCTACTTTCGCGATCCGATCCGATTACAATATCGGAGATTTGGCACCAACAGAATCACCTTCTTGTCCTTAGACAGTTCCATCGTATCGGATACCTTCGGTTTCTGGCCCACCAGAGAACTGGAATCCGGGGATTATTGGCTATACCTTCGGGTCGAAGATAAGGCCCATTCCATTTCTCAGGACTCGGTCGATGTGAGATTGGTAAATGATGATCCTGCTCCTAAGGTTAAGATCATTCAGCCTGAGCCTGAAGCCTGGGTTAAAGAGGAGATCCCGGTTCTCGGTGAAGTAGATGATAGCAATCTGGATTTATGGAGGTTGGAGTATGCCTGTGGTTCAGGCTGGAAGTTGATTACCGAAGGCAGTAGCCCGGCTTCGGGAACCTTAGCCGTATTCGATACCAGGAATGTCCCGGATGGACCCTGTTCGCTCAGACTCTGGGCACGAGACCTCAACAATCGAAGGTCAGAGGATCTTGTTATCATTTATATCGACAACTCACCACCCCAGGTTTCGATCACCTTTCCCGAAGATCTTGCCTATCTCGCCCGTCCATTTCCGCTCCTGATCGATGTGGATGAACCCTATCCGGAGACCTCCTATGTTGAGCTTGGTAAGAGCCATAAGCCCACGGTCTGGACAACGGTGGTGGGGTATTCCGGCCTGCCACCGACCGATACCGCCTTCGTCTTCGACCCTCTACCCGGAATCGGAGACTTCTCAATCCGGTTTACGGTTTCCGATTCAGCGGGGAATCTGAGTCTCGATACCATCCGGATCACGATCGACACCCTGCCCCCGGCAAAACCGGAAGGTCTTGCCGCCTCGGATTCGGGCCCGAACATCTCACTCACCTGGTTTAGAAACCGAGAGCCCGATCTTGCTGGTTATTATCTCTATGAGAATGGGATAAGGATAACCGACTCGGTCCTCATCGATACCAATTATCTCAGAACGGTCACTCAGGGTGGAAGGTATGTCTATCAGGTTTCCGCACTCGACCTTACCAATCTTGAGAGTGAGAGGTCGGATTCGGTAGTAGTTATGATCGACCTTGAGCCACCGGTAGTTAAAATCACCTCTCCTCCTTCGGGGGGAAGGATCTCAGGAAGGGTCGAGGTCATCGGCTCCGCCTATGATCGGGAGGGGAATTTTAGAGAATATATCGTCTCGGTCGGCAAGGATAGCAACCCTTCTCAATATTACGAGATCGATCATGGATATGAACCGGTCTATTTCGGTCCACTTGCGACCTGGGATACCGATACCATCGATTCCTTCTGGACGATCAAACTCTGGGCCTCAGACACCCTTGATAATGAAGACAGCGCCAAGGTCTTGGTCTTCATCGACCACGAGCCCCCTCCCAGGCCGGAGTCGCTCAAGGCCGAGGTTGCCACCGACACCGTGACCCTGACCTGGCACAAACTCGACTGTCCAGATCTCTGGGGATATCGGATCTATAAAGATGGTATCCTGGTTAACCCCGAATATCCCTGGCCAGAGACAACCTATCAGATGATTCTTCCTGATGGGCTCTATACTTTTGAGGTCTCAGGGGTGGACTCCGCTAAAAACGAAGGCGAACATTCCGATACCGCCATGGCCCTGATCGATACTAAGCCACCCCATGCGGTCATCACCCAGCCGGCCGACTCTGAAAAGATCTCCGGAAAAGTTCTGATTGCGGCCGAGTGCGATGACAATGATGTTGAGGAAGTTCTCTTCTTCTCCCTGGATACGATCGGTGTCGACTCCACACCTCCCTGGTCGATATACTGGGACACCGATACCCTGGCCGAAGGGCCTTATCCACTTCTGGCGATCGCCACGGATTTCCATGGCAATACCGATCCCGATCCGGACTCGATCCTGGTAATTGTGGTAAAGGACAACATTCCACCCGAACCACCGAGGGGGCTCAGCTACGAACTCCTTCCCGATTCGATCCTGCTCACCTGGTTTAAGAACAAGGAGCACGATCTTCTGGGCTATCATCTCTATAAGGATTCGGTCCGGATCACATCTTCACCGGTAGCCGATACCTTCTATCTCGATGATCGTGGCGACACATCGGTTATCTATCAGGTCTCAGCAGTCGACTCGGCAGAGAATGAGAGTGACCTCTCCGATCCCATATTCGTTGATCTCGATCCGCCTTCAATCACAGTTACCCGTCCCTCTTCTGGCCAGATCATCGGAAAGAGATGTCCGGTTGTGGGGACGATAACCGATAATGCACTGAGGAGTTATATCCTTGAATGGTCGACTGAACCACCGGATAGCTGGCGGACCATCGCATCAGGATCGACCGATATCTATGACGACACGATCGGTATCTTTTATCCGGATTCGAGCCGTTCTTACCGATTAAGAATTCTGGCTGTTGACACTTTCGATCTTAAAGACAGTAACGATATTATCGTCTCCGCTGATCTCATCCCACCACCACCACCGCAGAACTTTACCGCAAAACTCCTTCCCGATACCACGATCGAACTCACCTGGCAACCTCCCCAGACAGGTGATCTTTATGGCTACAATGTCTACATCGGCTACGATCCCAACCATCTCGCCCGACTCAATGAGGATGTAATTTTTGACACCTTCTATATCTACGACCACCCTCGCCCGGGAGAGACCTATTACTTTGCCGCCACCGGCCTCGACACCCTCTCCAACGAGAGCGAATACTCCAATCGTGACTCAGTGGTGATGCCGGATCCCGATATCGATCTTGCCTTCTCATCCTTCTATGTCATCCCGGAGATCGTCGTCGTAGGTGCTGAGGCGAGATGTCTGGGTCGGGTGGAAAACAGAGGAACGGAGACGGCCTATCGGGTGGAGATTGCCTTCTTCGTGAGGGGGATTGAAGGAATCGGAACCGTTGTAATCGACTCGATCCCCGGTGGATCGGATGAGCCATTTGAGTTGACATTCACCGCCAGGCCGGAATACCTCGGCATCGATACCATCGATGCGGTCGTCGATCCGGACGATGTGATCAAGGAGACCAATGAGGAGAATAACTATGCCGAGGATGAGATCAGGGTGATTGAGGAACCGATCATCCTGACCACCACAATCGACAGCTTCTCCTATCTCCCCACCGATTTTGTCAATCTGGAGGTGAGGATTGAGAACCTGATGAATGAGGACTATACCGGGACCCTTTCTTTCATCATAACTGATTCTTCTGGTATCGCCGTCGACTCGATCCTCGACGGTATCTTCTGGGTCGAGGATACCCTGCCGGAGTGCTCTCAGTTCGGCCCCTGGGTCTGGGATACCGCAATCGTTTATAAGGGCAAAAAGGCCCATACCGATTCTTATGAACTGAATCTGGTCGAACACCGGTTCTCCGATGCCGAGCCGATTACTATCGGTCAGGGCTGGAGGATCATCCAGTATGTCCACATCGACACCTCAACCCGGGAGATCATGCTCGAGTTTATGGACTCCGATTCCTCCCGCGACCACCGGGTCTTCTGGGGCGAGGACCTTATCAATCGTCCGGGCCGGATCCGCCTCGGTGATCTCCCCGACACCGGCTGGCAGCGGCTTGAGTTTGATGCCGCTGAGTTAAATCTCACCGATGTGGTAGGGATATCCTATATCAACTACGGAGGGCGGGTCTATTGGGACCATTCCGGATTCGGGGTGGTGAGGCTACCGATCACCCTTCCGGCCGGTTCCGACACCTTTTTAGATTTCTCCTGGCCTGTCCAGGCCCCACCGGGAAGATACGAGCTGAAGACTTCGTTTGCTAATTTTCTCTCCATCGACACCTTCCAGATTCTACCTCTTGGCTCATTACTGGTCTCGATCCGACCGGACCGCGGGATCTATTATCCCTATCAACTGGCCCGGTTCTACTCCCGGATTGAAAACCAGACTTCCCGGTCTTATCATGATCTGCTCCTTAGGATCTCAATCGTCACCCCGGCCCAGGAGACGCTTAAGATCGACTCACTCACCGATGAGGTCCTCCTTCCTAAGGAGGTGATCGAGCATGAGACCGAATACCAGCTCGGTCCCGCCGATCCCGGTTACTATCGATTGGTCAACCTCACCCAGACCGCTGAGACGACCATAATTGCCGACACCGGCTTCATCGTCAATCCGATCGGAGGCTCCGGCATCTCCGGCTGGATCGATTGTGAGCCCTCCGTGGTGATCTATCCGGACTCGGTTCGGATCGATTATCTCCTCAAGAACATGGGCAACCAGCCTCTGGAGAAGATCGAGGTGAGAGTTCCGGTTATTGCCCCTTCCGAAGAGACCGTCCACATCCACCTCGACACCTGCGGGCTCAATATCGGTGAGGTCTACCAGGATTCCTTCCTACTCGGAAGTGTAGGCCTTAAGCTCAACCCCTATAAGGTTCTCCTCTTTGCCGCCTACCGCGGCACCACCAATCTCGTTGCCTACGATGGTTTTGAAGTTGTGGATGGTGTCCCACCGCAGTTCCTCAGCTCCGGACCGGAAGGGCTGATCTCAGGGACAGTCCGGTTCTTCGCCGAAGTTGTCGATTCCCACTCCGGCGTAAAGACCGTCCGGCTTACCATAATCGACACTACCAATCTCTCCTTGGAATCTGGCGATTCCCTCCATGGCATCTGGGCGAGGTTCATCAACACCGCTCAAATCCCTGATGGTGGTTATGATGGCGTCTTCACTGCGGTTGACCACTACGGCAACCGGGCTGAAGATACGATCCGGATCAGGATCGACAATACACCACCTGAGATAATCATCTCCGGGGTGGAACCGGATTCCCTCTATCGCCATCCGGTGGCAGCGATTATCGAGATCACCGAACCGAATCTGTTGAAGAAGGAGATCCTGTTGAATGGGATCCCTTACCAGTCGGGCGATACGATCGCCGATGAGGGTGATTACGAACTGACCGTCTATGCTGAAGACTCCCTCGGCCATTCAGCCGACACCGCGGTCTTCTTCGGAGTCGATTTCCATCCACCGAGGATCACAATCACCGGGGTCGAAAACGGTGGTATCTACAATCATCCGGTCACCCCCTTCATCACGATTATTGACGCCCATCCCGATACCGAAATGATAACCTTAAACGGCGAGGAGTATAAGTCCGGGACACCGATCTACGACGAAGGTGTCTATACCCTCTATATCTGGGCCAAGGATAGGGCAGATAATGAGAGCGACACCGGGATTGTCTTCATCATCGATCTGACCCCACCGCCACCACCAGCGGTGATCGAACCACCAGAAAGTTCAACCGTAACCGTGAACTCGATCTCAATCCTTGGTCAGGCCCAGGGGAAGGTGGTGGAACTCGCCGGATCACTCTCCGCTACCATTGCCGGTATCGAAAACGGTCGGTTCCAATTCTCCGACATCTGGCTCAAGCCTCACTGGAATGACTTCCGCCTCTATGCAACCGACTCTGCTGGCAACCGGTCCCAGGCCGAAGAGTATTCTATAAATTATCTCCCCGCGGTGGTCGAGATCGAGATCACCACCCCAAAACTCCCGGTCCCACTTGATGGCCTTGAGACCGATTCGGCGATGACCCTCTTGCGGAGCAATAATTACAACATCTTCATCTCCGAATCACTGGATTTGGAGATCGGGGATGAGATTGGCGCCGCGGGCTATCCGTTGATCCCCGACTCCTCATGGATCGATTCGGTCTTTCTGCCGGATTGGAACTACCCCGGTGGAATCAAAAGGCTAAGGGTAAAGATCGATGGGAAAGGTAGATTCCTGACCACGGTCTCCTGGAAGAACATTTCACCAGTAACGGACTCAGGTGCAACTTCCCAGTTGCAATATTTCGGATCGAAAGATACCACCTTGGACCTCCGCCTCCTTGGTGACACCGGTCGGATTGAGATCACCTCCAAGGTCTACTGTCGTGGGATCTATCATACCTTCTTAGATACGACACTCCTCATTGTCTCTGATCTTGACTCCATTCCCGAGATCGTGGTGAAGGAGCGGAAGGATCTCGAACGGTGGATTGCCAGGCTTATCGATGAGTATCATCAGGAGACCGCTTCTCGCTCCGATCTTCCGATCCTCATCCGCTGGCTGGAATGGAGATGGTATCGATGGTGAGGAGAGATCAAAATCCACCGGTAGCGACTTCCCAGCCCTGTGGAGTGTTTACTACTCAACAGGGCCAGACGCGAATCCCTCTTAAAGGCCAAAGGGAACTCCGGAGAGGCAGGTTCTCACAGAAGAACGCATTCTACTTTATTACTACCTGTTGTTATAAGAAGCAGAAGATTTTCACCGAAAGAGAGAATGTCGAGTTTCTGGATGAGGCGCTCCAGTGGCTTCAAGGCAACGGGTATATCGATCTCTATTTCTATATTGCTATGCCTGATCATGTCCATTTAGTTTTCCAGCTCACCGGCGATAAAGATCTGTCTCAGTTGATGAAGAGTTTGAAGCAGTATACCGGGAGAAGAATCCGATCGCGAATGGGATCGGATTTGCGAATCTGGCAGGCTCAGTATTACGAACATCGAATTCGAAAAGGGGAAGATCTAAAGGAGATAATGAGATACTGTTGGTACAATCCGGTGAGAGCGGGGATTGTTGCTGATCCCAGGGATTACCCTTTCTGGTGGAAGAATAGATCGCTTCCATCCTCCATCTTCCATCCTCCTTCTGTAGGAGCGGCTTCCCAGCCGCGATCAACCAGGTATGGGGGTGGAGAGTCGGTATGGTCCTGATCCTCTTCTTCAATCTCATCATCCCCCGGCTTCAGCCAGCCCGCCCGATCACCGGACGACCCGGGATGAAGGTGGTGGTCCGCTCCGATACCTCAGAGACCCCTGAGGTCCGTTTCACCCCTGAGATCAGGAGCTTGGCCGATTCGCTCGGTCGGGATCCCAGGAGGATCTATGAGTGGGTCCGAAATCACATCCGGTATCTTCCCTACCACGGCTCAATTAGAGGCTCTCGGGCGACGATCCTCGATTCCTGCGGCAATGACATTGATCAGGCATCGCTCCTTTTGGCACTCCTCCGCTACTCGCGGATTCCATCGCGATATGTTATCGGTCGGATCCACCTGGGGATTGAGGCCATCCTCCACTGGCTCGGCGAGAAAGAGAAGTCCGACGCCATTGAGATCCTGAAGAGTATCGGGGCCCGACCGATCTGGGATGCCGAAACCACCGAGGTCGAGTTCAACCACTGCTGGGTCCGGGCCAAAATTCCGATGCAGTATTACCGGGGTTCGGGATCAGACGAACTGGGGAGGATCTGGATTCCCCTCTTTCCTGCCCTGAAGAGCCATAAGTCCGCATCGGGGCCGGACATCCCCCAGGAGATGGGCTTTAATCCGGAGGGATTCTTCGCCGATTGGCGGAGGCTCGACTCCCTCACCGATCCGATGGTCTTCTATCGGGATGGGATCATCCAGTATCTCAACCAGAACTATCCCGATCTTACCTACGATGAGATTCTGGATAAGAAGGAGATTGTCCCGGAGGAGTTTCCAATCCTGCCGTTTACCGGTCCGGCTCCGGACAGCGGTGCCGCCGAGGTGGCCCTGCCCGACTCCCTCCGGAATTATCTCTTGATCCGGATCGAGCGGGCCGGAGAGGCGGTGCTCACCAGATCGGTTCTCATCTCCGATGTCTTCAACTGTGGATTTCTTATCGATTACATCCCGGCCACCCATGAGGACTCGATTCTGGTCAAGCGCTATGGTGGGATCTGGAATGTCCCGCCCTACCTCCTTTCGGTCCGGCCGGAGGTGGTGATCGCCGATACCGGAGTTGCAGTTGGGGCCAAACTGTCCATGCTGGAGAAGATCGATCTCTTCCTTGACTTGTACGCATCATCTGGCCCATCGGTCCGCTACCCTTTAAAGACCAGAAGTGGGGTCGTCTTCGGGATCGGGATCACCGGCATTAATCCTCAGCTTCCCGAAAACCACTATGCCAGACTCGCCCTCGAAAGCCGGATTGAAGAGTCGATAAGGGAGATCGGCTGGACTATGCACGGGGAGAGGATAGCAAAGCCGAGGCCCAAACTCGCCTTCCCAATTCTTTCGATCTCCTATTCTGGCGGTGTTCCGGTTGCGATCGATCTTCTTGGCGACGGTTTTGGTTGCTGGCCGATTGATGATCTGGTTGTGCCGGAAAAGGACCGATCCGATCTCAATCCCTTGGCCGGGATCATCTCTGCCTACCAGTTGAGCCGGACGATCGATGGCATCTCGCCACTCGACTTCTTCTTTACCGCCGAGACCCTGAGGATCCCGATCTTCAGGATCACCGATAAGAACAGCCCCCTGATCGACTCCCTCCGCCAGCCCGACTCGGTCAAGGCCTTGGTGGTTGAACTGATCGAAAGGTTCGGTCTGGTGCAGATACCCCGTGATTCGATTGCGATCGGTAATCTCACCGGAACCGGGATCTGGACATTCAATCCCACCACTGGAGAGGGGATGATGATCCTATCCGATCAGCTCTGGGCCCGATCTCGGATTAGAGAGAAGATAATCGAGATCACCGCCCCTGGCGAAGGTGCACTCGTCGGGACGAATGAGCCGGTGGGATGCCGGTGTCGGGTCCGTGCCCAGGGATCAATCGGCTGGGAATTCGAACCTCCGCCCTACCGGATCGATACGATCCTTCCCGAAAGTCTGATCATCTATCCCCGCTCCGGTCTTCAACGAATCGTTGCGGAATTACGCTCCGACACCGTTGTGGTGGGTGCCGATACCGTCTTCATCACCGCCCGCTACAACGGGATCGAAGGGGTTGAGATCACATCACCTCAGGACTCCTCCTACACCAACCTCGATACGGTGGGGGTCGAGGGGATCTTCTATGGTGACTCGGTCTATCTCAACGGAGAGACCGCCTCCACCTCGGGCGGCCGATTCCGGATTTCGGTGGCAACATCAGAAGGGGTGATGAAGATCAAGGCTTCACTCATTTCAAAGGAAGACTCCAAGGACGATAGCTTCCAGGATCCACCGCTCTCGAGGCTGATCCACATCTTTGTCGATAGAACGAAACCAGAACCACCCAAAAATTTGAAGATCGATTATGGAGAGCATTACCCACGATCGCGATATGAGTATTAGGTTTATGGTCTCGGTTGTCCTTAAACGGGAAGTAGAAAGATGGAAATAATATTCTTCTTATTGTGCAATATTACTGCAGCTCGGCTTAAAGAAATTGCCTTTCCCATCTCCATAGCAGGTTCTCTCAAACTGACAGAATCCGTTCCTAAGGGTAGGGTTCTCTGGGATTCTCTCACCCCTTCGATATTGACACAGGCCACTCAGATCGATTCCTTCCCTATCGGTTCTAAGGAGTTGGGTTTTCTTTGTTCATCAGAATACGATCATCCGGTTTTCAATCCCAGGCACGATTATTTTAATAATCGCCCCGAGGAGTATATCGATTACTACAATGGTGCCCTTCACTTGGTCTATACCGATTTAGTGCTGCCTGGTAAAGGGGGCTTAGATCTGGTGATCCGGAGGGAGTATTCTTCCAAGATCTTCCGATGGTCTACCACCAGTTCAGAAGTTCCACCTCCATGGAACTTCCGTGACTCTTGGATTGGGCGGGGTTGGAAACTCCATATGGGCAGATTGTCTGGACTCTACAGGGTGATTGGCCATCAGGGAATCCTGCTTCCCCAGAGTATATGGATACCGGGTCAAGAGGCAGATCTTTTCTGGGGAAACTCATTGAGTGAGACCAAATATCACACCATCTTTACTGATAGCACCACCCCTGAGTTCCCCTGGATTTCTGAAACCGGAAGATACTTTCTATATGAGTGGTCACGACAGTTCGGGGATTCAATCATAAGAGGAATTTCAGTTTTCACGCCCAGTGGCCTGGAATACTTTTTTAGCTATCGGAATATCTGCGTAGATGATAGAGGTCCTCTTTGCCATTTTGAGATTTATGTCAGCTTCATTAGAGATGCCAATGGAAATGTAATCAAAATCGACTATTACCCCCCACCTTTTAATAATATGATCAAGGAGATTACCGATACCTACGGGAGGAAAGTCATTTTTGAAGTTGATACCACCAATGTCTTCCTCCCCGTTCTTAAACAGATCAAGGTTGGTGATAGAATTTATCGTTATGAAGTATCAGGTGATTCTTGTAAACGATGGCTTTCCTCATTCACTTCACCGGAGGGAGAGGTGACCAAATATGAATACGGCTATCGGGATAGTCTACTCATCAAAGTTCATTTACCCACTGGTGGCGAGATCTCCTATAGTTATGAACTTCAAAAATTTTATATCCCCTATTACAATATAAAACTTGGTTATTATACTCCTCATTACATTTTCAGCTGGATGATCGTTAGTAAAGCCGAAAATAATAAAGTCTGGAAATACCATTATCACCACCCACCCCCGGATACCAATTTTATCTATTGCGAAGAGATCGCTCCCGATTCTTCAATAATAAAAAGTTACTTCTTTACCTATTATTATGACATCAACGATTCTGTTAGAGTATATACTCCTCCGGAGTTAATCGGAAGGCTCTTCAAGAAGGAGTATTACAATCCTAAAAAAGAATTGATCCGAAAAGAGCTCGTCTCCTATGCGGACAGTTTAGGACGAATCAATCGATTTAGATTATGTTATCCCTTTGAATTATATTATGCCTATCCGCTTAACTCCGATGGAATCTTCCTTGCCCTCCCTTATGCCTCCCTGAGCTATGACTCCTCTTCTGCCGGCATCAGGGGGAAGGCGGTCGTCTTTGGCGATGCCACAACGAGATACGATCAGTATGGGAATCCGCTGTTCATTCAGGACTGCGGATATAACTCGGGGGGATTAGTATTTCCGGTGCTCAGGGTGAGGAAGGATGAGTATGCCTGGGCCGAAGATCCTATCCTCAAGGCCTACAATCATACCGGTCTCAAATCGAAGGAAGAAATCTACGATGCCTTCGGTCGGAGGTTGAAGTCGAAGACCGAATATGACTATTATCCTACCGGCAGGCTAAAAGAGGATCGGCGTTACGATGGCTCCAATTTTATCCGGCGGAACTACGGCTATGATTCCGACGGCAACCCGAAATGGTTTAAGGATGAGAATGGCTACATCACCCACTACCACTATTCCTTCGGAGTCCTCGACTCGGTCTATGACGACCTGGGTCTGATCATGACCCGTGCGATCGACCCGGTCTACGGTTTGATAATGAGCCAGACCGATGCCAACGGCCACAGGACGAGTTTTGAGTATGACCTCAACGGCCGGCTCACAAAGATTATCCCCCCCATCACCAGTCCCACCAATATCACCTATGATCTCGCCAACCGGAAGATCACCGTGGTTAGGGGGCGCGATTTCCACGAGCACCACTATGACCCCTTGGGACGATGGATCTATGAGAAGCGGATCTTGGAGGATGGTGTCTACACCTACAACAAGGTGGATTACGACTGGAAAGGGAGGGTCTTGAGGGAGTATGAACCTTCCGATCATCTTCCGGGCGGATCCGATCCCCATACCGAATACCGGTATGATGTCCTCGATCGGGTCCTGATCCGGAAGGATCCGGATGGGGAGACCAGATATGAGTATCTGGGTGATGTTGTGAAGATGACCGATCCCCTCGGCTATCTCACCGAATATCACTACGATGGCTTAGATCGACTGGTTGCGGTCAAGGATGCCATTTCGGAGTGGACCTATTACGACTATGATGAGCCCGGCAACCTGATCCGGGTCCGGATGGCCGGGATTTCGGATCGGGAGTATCGATACAATCAGCTCTCCCGGCTCACCTTCCAGCGGAATCCGGAGTCCGGTTCGGTTTCTTTCGGGTATGATCCTCACGGCAACATGATTGAGAAGATCGAAGCTGACGGTAAACACTACCGCTACCAATATGACCATCGCCATCGGCTCAGGAAGGTTTCCTATCTCAAGCCTGCCGGGGTCGGCGGGCATGATGAGATCGTCCTGACCGAGTATTATTACGAGGGTGTGAACCCACCCGGTGACACCTTCACCTACATCAATCCCAAAAATCACCTCACCTGTGCCCGGGATGGTGACATCTATGTCTATTATCTCGAATACGATGACGAGGAACGGCTCAAACGGAAACTGATCCGGTTTGCCGATCTCGATACCTCATTTGAGGTTGGTTATGAGTATGATCGGGACGGCAATCTGGTGGGGATTCATTATCCCTCCGGGCTGGAGTTGGTCCAGGATGTCCACCCCTCCGGTCTGGTCCGATCGATTACGGTCGGCGACACCCTGCCGATTCTAACTCAGGTCAATTACAATCCTGCCCTCGGTCCAAAGCGGATCGAATATGCCAATGGGATCATCACCCTGATCCCACCCGATCCCCGCAATCGACCGGATGAGATTAGAATCGGAAATTACCTCACCCTCGACTACTCCTATGATTCCCGGGGTGATATCGATAAGATCACCACCAACGGGCGGATCGACCGGTATCACTACGATGCCTTAGATCGGCTGGTGCGGGTCGACTATGGCGATGGAAAGTGGATCAGTTATGAGTATGACCGGTTCGGCAATATGACCACTGCTGACGGCTCCTTCCCCCAGGTCAACTTCTATAATCGCAAATATCAGGACAACCGGATCGTCGGCTTCGACTACTCACCACGGGGCAATCTCCTTTATGACTCACTCCACCAGTATCAATATGATCACTTCAATCGTTTGGTTTCGGTTGACGGTAAGGTTGGCTACCGGTATAATCATGCCGGTAAGCGGATGGTGAAGGTATTTGGTGATCATCAGGAGCTCAGTTTCTATGATGAGGGGTTGAATATCCTGAGTGAGTTTTATCTCTCAGACACGATAAAACCCTGGAGAGACCACATTTACTTAGGCCGGCAGGTTGTGGCGACGCTTGACTATCTTGGGTTACCTGGGCCGATGGGAATGAGACTTGAGGAGCGGATCGATACCTTAGCACTTTTCTGGCAGGGATTTTCCTGGGCGTTGGGCTATAAT
>QNBE01000034.1 GCA_003645615.1 Caldifarciminota bacterium
GAGGATGATTCCAGGAAGGAGGAAGAGCTGATACCTCTCCTCATATTTGACGAACTCCTCGGCCTTCATTTCCCCCTTCTTCATCCGCCGGATCGCATCCAGGATCGGCCCGAAGCCGGACTCGATCCGGACATAACGACCACCGGTCAGTTTGGCGATGACGAGGAGAAGTCTCTCACCGAGCCTCGAATAGACAAGCTTCCCCTCCCGGTCCTTCTTATAACCGGTAAAGTTTCCCGATCGGTCGTATTCCGGGATCGTCGAGCCCTCCGGTGTCCCGATCCCGACCGTGAAGACCTTTATCTTGCGACGCCGATACTCATCCAGGATCGGCAGGGGATCGGCCCCGAGATTCTCTCCATCGGTGAAGATGATGAGCCCCTGATCCCTCCCTTTCGGTTCTCCGAAGAGCTCCAAGGACTTGATCAGGACCTTGCTCAGTTCGGTTCCACCAAGGGGGACGAGCCCGGGTTCGGCCAGATCCAAGAAGAGTTTGACCGCCTCGAGGTCGGTGGTGAGCGGGCAGAGGACCCATGCATCACCGGCAAAGGTGATGAGCCCGATCCGGTTTCCGGAGAGCTCATCCAGGATCTTCAGGATCTCCGTCTTCGCCTTGGTCAGCCGATCCGGCTTGACATCGGTTGCCCTCATACTCTTGGAGACATCGAGACCGATGATCAGATCCACCCCCCGGCCCTTAACGATCTCCATCCGCTCCCCCCACTTCGGTCGGGCACCGGCCAAGATCAGGAGTCCGAAGGCGATGAGGAGGAGGGTCCAGCGGAGTCTCCTTAAGGATGGGTTGAGGCCGAGGATGAGCCGGTTGAGATATGCGAGCCTCCGGCGGGAGAGGAAAAGGAAGAGGGTGAGGATCGGGATTGCAATCAGGAGATAGAGGAGCTCTGGGTTGGCCCAGCGGATCATGGGAACCTCCGGAACAGGGTTGCAGAGAGGATGATTGTAGCGAGGAGGGTGATGATGCCAAGGGAGAGGAAGAGGCCACACCGCTCCTGATAGACCGTCTCCCTTCTCACCTTGAAGGTTGTCGGTTCGAGACGGTCGATCGTTTGATAGATCTGCTCCAGCCCTTTCGGATCGGTGGCCAAGAATGCCTGTCCATTGGTGAGATCGCCGATCTCACGCAGTGCGGCCATATCGAAATCGATGATCTGCCGGGTATAACCGATCTTCCGGTGGAACCGGTCGAAGACCGGATAGGGGACCGGCCCCTTGGAACCGATCCCGATCGCATAGATCTTGATCCCGAGCGACCTTGCCAGCTCGGCCGCAGTCCGGGGATCGATCTCACCGGCATTGTTGAGGCCATCGGTGAGAAGGATCACCACCTTACCCTTCGCCTTGGATCCCTTCAACCGGTTGACCGCGGTGGCGATACCCATCCCGATTGCTGTCCCATCGGGCAGATCACCAAAGCTTATCTTATCGATGAGGTCCTCGATCACCTGGTGGTTGAGGGTGAGGGGTGCATTGGTGATTGCGGTTCCGGCAAAGGTGACCAGACCGATCCGATCCCCCTTCCGACGGGCAACAAACTCCTTTGCCTTCTCCTTGGCCACATGGAGCCGATTCTTGGGTCGGAAATCCTCAGCCAGCATCGTCCCGGAGATGTCGAGGGCGAGCATGATGTCGATCCCCTCACTCTCGACATCCTCAATCACCCTCCCTTTCTGGGGTCGGGCTAAGGCCAAGGTGAAGAGGAGGATGACAATCGAATTGAGGATGAGGGGGCCATGATGGAAGAGGGGGTTCGGGGTGAGAAAGGAGGTGTCGGAGAAGAGGATCCGGGCCGGTTTTGTCTTCATCCTGAGATAGTAATAGAGCGGGATTCCGGCAAGGAAGAGGAGATAGATCGGATGGGCAAATCTCATTCCTCCTCCGGTCTGGTCTTCTCGATCAGCCCCTTCACCTCATCGACCATGGCTAAGGCCTCATTCCGATCCGGTTCGGATCGGGCATACTTCACCAGATCGGCCCGATCGAAGAACCTTCCGAATCGATCCCTCTCCCGGATCCGGTGGCGGCGGAGCGATCGTTTGATCTCGGTCGTGGTCTGCTCCAAGGCGAGAAAGCCATATCTCCGCTCCAGATAACGTTTCAGGATCTCGGAGAGGGTGTAGTAGAGCTCACGGAACCGGTTCGCCTCGATCAGATCATTGACCGGGATACGCTCCAAGGCGAGGATCGCCTCGTCCCAGGCCGGTAGTGGCGGGGGCGGTGTCTCAACCTTCCTCCTTAGCGACCGGACCAATCTCAGCCCGAAATAGCCAAGGGCAAGGCCGAGAGCGATAAGGCCGATCAGGATATAAGGGAGATAGTTGGGGAAGGGGAAGGGTTCATAGATCTCATCGATCTCCTTCATATCCCCGGCCAAGGAACGGACCCGGATCTGGACCGGATCGGTCCTCAGGGTCTCACTTCCCACAACCGACCAGAAACCGGGTATCCTGACCGGACCGGTCTTAAAAAGGGCTGCCTCATACTGGTAGCGGTCCTTCCTCACCCCTTTCTCGATCTCAATCTTATGATCGGTCTTCAGGATCATGAGCGGGCCGAGCGAATCCGGTATCGGATCGGTCACCGGTAGCGTCTCGGGATGGGTGATGGTGATGAGAAATTCGAACCGGTCACCCATGGTGATCCTTCCCGACAGGGTTGTGTCGACATCGAGTCTGATTGTGGTCAGAAACAGGAGGATCCCGATCATCGGAGCCTTCTGGCCCGCTCCCGGAAGAAGCGGTGGAGTTTGGGGATGTAGTCCTCACCGGTCGATATCGCAATCCGGTCGATCCCGAGTCCGGTCAGGAATGATTCCACCCTCAGCCGTTGTTCCCGCCTCATCACCCGATAACGCTCCCTCACCTTGTGGTTGGAGGTGTCGATGGTCAGCAGGGCACCGGTCTCAGCATCCTCGATCAGGATCCGGCCCAGGGCGGGAAGTTCCATCTCAAAGGGGTCGTTGATCAGGACGACGACGAGATCATGTCTGGAGTTGAGGCTGGATAGGGGACGGCGGATCGACTCCAAGTCGAAACCGGGTCCGATGAAATCGGTCAGGAAGAAGATGATCCCCCGCCGCTTCAGGGCATGGATCAGGAATTCGATTGCCACGGTGGGATCGGTCCGGTGGTGACGGGGCTGGAAGTAGAGGATGTCACGGATCAGTCTCAAGACATGGTTCCTCCCCTTCCTGGGCGGAATGAACTTCTCGACCTGATCGGTGAAGAAGAGGAGCCCGACCTTGTCATTATTCTTGATTGCTGAGAATGCGATCGTGGCTGCGATCTCGGCAGCCAGTTCCGATTTGAGGAGCTCTTTCGATCCAAATCGGGTTGAGCCCGAGGCATCGACGACCAGGAAGACCAAAAGTTCCCTTTCCTGGGCGAAGATCTTGACATGGGGGGATCCCATCCTTGCGGTTACCTTCCAGTCGATGGTCCGGACATCATCACCGATCTCATACTCCCGGACATCGAGGAACTCCATCCCCTTACCCTTGAATATCGAACGATACTCGCCGGCAAAGAGGGTATCGACCAGACGGTTGGTCCTGATCTCGATCCTTCGGATCTTCTTAAAGAACTCCGCGGGTATCACGGAACCTCTACCGTCTCCAGGATCCTTCTGATCATCTCATCGGTCGAGATCTCCTCCGCCTCAGCCTCATAGCTGGGGATGATTCGATGTCTCAGGACATCGGGAGCGATCTCCTTGATATCCTCGGGGATGACAAAACCACGCCTTTTGGTAAAGGCGAGGGCCCGGGCCGTGGTCGCCAGATAGATCGAGGCCCGGGGTGAGGCGCCATAACGGATCATCCCGGCGAGATCCTCAACCCCAGATTCCTTGGGATCTCTGGTCGCGGTCACGATCGAGACGATGTAGTTCTTGAGCCGGTCGTCGATATAGATCTTCTTCACCAGTTCCCTCGCCTTCAGGATCTCCTTGGGGCTGACCACCGGTTTGATCTCTGGCTCGCTTCCCACCGAATACTGCTCCATGATCTTGAGCTCCTCCTGAACATCCGGATAGGTGATCACGACCTTGAGCAGGAAACGGTCGATCTGGGCCTCGGGCAGGGGATAGGTCCCCTCCTGCTCGATCGGGTTCTGGGTGGCAAGGACCATGAAGGGGTCATCGAGCCGATGGGTCTCATCACCGATCGTCACCTGCCGTTCCTGCATCGCCTCCAGCAATGCACTCTGGACCTTGGGCGGGGCCCGGTTGATCTCATCGGCCAAGATGAGGTTGGCAAAGATCGGCCCTCTGCTTACGGTGAACTCGCCACTTTTCTGATTGTAGACAAGGGTCCCGATGATATCGGCGGGAAGAAGATCCGGGGTGAACTGGATCCGCTGAAACTTCGTCTTTATCGCCCGGGCCAAGGTCCGGACCGCAAAGGTCTTGGCCAGACCCGGGACCCCTTCGATCAGCAGGTGGCCATCGGCGAGCAGTCCGACCAGCAGCCGATTGAGCAGATAGTCCTGACCGATGATCGCCTTCTTCACCTCGCTCAGGATCTTCTCGACGATGATGCTCTCTTTCTCGATCGTCGGCTGGATCTCCTGCGGGGCAGCCTCCATCACGCCTCCTTTTTTCCAATTTTGACAACCACCTGGATGGTCAGTTTAATATCTTGCCTTAAGGGTCCGACTGATTAGTATTGGATATGCTCCGGATTGGCCTTATCGGCTGCGGTCGGGTCGGACTCGGATTTATCCGATCCTTAAAAGGGGTGAGGGTCGTTGGTGTCGATGATCGGAATCCAGCCCGACTGAGGCGGGCGGAGAGGTTGTTCCAGTGTCGGGGTAAGGGGATTGAGGCGATGGTGAAGAAGGCGGATGTGATCCTGATCGCCACCAATGATGATCAGATCAGAAAAGTCGCTCGGGCGGTGAGAAGGCGTGGTTTTGATCGGACCCTGATCCACTTCAGCGGCCTTCTACCGAGCCGGATCCTCGGACCCAATCGGGCCTCGATCCACCCCTTGGGCAGTTTTGCCCGACCGGTCCGGATGAACCGGACCCCTTTTGTGATTGAGGGGGACAGGAAGGGGAAGGAGGTAGCCATCCGGCTGGTGAGTTCGATCACCGATCAGATCCTGACCATCCGGCCCGGGGATAAACCCTACTATCACCTCGCCTGTGTCTTCGTCTCCAATCTCCTGATCGGACTCTACGCCATGGCCCAGGATATTATCAAGACGAAGGGGATCGATCTCCTTCCACTTCTGGAATCGACCGTTGCCAATCTGAAACGGCTCGGCCCCAAGCGTGCCCTCACCGGACCTTTGATCCGGGGCGATATCAGAACCCTGCTTGAGCACCGGAGGCTCCTTAAGGGCCTGAACAGGGATTTTGAGGTGGTCTATTTGGCCCTAAGCCGTCAGTTGATCAGGGATCTGCTAATGGATGATGATAACCTTGCTCGAGCAGAATTGACCCGGTTTCTTGAGCCTTAGGAAGTAGATCCCGGCCGGAAGGGGGAGGTCGATGGTCCTGGGCGGATGATCCCGCTTGTAGATGAGCCTTCCGGTCGGATCATAGATCTCGATCCGCTCCCAGGAGCCGATCATCAGCTTCCCTCTGGTGATGGTGGCGATCCGGTCTGAGAGGACCTCATGCCTGTAAGCTTCACCCACCGAGACATGGTGGTAGTAGAAGTCGCGGGCAAGTTTGGCCTGCCAGGCTAAGGCAAGGGTATCATAGGCGAAGACGACACCGAAGGCGAACCGGGTTGTGGAACCGGGATCGAGCTGGAAAGGGCCGGAGCCGAGGAGGAGCCGGACATCGCCTGGTCCAACCGGTCCGGGCTTAAAGCCGATCGAATCGCCGGTTTTGGGATCGATCCCCTTGAGCAGGAGGAACTGTTCTCCATCCGAGTCGGGATCGGCCTCGGTAAGGAAGGCCATCACCGCTGTGGCACCGAGATTCTCCGGGGTCTCGATCGGGGTAATCCCGACCGCACCCGGATGATACCAGCCCGCTTCCCACCAGTCATGGTCATAGGCGAATGGGAGGATGTCGATATAGAAGGTGTCCGGTTTGATGGGGGAGGGGAGCCACCGGTTCCGATAGAGGGAGTAGCAGTCATCATCCGGATCACCGATGTCGGGATCGATCAGGATCCCGATATGGCCGATCAAAGGCCGGATGGTGGTATTCTTGATGGTGCTGGTGATGAAGATGGTGTTGGGACAGCCGGTGTCCGCATAACCGGATTGGTAGATCTCTATCCCCAAGGGGAAGGCACTATGCGCGGAGGAGTCGCCATCATTAAGGCAGCACCAGGAGTCCTCGTAGGTGAGGGTGGTATCCGGGGCCATCGGAAAGGTATCCTTAGGTGGGGGCCAGTCCTCGGGATAGATATAGATCCGGACATAGGGGTTCTGATAGGCGGTCGTCCCCTGACGGCAGAGACCGGGAACAAATTCACTCCCCCCGCTCATCGGGTCATAGCCGACCGTTACCGCGGTATCGGAGGGGATCGCACCAAACCAGATCCCACCGGCAAAGAGATGATACTGACCACTCCCTTTGGGCCATTCGAAATCGATCAGTATCGGACCATAGTTGCTGATCCCGCAGTGGATCGAATCGGCATCATGGTATTTGATGTCCCAGAGGAGGGGTAGAATAAGGATAATCGCCAATGAACACCTACCGGATGATCACCAGTTTCATTATATCGATCCGGTGGTGGCGATCAACCATGATGAAGTAGATCCCTGGGGAGAAACCGCTCAGATCCAATTTTGGCTCAGATCCATAGCCGATCTCCCTCCCGCACCGGTCGAAGATCCGGTAATATGAGGCCGGACCGATCTCAAGACTGGTAGAGGCGATCGTTGCGATCACCGGTCGATTCATCCCCCCTGATTCTCTCTCTGAGACTGAGAGGTTCTGTTCATAGAAGAGCCGGGCCTTGTGGACATTGTGGAAGAGTTCCAAGGTATCTTCTCCAAAGACAAGGGTGAAGACAAAATCCTCCTCCTCACCCGGCTCAAGGGCAAAGGTCCCGGTGGTGAGGAGAAACCGTTCGACAGACTCAGCCGGTGGCATAAATCCGATCGAATCACCGGTCCTGAAGTTGATCCCCTTCATCAGAAGATAGCGCTCCCGGTCACAGGTGGGATCGAGCGTGTCGATAAACATGCATCCCAGTGGGCCCTTCTGCTCCGGGGTGGAGAGGAGGTAGATCCCCAACATCCCGGGATGATCACCATAGAGGTAGAGGAGGGTGTCGATATAGAAGGAGTCACCACCGACCCAGAACCAGCGGTTGAAGACATATCCGGCCCGGCAGTTCGGAATTATGGGATCAGCAACGATCCCGATAACCCCTTCTGGGATGAGATTGGTGGTGCAGTTTTTCACCCGATAACGGAAGAAGATCGCATCCGAACAGCCAGGATCAGCATATACCGACTGGTAGAATTCAACCCCGATCGGATGGGTATCCTCCGGGTCATGAAACTTGGGGTCATTCTCATTAAAGCAGCACCAGGAGTCCTCAAAGGTGAGGGTGGTATCCGGGGCCATCGGAAAGGTATCCTTGGGTGGAGGCCAGATTTCTGGATAGATGTAGATCTTCACATAGGGGTTCTGATAGGCGGTCGTCCCCTGACGGCAGAGACCAGGGACACACTCACCAGAACCGGTGTTCGGATTGTATCCCATTGAGACACAGGTGTCAGGAAGGATGGCCCCAAACCAGATCCCGGCACCGAAGAGGTAGTAATAACCGCTCCCTTTAGGCCATTCCAGACCGGGACGATCACCCGCCTTCTGACCGAACTCACCGAAGTTGCTGACCCAGCACCGGATGTTGTTACCATCATGGAATTTGATATCCCATACCCCGAAGAGGATGAAAGGGATGAGAAAGCTCATAGAACACCTCCACCCTTATTCTATTCGATCATCTTAGATCGATCTTAGAATCGCCTCGATCTCTCTCCGGTAGTCATCGAAGATTGGATCGGTGAACTCGGGTAGAAGCTCCCCTTCTCCAATCCTCCTTGCCTCCTCAAGATATCTTTTGGCCTCCTCCCGATTATGATAGTATCTCGCCTTACCCAGGTTGACCAGCTCATGGAACCTGAGGATGTCGGATTCGATCAGCTCGGTATTGAGACGGTAGCCACCGGAAGATCTGAGGATGAGTCTGGGATGGAGCCTCCGGATCAGATTGATCGTGAAGTAGAGCCTGCCCCGGACCTTGTAGTAGGGCTGATGCCAGAAGAGCTGAGTCAGCTCCTGGGCCGAGGCGGTATGGTTCTTCTTAAGCAGGAGATAGGCGAGGATCTTCCGGGCCAGGCTGGATCGGAGCTCAACCCCATGGAAGCCACCAAAGAGGTTGGCGGTCACCAGCCGCCTCTTGCGGAGCTGGTCGATCAATCGGGTGAGCGGTTCTCTCACCCTCGCCTTTACTAAGGGTCTGATCCGTTTCAGCTCCGAGATGTCCACATCCTCCATCGCTTCGAGCCTCTGGAGGGCGGTAAGGGCCATCCTGGGAGGGCCGAATTCGATAAGCCGGTAGAGGAGCTCGGTCCTGGTGGTGGCGAGTTCAAATAGATCAGAAGGGTCGAGCCGGATCAGTTGGGGAAGGAGGTGAGGAGCCTGATCGATGAAGTCTAAAAGGAGTGATCGGTATCCCCTTCTTCTGATGATCCGGCAGGCATCAGCCAGACGGTTCGGCCTGAGACGGGCAAGGAGGAGGAGACCACAAGCGGTGAGATATTCACAACCCTCCCTCCGGAAGACCTTCAATCCCGCCTCGATCTCGGACCGGGCCTGATGGGGGAGGCCGGATTCGATCAGGATTTCCGCCTTCAATAGCTTCAACTCCCCGCGCAGGACACGGCCGATCCTCCGGCTGAGGGCGGCCTCAATTCGGGAGCGGGCAAGGAGATGTTTCTTCTGATGATAGAAGAATTTTGCCCAGTAATAGTCGAGAAGTGCAGGGATATGGCCCTCACTCACCACCCTCGACTTCCGATCCAGCTCCTTGAGATACTGATGGGCCTGGTTGAGGTTGCCCCGCTTCAGTTCCAGATCGGTGAGGTGATGGAGGAGATAAATCTGATCGTATCTTCTTCCGAACCTTCGGGCCAAACTTAGCCCCCGCTTGAGTGTTACTTCAGCATTGGCAAGATCACCCCTACGGAGATGGGTGGAACCGAGGTTGGTATAGATGAGGGCGGAATAGGGTGAGTTTGATCCCAGGATATTGAGGGCGAGACGGTAGATCTTGAGGGCCTGATCGAACCGGCCGAGATCGGCATAGGCGGCTCCGAGGTTGATATAGAGAACACCGCGGGAACCTTCATCACCAAGACGATCTGCGAGCCGGATCGCTTTCCGATAACTGAGGATGGCGGACCTGATCCTCCCCTCCTCATACAGGCTGGTGGAGAGGAGATTATAAAACATCATCCTGAGTCTGCCGGTCCGTGCCTTCTTCAGACCGAGCCGGGCGAGCCGCTGGGTCTTGAGCGGTTCACCAAGGACAAGATAGGTTGCACCAAGACCATAGAGGCAGCGGAGATAGTTTCCTCCTTTAAGCCCTTTACGGCAGCGGAGATAGTATTCCTTAGCCTTGCTCCAGTTGCCATAAAACCGCTCGATTGTGGCATAATAGAGCTGGAAGAGGGGGCTCGACTGGTAGGAAGGTGGGAAGCGGTTGAGGTAATTGAGCAGGGTCTGACACCGGCCCGAATTCAGGAGCTGAGGGGCGCAGGTCTCGATCAGGGCAAGGGCCTGATTAAGAGATTCCCCCTCGATATAATATTTGAGAGCGGTCTCAAGATCCCCTTCCTCCTTGAGATATTCGGCAATCCGATAATAGATCGAATTGATGCGATCGAGGGAAAACCTCCTCCTGGCTGTCTCCTGGAGAGACTCCTGGAAGACCTGATGAAAGATAAACCTTTCCCCTTCTAATGGATGGATGAGCTGGAAGGACCCGAGCCTCTGGATCAACCGATAGGGCTGATCTGATCCGGTTATGGCCCTGATGATCCTCTGATCGAGATAGGGGAGGAGGGATGAGATGAGGACCTCTTCCTGGAGGGTGGGGAAGAGGGAGAGGAGTCTGGTTGAGAGGAGATCAGCGGTCTCGGTCCGAATCCGATCCGGGAGATCACCCGTCTGCCTGCTTATTATGAGGTTGCGGATGAGGACCAGGGCGGCCGGATAACCTCCGGTGAGTCCGATAATCCGGATGAGGAGATCACGGGAAACCCCGGGCAGGAACTGCCGCACCTCCTCGGATGAGAAACAGAGGTCGCTCAAGCCGATCCGATAGATAGATCTCTCCCAGGCGAAGGTGGGAATTGGCAGGGAGGGATGGCGTTCCGATGAGATGATCAGATGGAGCTTATCGGGAAGTCTCAGGATAAGATGGTTGAGGAACTCATTGACGGTCTGATTCTCCTCTCCGATATTCTGGAGGTCATCGAGAATGAGATGGAGTCTCCTTTTTACCCTCTTGTCGATCGCCTGGATCAGAAGCTGAGCCAGCTCCTCCGGTCCTGGTAGCTGGGAGGGTGAGATGGAAGATTCCAGCTCCTTTTGCACCGAAGGTGACCTTTTTCCGATCGCGCGGATAAGGCCGGTGAAGAAGATGGTGAGGTCGTTGTCTTCCGATCGGATTGATAGCCAGGTGAATCTTGCTTTCCCGGTCTGGTAGAGCTGGGTAAGGAGGGTTGTTTTGCCGGAGCCAACCGGTCCGGTGATGAGAATGAGAGGGTAATCAAGGCTGTTGATGATTCCCCGGATCAGTTTTTTCCGCCGCAGAGTCCGCTTTGGTAGTGGTGGGGGGAAGAGAAACCTCATTAAAATAGTTTAATTCAATTACTCCCAACTGCAATAACTTCGTTTCAATCGGCTTCGTCTGTCGGTCCCGGCTTGTAATGTTTACACACATCGTTACCGCCTTTCCATCTGGGATGGCAGCTGAGTGAAGAGCACCATAGGGGATATACATCTCCTCATCGTCCGTCCGATGCTTCCGCTCCTTCTTCCCCATGTCGATCCTCGTCACCTCCGCCCCGACCATAAGAGGCCTGATAGTCTAAGGGATTGTAGTATCATGTCTGTCAATGTGCAAAACCGAAGATTGACAGGGTGGTATCAATGCAATATATTTTAAATTGTGATTCGAGGTGGTTGGAGGATCTTCCGAAGAACAGCGACTGGAAGGTTCGGATCAGCAGGGGCTAACCTTCTTTTATCCCTTTCCAACTTAGTCGATCCCCTTGATTTGGGGGAAGGTTTTTGCTTTTGAAGTAGAAAGGAGGTAAGGATGATGGCGAAGGAAAAATCTTTGGGAGGGATGAGCGTGAAGGTGCTGACAAGTCTTTTAGTGTTATCGGCCTTTTTATGGTCTGATAATTGGGATGCGACAAACTTACCAGGTGAAGATGTTGTGGTGGTGAGGAAGATGGGCTCGTCTGTGGGATCAGAGAAAGTTACCTCATCTAATTTTGGTGGCGAATTTGAACTTGCGTGGGATGATGGCGTGGCTGAGGGTCACTATGTCAAATACTCCACCAGCAATGGAGAATGTATCGGTGTAAAATTCATCTCGCCTCTTCCCGCCTTTAGACTCAAGAAGGTGAGATGGTATATTTATCCAATTTCTTCAGCTTCACCGTGGGCAAGGTTGATGATATTCCCGGATAACAATGGAGAGCCCGATACGACAAAACCATACAAGATGTTATGGTGGGTTCCACAGTCTGGCACCGGCTGGAAAGAATATGGTGTTAACACGACCGTGTTTGCCGATACATTCTGGGTTGTGTTCCGATGGCCATCCGGTTATGTCTATACCTTGGGTGTTGACTCAACCGCTCCCGATAGTATGAGCTATTCTTCCGATGTTTGGGCGAGACGACCCGTCCCGATGTCAGAGCATTTCACCGATTTCGATCTCATGGTAAGGGTCGTTGGTGAGAGTATCGATGCTCAGCATGATGTGACCGCGATTTCGATAATTGAACCCTTCTTTAAATGGATCTATCCCTATGGGACGCGAGTCCTTGTTGGTGATACCATAGTTCCCAGAGCCCAGGTTGGTAACTGCGGTGCAGGTTCTGAAAGCTTCGATGTGACATTTTTGATAACCGATTCTCTTGGCGGAGAGATATATAAGGATACAAAGTCGGTGACACTCGCCGCAGGTAACACCAGGGTAGTAGAATTTGACCCATGGGCGGTCTCATCCGATATGGTCGGTGCTCTCAGGGTTGTGGTATATACGAATCTGCCCGGCGATGAATATCCGCTAAATGATACCGTTAGGCTGGAAATCATATCGGGAGAGAAGATGCTCGTCCACGACTTCGGGATGACAAATATCTTTGTATGTATCATTGCAGGTTGGGCGACAAACAGGAAGCACCTGGTTAAGTTTCCCGTTCCAAAGCCACCGTTTATAGTAAAGGGAGCAAGGATCGACATAGAGGCAGGTGAGGCGGGGATTCCATTGGAATACGTCTCGCTTTGTGTTGACAAGAATGGTTTACCGGATACCGTCAAACCACTTGCTACAGTCTACGATGTAACAGCAACTGCATCCTCACCAAATAGCCTTGAGAAATGGGCGGAAGTCGATTTTGGAGAAATAGAACGGAAGGATACTACACCACTCTGGATAGTAGCCAAGTATCAGGAAGGGGTAACCGCTCCCCATATGGGAAGGGATTGTAGTAAGCCCAGGGGTGGGTATTCCTGGCGGTATTATTTCAAGAATGGGGCCGGACACTGGGAAAATCTGGCTGCCTATGGTGATTGGATAATTCATCTGGTAGTAAAAAAGACATCTCTGCCGGGGGTGGAGGAGGAGATAATCACCACCGGTGGTCATAAATCTCCCTTCCTTTCGTTAAACCCAAATCCCGCGAGTAGAGGAGTTACAATATTCTACTATCTGCCGAGAAAGAGCAAGGTTACACTCTGTATTTATGATGTTTCCGGGCGAGAGGTGAAGAGACTGATAAGTGGGGAACGATCATCCGGATTACATACACTGAAATGGAATGGTAAAAACGACGCCAACCAGAGCTCACCACCCGGGATATACTTTTGCCATTTGACCGCCGATGACTTTGGCATTACGGAGAAGCTCGTGTTACTCCGAAATAAGTGAATGGGGGTGTTATGAAGAGATTTATCCTCTTTCCGATCCTCTCTGTCTGCGCATGGGGTCAGAGCTTCTGGACTCCACGCAAGCTCATCGCCACTTACGAAAACTGGAACTACTGGTGGCTGAATGTTCGGATCGGCGTTGACAGGCTTGACACCGTCTACTGTGCGGTCGCCCGATATAACTACTCCCAAAACGATCCTACTCACGACCTCTATATACTGAATACCGATGGTGATACCATAAGGGTGATAAGAGAGTGGTCAGGATATGACTACCAGCCGATCGTTCAGGATGCTCAAGGTAATAATATTTACCTGGGACAGCCCTTACTGGGTCAAGGGCCAGACAGTTTCCCCCATATGGATGCCGGTGTCACCGATGATTCCAATTGTGTGAGCACCTCTCATGCTCGCGGTGGTAAGATTCTCTTTACCAGATTAGGCCCTCAAGGACAACACCTCACCTGGCTGGATACGATCTATACCGGTGATCCCTGGTCAGGTCGAACTTCACTTGCCCGTGATCCACGAGGCTGGCTCCATCTTACCTTTGCCGACGGTACTAAGTACTTAGTCTACGGCGTCTCGACCGACAAGGGAGCGAGTTGGACCTGGGATACCTTACAGACGATATCGGTCATGTCCCATGTTCGGGTGGTGACCACACCCGACACCTGTGTCCATATCGTCTTTCGAACCTGGACTTCCGGTGTCCAGCTCTACTATATGAAGCTCAGGCCCGATGGCTCTGTTGCGGTCGCCCCTTCGGTCTTTACCCAAGGTCCTGAGCGGTGGTGTCCCAATGTTGCCGTCGATACCTCGGGTAATCTGAGGGTGGTTTATGTTGATGGTGCAACCCAGGCCCATAACCTCTGGTACACGGTCCTTAGGGGGGATCTCGATATGAATGGTCAGCCCGCACCCGATTCCCTCTTGACCATTGTCCCCGATACGATAATTCAGAACGATCCAGTCCGTCTCGCCGGACCCAAGATCGGCGTCGATTCTAAGAATCGAGCCCATGTCCTCTTCGAACAAGGGCCCTACGGCACTGGAAAGACCAAGCATGTCTACCATACCCGGGAGGAGATCGGACCGGCGGTCGGTGGAGAGATTGCCCAATCCAAACCGATCCTATCGGTTTTCCCGAATCCGGTCCTCACCTCGGCGAAGATCCATTTCGGGATGAAGTCTCCCGGTCGGGTTCGGATACTCCTTTTCGATACGATGGGTAGGGAGGTCGAGAAGATCCTGGACCGGAATGTCCCAGCCGGACTCCATGAGATCATCTGGAATGGAGAGATGGTTCCAGCCGGAGTCTATTTCCTAAGGCTCGAGGTCGGTGAGTATACCGTGACCAGAAAGATTATTAGGCTCCTGTGAACCGGGGGATTCTACCGCTCTGGATGTCCCTCTGATTGAATCGGAGCACGGGTCTTTTGTCGACTTCAGATCGGGATCGATTTAAAAGCTCCAGGCCTTTCTGCAGTCGGGGTCTGTCCGGACGGATTCTGAAATACCTCTAAGAAATTATTACCTAAATTGAGCGATTTTAAGATTTATTCCAGGAGCGGCTTCCCGGTCGAGATTTTTCACTTTACATACTAAAGTCCTCGGTTAGGCTTTAGTATAAAATTGGAGGTGGTGTGAGTTTGATTCTGGTGATCATTCTGACCGGTAATTGGGACCAGGGAGTGCCGTTTAAGCCGAGGATCTGGTCGAGACCAGTACAGCACGAAAACAATGTGGAATCTTATTATATAGATTATATAGCTGCAGAAGATAACCTGGTTAGATTCGGATGTTGCATGATGTCAATGGGGAGTTGTATTTTGGGTTTGGCCATTAGGGGAGATACCTCTCTTGGTAAACTCGAGAAAGGTTTAGAGAAATGGAGTGTAACGGTCAGTTATAATCCTGGAATATGCTTGTCAGGGAGTTACTTTCACAGATTGTATCCGGGAGAAGGTGTTTCTATGGATCCAGTGAGAGCTTTATATTGGTTGAATTCAGTTGAGATTAGCATAGGATATAAAATTGGCCAGCGGTTTAAATTGGTGATGGGCAGTGGGTATCTATGGCCATGGAAATATCGTGCCTGGGATGATGCAAGTAAGTCTTATTTCTGGAAGGGGGCCTGGTGTATCCCGGTCTGTTTAGGTGTAGAGAAGAGTTTTGAGAGGAAAGCAGTTCATTTTTATAGATTCCAGATTGAATATTATTTGTGGAGATACTTACATAAGGAAGCGGAATTGGTTCAAGGAGGTGGTGTCTCTTATGCATTTGGTGTCCGGTTGAGGATCAGGAATACCTTGATGCTTGAGTTATCACCCTCGTTTAGGCTGGGGTTTGTGAAGGAATACAAGGGATATCGATGGGGGCCGCCATTAGAATGGTATCCTTCGGGTATTTATTTCAAAGTTGGATTATTCTCTCCTTTAAGGAGGTAAACGGGTGACTGGTGATAATCCGAGGTTAAATATTGTCTGGATAGCGGCAGTGATTGAGACGGTTTTGAAGACAGAGGGAATAACTCCTCAAGTAATTGTCGATGACAGGATTGTATACTACTCCCCTCAGGAGCGGATGGCGTTGCTTTATTCCTATCGGGATCCTATGACTGACAATGAACGGATCTTGCCGAGTAAGATCCATGTGATCATTGGGAGGGATGCCAGTGATTTTGAACCTGTCATGGTAAAAAAATTGGGGCCAGCATTTGAGGATGAAAAAGGCTTCAGCGAATACGGAAAGTTTGAAAAAAGAACCTTGTGCGGTGATTACGATACTCATGATTCAATCCTTACTACTGATGGCATGAAAACAAGGCAAATCTTAGGGGTTAACTGTGTTAACCCGATATATGAGGAATGAAGGAGGAGAAATGAGTAGGATGATTCTTGGGGTTTTGGTTTTCTCCCTGGTTGTGAGTCTGGTTTATGGGGGAGGGGAGGAGGGTAACTCCACTCTGTTGGATTTTTTTGAGAAGAAAGTATATGAGGGAGATAAAAGGGTTTATAGTAAGGGTTATGTTCATAGGCCATGTTATGATCTTGGGATAGTAGGTGATGATGAGGCAATTTTGTGGTATTTAAGGCTCTTGAGGAATGAGATCTATGCCCGGCATGGACGAATATTTTCCAGTCCTGAGCTGAGGGCATTTTTCAGTCAATTGAGCTGGTATAAACCTCTTTCGGTTGAGGTTCAACTGAGTGAGCTGGAACAGCGAAATGTGAGTTTTATCCAGACTGAGGAGAAATGGTATCGAGAGATGATTAGGAGTCGATATGCCGAACCAACTTCAATGGTGAATATTGAGGAATTAGGAACTTATCCTGAGACTTATGTAAAAGAAGTTCTGCTGAGAGGGACTTTCTTTCTTGAAGGTGGTAAAACGAATCCCGGACCGACCGAGTTTGCTTTTACGATGTGGGAAGGTGATCCTGACTATCCTTCCGGATTTGCGGTGAGCAGAGATGGTAAAGTTGCATATCTATTAGACACTTTCAACAATCGTCTTCAGATATTTGATTTAGAAACTGGTAGATTGATCTCGAGTTTAAAGGTTGAGACGTTTCGGCGGGCAACTAAAGAAGAGGTTGAAGAATCGAAAAAACATGGAACAAAGACGGCTTCAGTTTTGCTACAGTAAGAGTGGATAAGATATATTTTGATTCACTGGGGACCCTTTATCTGGCTGGTATGTCATTTACGACTTCCAAGGGTCGTCTTCTTCGGAAGCCCGTATTATTAAGGTACGATCAGAAAAATAATTCGGTAATAGATGAAAGTTACCTTTTTGCTAATAGTGAGGAGTTTGAGCGGGAGCTTCAATTATTGCATTTAAAGATGTTCCCACAGACGATTGTGGCTAACCGAGGTGCTAAGCGATTTACAATTAAAATAACTGATGCTCAAAGCCAAAACATACAATTTAAAAATATAAGCGATACGATCATTGTCTGCGTTCCTAAACCGATTCCACATCTATACCTCCCTTCGGGACTGTATTACGACGGCAAGGGTGCTGTTACCGTTTTGTCACCAATTTTAAACCCGGGATATAACCCAGGGTACAATGGAGAGATATGCCGACTTGATCCTTTCACACACTCAGCATTGTGTAGAGTCAGAATTGAAGGTTTATCCTATCTTCTAAGCTACTGGCAGATCGACAAGTTCGGCAATATTTACTATTGGGAGAGGATTCCAAAGCCTGGGAGTCCATATTTATATGAATCAGCAGGTTGGCAAGTAGTCTGCCTTAAGGTTAAAGAAAGGGGGGCGAAATGAGAACGAAGTTAATTCCATTAGTAGGTATCGCTCTCTTGCCATCCTTGGTTTTTACGATAACTCGAGATGAAATTTACTCAAATGGAGTAATCTGGGAGATTATTGACGAATGGAGTCCACAGAAGGACACCGCACATTTCCCATATTACGGAATATATTATAGTGATTGGACTGTTCCTGGTTCTTACTATGTTGAAGCTTATGTTTATGGTGGAGTGGATAGTAAAGGGCAATTTTTGGCTCGAATCAGATCAGGCGATTGTGCGGGTGGAAAGAATACTAAGTCAGTTTGGCTAAAAGAGTATGGCAAACCCGATGGCATTTTACCTGCCGAAAAGCTTGCTGGTATTGACTGTTCGGCATTTGTTTCCGCCTGCTGGGAAATTTCCCGGTATAATACTGTAGGGCTTGCCAATATATCCTTAAAACTTGATGATAAAAATAAATTAAAGCCCGGGGACATTCTCAATAAACCGAATGTTCATGTTGTATTGGTATTAAGCGTTCCTCAGAATGGTAGAGTAACTACGATTGAAGCTACTCCACCAGGTATAATTCTAAATCCATATAGACCATTTAGTGAACTTCCTGGTTATGAGCCATATTCTATCTTTCCGCAATTTGCAAAGGAAACTCCTTCTGATGGTGAAGAAATAACCGATCCAAAGCCTACGATTTCCGTCGAGGTGACTGGATCAGGCGACATTATTCCAGATTTAATGCTTCTGGATGGGAAAGCAGTAAATTTTGTCACTGAGCAGATACAAGATGGCAAACGTCTTAAATTTACTCCTGGAGAAAATCTTAAAGATGGTGAGCATACAGTTGAAGTGCATGCGGTAAATAAAAAGGTAAATAAAAATTTTGAGGATCTGTATTTCTGGTCGTTTGAGATTCGGGCCTCCTATCCGGTCGTTGTCTCCACCACCCCATCGGACAAGGAGCAGGGGGTTGACATCAGCACTGACATCGTGATCACCTTCAGCAAGGAGATGGACAGGGGCAGTATCAATGAGGGGACGGTCCTCTTTGATCCCCCGCTTCAGGGTGGGTTCACCACAAGCTGGGACGCCAGCGGGAAGACAGTTACCTTAACTTTGACTGATCCGGAGCATGACTTAGAGTTTCTGGAGGATTATGAGGTGACGGTTACTGAGGGGGTGATGGACATTAATGGCGTAAAATTGGATGGTGATCGGGATGGAAAGCCGGAGGACGTATGAACAAGTAGGCAGTAGGCAGTATGGAGTAGGCAGTATGGAGTTGAGAAGAGCTATAACCTCCCGCCAGAGGCGGGGAAGGCCCCAGTGGAATAGTAAACATTCCACAGGACAAGGAGGAGAGATGAGAAGTAGGGTTATTTTTGCTGTTCTGGTGGTCTTAATGACTCTCCTGGCGGGCACGATCTACGCTGGGGGAGGGGACACTCTTGAAGTAACACAGGAGAGGGGTTATCGGATTGAGGTGGTGACTGAGAAGGATGAGCAACAGGTAGAGCGACCCAAGGAAGTTCATTTTGTCTCACCTGCAGGGAAAATCGTAGCGAAAATTAAGTATTCTCA